>NZ_JBVIRI010000011.1:0-172351 GCF_055576225.1 Streptomyces sp. NPDC033845 | reverse complement strand
CGGTACCACCGGTACCACCGGTACCACCGGTACCACCGGTACCACCGGTACCACCGGTACCACCGGTACCACCGGTACCACCGGTACCACCGGTACCACCGGTACCGGCACAGTCCTGCGCGGCCGTATCGGAGCCGGATTCTCCCCGACCCCCCGCCGCTACCGGCTGTACCTCTCCGCGAACTGTCCCGCCTCCCGCAAGCTCCTGGCCCTGCACGCCCGGCTCGGCCTCGGCGAATCCGTCCCGGTCACCGTCCTCGGCTCGCCGGAGGAATCCCCCGAGGCCCACGCCGAGCTGCGCCGCGCCTACGAGGCCACCGGGCACCACTACCGGGGAACCCTCCAGGTCCCGGCCCTCTGCGACACCTGGAGTGGCCGGATCGTCACCCATCACATCGCCGACATCCAGCGTGACCTGGCCGGACCGCTGGCCGCGGAGGCCCGGATCCGGCGATGATGGAGGGTGCGCGCGAACGCGCCGCCGGGCGGTACGCCGGGCGGCGCGTCCGGGCGACCGGAGACCCGGAGGTGAGCGGCCATGCCGCACGAGCAGGTGTTCGAACTGGTGGACGTGTCCCTTCTCTCGGACGAGCACGGCCGACGCACCATCCCACTGAGCGGCACCGAGACCGGGCCCTTCGAACTGCCCGAGGGCGCCCTGGTCACCGTGGCCCTGACCTTCAGCCTCCGCGCACCCGTCGACGGGCTCACCTTCACCCGCACCCGGCGGCGCGACGGCAACGCCCTGCCCCCCATCAGCGCCCCGCTCGGCAGCTTCCGGGCGGGCGGCCCGTACGAGGTGCACCTGCCGGCCGAACACCTCCCGGTCGGGCGGACGGCCTGCGGGGACTACGAGATCACCGGGGTCTTCACCGACGGCGAGGGCCGGAAGCTGGCCGAGGAGAACCACCGCTTCCGCATCGTCCACCAGCCGCGCCTGGTCCACGGGCGCAGGGACCCGCAGAGCGTCCAGGGCCTCCCGGACGACGGGTCCCCGGATCAGCCCGCCGTCCATGCCCGCAGCCGCCGCAGCGGCCAGGTGTTCACCACCCGCTCGGCGGGGACCCCGCATTCCTCCGCCCGGGCGCATCCGTAGATCTGCCAGTCCAGTTGTCCCGGCGCGTGCGCGTCCGTATCGACCGCGAACAGCAGCCCGTCCACCGCCACCGCCTCGCGCAACAGCCGACGGGGCGGATCCAGCCGTTCCGGACGGCTGTTGATCTCCAGGGCGGTGCCCGCCTCCGCACAGGCCGCGAACACCTCCGCCGCGTCGAACTCCGACTCCGGCCGGGCCCGCCCGGTGATCAGCCGGCCCGTGCAGTGCCCCAGTACATCCGCATGCGGATTGCCGACCGCGGCCACCAGCCGGCGGGTCATCGCCCGCCGGTCCATCCGCAGTTTGGAGTGCACCGACACCACCACCAGGTCGAGTTCGGCGAGCAGTTCCGGATCCTGGTCCAGCGAGCCGTCGTCGAGGATGTCGCACTCGATACCGGTCAGCAGCCGGAACGGCGCCCACCGGGCGTTCAGCTCGGCCACCTCTTCCAGCTGCTCCCGCAGCCGCTCCGCGGACAGCCCGCGGGCCACCGTCAGCCGCGGCGAGTGGTCGGTGAGCACGGCCCACCGGTGACCGAGCTCGGCCGCCGTGCGGCCCATCTCCTCGATGGTGCTGCCGCCGTCGGACCAGTCCGAGTGGAGATGGCAGTCCCCGAGCAGCGCGGCCCGGAGGGCGGTGCCGCGCCCTCCGGTGTCCGGCGGCGGATCCACCGCCACCACCTCGTCCTCCAACCGGCGCAGATACTCCGGCACCTGGCCGGCGAGGGCCTCCGCGACGACCCCGGCGGTCTTCGGCCCGATACCGCGGACCGTCTCCAGGGTCCCCGCGGCGGCCCGTTCCGCGACCTCCGCCTCACCGAGTTCGACGACCCGGGCCGCGGCGGTCCGGAACGCCTGCACCCGATAGGTGGGTGCCCGGCCGCGCTCCAGGAGGAAAGCGATCCGCCGCAGGGCGGCCACCGGATCCATCCGCGGCTCCCTTCCCACTCGCCCTCGCCCCGAACCCCCAGGATCCCACCGCCCCGCCCCCGATGCCCGACGCCCGTTGCAGAATGACCTCCATGCGCGCACCCATCGGCCCGTTCGACCCGGCCCATCCCGCCCCCGGCCACCTCGAAGCCCTCGTCGCCCCGGTCGCCGAGGCGGTCCGCGCCTGGCAGGGACCGACCCCGGCCGCCGAGATCCTCTACGTCGACACCGATCCGGCCATCGCCGACACGGCGGCCTTCGTGGAGCACTACGGAAAGGAACTCCTCGACCAGTCGGCGAACTGCGTGATCGTCGCCGCGAAACGCGGCGGTGAGACCACGCTCGCCGCCTGTCTGGTCCCCTCCGCCGCCCGCGCCGACGTCAACGGCACCGTCCGCCGCCGGCTGGGGGTCCGGAAGGTGTCGTTCGCCCCGATGGACACCGCCGTGCGGCTCAGCGGCATGGAGTACGGCGGCATCACCCCCATCGGCCTCCCCTCGGACTGGCCGCTGCTGGTGGACGCCTCGCTGCTCGGCCTGCCGTACGTACTGATCGGCAGCGGCAGCCGGCGCGGCAAGCTCATCGTGCCGGGCAGGCTGTTCGCCGAGCTCCCCGGCGCCGACACGGTCGAGGACCTGGCCCTCTCCTAGAGCCCGCCGCCCGCTCTCCGCGCGGGCCCAGGTGTCGGGTCGGGTCCAGGTATTGCGGGCCCGGGCCGCCGGACGCAAGGTGGTGGCATGGGAATCGAGGACTACGGCGGCGGCCCCGGCACCAAGGCGGGCGTCCTGGTCGTCACGACCAACGACGTGCCGGGCTACCGGGTCACCCAGGTCATCGGTGAGGTCTTCGGGCTCACCGTGCGCTCACGGCATCTGGGCAGCCAGATCGGCGCGGGTTTGAAGTCGATGATCGGCGGGGAGCTGAAGGGCCTCACCAAGACCCTGGTCGAAACCCGCAACCAGGCCATGGACCGGCTGATCGAACAGGCCCGGGCCCGTGGCGCCAACGCGGTGCTGATGATGCGCTTCGACGTCACCGACGCCGCGGACCTCGGCACCGAGGTCTGCGCCTACGGCACGGCCGTGGTCCTGGTCCCCGACGCCTGACCCCGGCTGCTGCTCTTCAACACGGCCGTCGGCCAGATCAAGCCGGTGAAGGTGCGTCAGGTGGTCGGCGTGGAGCCGATGCCGCCCGGCACCCAGGGTGCGGTCCCGGCCGCCGACAGCGCCTAGTCGAAGACGTAGCCGACGGCCGTCTCGCCGTGCCGGTAGGTGAAACCGCCGGTTCCGCACAGCCCGGCGGATGCGCGCCGACCGACTGCTCTCCCTGCTCCTTCTGCTCCAGAACCGCGGGCCGCCATGGTCGAGGCGGTCGAGGGGCTCGTCCGAGGGTACGGCGGAAATATTTCCCGATCGGCGGCAACCTCCCGGCGGGTCGCGCGTCGTGCGGGGGTGAAGGGTGCCGACCGGCCCCCTTCACCGGACTCGGGAGAACAACGTGAACAACCTCAAGCGCGCCGGCCTCACCCTGGCGACCGCCGGTGCACTGGCGGCCCTGGCCGCCCCGGCCTGGGCGGCCTCCGGCCCCTCGGTCGTCCCCGCGACCGCGATGCCCTCGGCCGCACCCTCCCCGGCGGTGAGCAGCCCGCCGCAGCCCAGCGCGAGCACCCCGCCGACCGCGGCCCCGAGCACGGTTCCCAGCGCCTCGCCCAGTGCCCCGCCCACCGCCACCCCGAGCGCCGCCCCGTCCGCGGTTCCCAGCGAGGCGCCGACCGCCGCCCCCAGCGCCGTCCCGAGTGCCGCCCCCAGCGCCCCCGGCGATGCGAGCGCCGCCCCCGAGCTCGCCCATACTGGATCGAACGCGGCCACCGCCATGGTCGGTGCGGGTGCCGCCGGGCTGGTGGCGCTCGGGGCCGGAGCCCTCTACACCGTGCGGCGCCGCACCCAGAGCTGACGTGCCCCATCCGAGGAGCCTCGTGCCGTACCCCGCCGTACCGTTCCGCTTCGCCGTGCCCGGCTCCGACCGGGCCCGGCGGGGCGGTCCGCCCGGCGTGCGCGCACTGCTGCGCGGTCTGCTGTCCGGTCCGCTGCTGCTGTTGCGGGACCGGCTCGCGCCGCCGGACCGGCACGCGGCCCTCTCCCCGTACGGTCACCCGCCGGACCCCGGGCCCGGCTCCGTCCCGGGCCCGGGGTCCGGTCCGGTGGGCGACCCGGCGGGCCATCCCACCGTCAGCGAGCTCTACCACGCGCACCGGCTGCGGATGGTCCGGCTGGCGGTGCTGCTCGTCGACGACCTGGCGACCGCCGAGGACGTGGTGCAGGACGCCTTCACCGCGCTCTACCGAAGGCACGGGGAGCGGATAGCCGAGGTCGACAACGCCCTCGGCTATCTGCGGACCGCCGTGGTCAACACCGCCCGGTCGGTCCTGCGCCGCCGGCGCACCGCCCGCGCCTGGACCCCGCCGCCCGCCGCCGAACTGCCCTCCGCCGAGACCCTGGTGGTGGTCGACGAGGCACACCGCGAGGTGCTGGCCGCACTGAAACGCCTCACCCCCCGCCGACGCGAGGTCCTGGTGCTGCGCTACTGGGCCGAGCTCAGCGAGGCGGAGATCGCGGAGACCCTGGGGATCAGCCGGGGAGCGGTCAAGTCCAACGCCAGCCGCGCCCTGGACGCGCTGGAACGCATTCTGGAGGGACGGGTATGACGGGCGGTACGGACGGCAGAGGCCCCTGGGGGAACCCGGCGGGCGGACGCGAACGGGAGGTCGAGGGGCGGCTCCGGGAGGCCTTCGCGGCCCGCGCCGAGTCGGTCACCGTGCGGGACCTGCGCCCCGCCGACCCGCCCGGGCGGGGAACGGCCCGGACCCCGGGGGTGTGGCTGCGTCGCTTCCTGCTGCCGCTGGCCGTCCCGATCGCGGCCGCCGTGGCGCTGGCCTGCTACTTCCTGCTCACGTCCGCGGACCAGCCGGGGCGCCCGACACCACCGGCGGCCCCGCCGGAGATCGGTTCCGCACCGCCTTCCCGCACCGGCGGCTCCGGCACGCCCGAGGGCCGGCCCAGCGCGGAGCCGAGCGAGCGGCACAGTACGAGCCCCAGCGCGGAGCCGAGCGACCCCGGGACCGGCACCGGCCCGAGCGGGCTGCCGACCGGCATCGGCGCGCCGCCGTCTTCGAGCGCCTCGCCCGGCGCCCCCGGTACCAGTGCCCCGCCCCCGACCGGCACGCCCTCGGGCGGCCCCTCGGCCGTGCAGCCGACCCCGGGCGGCTCCGCCCCGGGCCCCTCGGTGTCCTGGCCGCCCCCGTCGCCCGAGCCGAGCTGACCCGCGCTGCGCGGCGAGCCGATCCGCGCTATGCGTTGAGCTGCTCCACGGTGGCGACCAGTGGTGCCAGCTCGGGGTGGGACGCGGCCGCGTCCAGGGCCTCCCGCAGGGCCGTGTCATTGGTGGGCCGGGCGGCGAGCAGCAGCTCCGCCCCGGCCTCGGTGACGTTGGTGTAGATGCCCCGGCGGTCCGTCGGGCACAGGTAGCGGGACAGCAGGCCCCGCTCCTCCAGCCGGGTCACCAGCCGGGTGGTCGCGCTCTGGCTGAGCACCACGGCGTCGGCGACCTGCTTCATCTGGAGGTGTCCGCCCGGTCCGTCGTGCTGCCTGCTGAGCACGTCCAGAAGCGAGTACTCGCGCATGCTGAGGTCGTGCCGGGCCTGGAGGGCCCGTTCGATGTGCGTCTCTATCCGGCCGTGCAGCAGGGAGAGGGCGCACCAGCCCTGGGAGAGGGCGGTCCGTGAGCTATCCGTGGCCGTCATGGGGGCGGGCTCCTCTGCGTCTGGGGGTGGGCGTCTTCCGGGGCTGCCACCAGGATAGTCCACAGGGGCGGTAGCCCGCGCTTGCAATTAACCCGCGCCTGCAATTAATGTCGAGGCATGCAAGCGGCGACCGCAATCATGTGTCGGCCGTCTCCGCCCCCGGACCGCCCTGCCTAGGACCCCTCATGCCCCTCGCACTCCTCGCCCTCGCCATCGGTGCCTTCGGAATCGGCACCACCGAGTTCGTCATCATGGGCCTGCTGCCCCAGATCGCCGGTGACTACGGCGTCTCCATCCCCACCGCCGGGTTCCTGGTCACCGGCTATGCCCTCGGTGTGGTCCTCGGTGCCCCGCTGATGACCGTCCTGGGCACCCGGATATCCCGCAAGCGCATGCTGATGCTGCTGATGGGGCTGTTCGTGGCGGGCAATCTGCTGTCCGCGGTGGCCCCGGCCCTCGGCGTGATGCTGGCGGGCCGGATCGTGGCCTCGCTGGCCCACGGAGCCTTCTTCGGCATCGGCGCCGTGGTCGCGGCCGAGCTGGTCGCCCCGCAGAAGAAGGCGGGCGCCATCGCGATGATGTTCACCGGCCTCACCGTGGCCAATGTGGTCGGCGTGCCGCTGGGCACCCTGGTCGGCCAGACCCTCGGCTGGCGGATCACCTTCGTGATCGTCGCCGCCCTCGGCGTCGTCGGACTGCTCGGCATCGCCCGTCTGGTCCCCGAACTGCCCAGGCCGGAAGGTGTCCGGATCCGCCACGAACTGGCCGCCTTCCGCAACGTCCAGGTGCTGCTGGCCATGGGCATGACGGTGCTCGGCTTCGGCGGGGTCTTCGCCGCCATCACCTACATCACCCCGATGATGACCGAGGCGGCCGGCTTCGCCGAGGGCTCGGTGACCTGGCTCCTGGTCCTGCTCGGCCTCGGTATGGTCGCGGGCAACCTGATCGGCGGCCGCTTCGCCGACCGGGCCCTGATGCCGATGCTCTACACCTCCCTGGGCGCCCTCGCCCTGGTCCTCGCCCTGTTCACCGTCACCGCCCACCACCAGGCCACCGCGGCCGTCACCCTGTTCCTGATCGGCGCCCTCGGCTTCGCCACCGTGCCCCCGCTCCAGAAGCGGGTGCTGGACCAGGCCGCCGGTGCCCCCACCCTGGCCTCCGCCATGAACATCGGCGCCTTCAACCTGGGCAACGCCCTCGCCGCCTGGCTCGGTGGGCTCGTCATCAGCGCGGGCCTGGGCTGGACCGCCCCCAACTGGGTCGGTGCCGCCCTGGCCGCCGCCGCCCTCGCCCTGGCCCTTCTCTCCGGTGCCCTGGAGCGCCGGGCGAGCGGCCGCGGCGGCCGTGTGGTCGCCGCCCACCTGCCGGCCCCGGCCGGGTCGCGCAGCAGCGAGCCCCGTGCGACGTTGGTCGGGGGAGAGGCAGGTATGTGATGCGGAAGACCGGGACGCGAAAGAGCGGCCAGCACGGCCACCACGGCCACCTGATCGTGACGGCCGCCGTCGCGGCGCTGATCTCCCTGGCCGTCCCCGGCTGCGCCACCGCCGAACAGGGCGCGGACGCGGCCCGTGAGCCGGCCGCCCCCACGGCCACCGGCGGCCCCGACGACCCCGGCACCAGCACAGGCACCGGCAGCGGCACGGGCTCCGACACCGCCACCGGCACCGCACCGGCCGGTTCCGTGGAGGCCGCGCCCACCCCGGAGCCCAGCCCCACCCAGCCGCTGTCCACCGCCCCGCGCACCGTGCCCGCGGTCCGGGAGCACAGCCCGGCCCGGGGGCCCGGCTGGCGGCCGGCCGACGGGGCCCGGGTGGTCGTGGATCCCAAGAGCCCCGGCCTCACCGACGAGGGGAGACTCCTGGCCCAGGAGACGGGAATGGCCTACGGCGGGACCGCCGGCCCCGCCCGCGGCGATGTCCAGCTGTCCCTCGGCGCCAAGGGCTCCGGCACCCCCGAGTCGTACACCCTGGCCGTCAAGGACGGCCAGGTGAAGATCACCGGACCGGACGAGGCGGGGGTCTTCTACGGCACCCGCACCCTCAAGCAGGCCCTTCGCACCGACGGGTCCCTGGGCGAGGGCACGGTCCGGGACCGGCCCGCCAAACCCCAGCGCGGCCTCAACCTGGACATCGCCCGCAAGCACTTCTCGGCGGACTGGATAGAGGACCGGCTCCGCGAGATGGCCGACCTCAAGCTCAACCAGCTCGGCCTGCACTTCTCCGACGACCAGGCCTTCCGGATCGAGTCCACCAGCCACCCGGAGATCGTCTCCACCCCGCATCTGAGCAAGGCCGAGGTCCGCCGCATCACGGCCCTCGCCGAGCGGCTCCACATCGCGGTGGTTCCCGAGATCGACTCGCCCGGACATCTCGGCGCGGTCCTGCGGGCCCACCCGCAGCTCCAGCTGCGGGACGCGGCCGGCAAGGCCGTCAAGGGCGCCGTGGACATATCGAACCCGGCCTCCGCCAAGCTGATCGACGAACTGCTCCGCGAGTACATCCCGCTGTTCCCCGCCGGAGCCTGGCACCTGGGCGCCGACGAGTACCAGGCCCTGGTCCGGGCCAACCCCGAGGCGTCCTTCCCCCAGCTGGCCGCCGCGGCCCGGGCCCGATACGGCTCCGGGGCCCGGGTCCAGGACCTCGCCACCGGCTGGCTCAACGACCGGGCCGCCGTGGTCCGCCCCTCCGGGAAGCAGCTCAAGGCCTGGAACGACGGATTCTTCGCCGGTGGCATCGCCCGCCCGGATCGCGACATCCAGGCCGAGTACTGGACCGGCAAGGAGATCGGCGCCCGCCCGCCGCTGCCCTACCTGCAGGAGGGCCGCAGCGTGGTCAACCTCAACGACGAGTACCTGTACTACGTCCTCGGCCAGCCCAACCAGTTCACATACCCCACCGGCCGGCGGATCTACGAGCAGTGGACCCCGCTGGTGCTGCGCGGCACCACCCCCGTGCCGGCCCAGTACCAGAACCAGATACTCGGGGCCCGGCTCGCCGTCTGGGCCGACCTGGCCGGAGCGCAGACCCAGGCCCAGGTCGCCGACGGCATCCGGCGCCCGCTGGCCGCCCTCTCCCAGAAGGTCTGGGACGAGCGCCCGCCCCGGCTGAGCTGGAACGAGTTCAGCTCACTGGCCGACCGCGCCGCCCGCCCCACCACGCCGTGACCCCCACCACGCCGTGACCTTCGCGAACCGTGCCCCCCCCGCGAACCGTGACGGCCCGCGGGCAGCGACCGCCGACCGGGTCAGCTGCCCTCGGTGATCTTCGGCGCCGGCTCGTGGCGGTAGTTGGCCGCCCCGAAGTTCGCCTTCACGAAGCCCTCCCAGGAACCGTCCTCGACCATCTTGCGCAGCGCCGCGTTGATCTTCGTCTGGAGTTCGGTGTCGCCCTTCTTCAGGCCGATCCCGTACTTCTCGTCGCTCAGGCTCAGCCCGGTGAGCTTGAACTTGCCCCGGTTGATCTCCTGCGCCGCGTAGCCGGCGAGGATCGCGTTGTCCGTGGTCATCGCGTCGAGCACGTTCTCCTTGAGCGCGGTGATGCACTCCGAGTACCCGCCCACCTCCATGACCTCGGCCTTGGGCGCCAGCTTGGTCCGGAAGTTCTCCGCCGAGGTGGAGCCCGTGACCGAGCACAGCGTCTTGTGGTTCAGGTCCTGGGCCTTCTTGATCCCGGTGTCCGAGGTGCGCACCAGCAGATCCTGGTGGGCCACGAAGTAGGGACCGGCGAAGTCCACCTCGGCCTTGCGCTTCTCGTTGATCGAGTAGCTGGCGACGACGAACTCGACCTCGTTCTGCTTGATCATCAGCTCCCGGTCCGCGCTGAAGACCTGCTTGAACTCGATCCGCTCCGGTGCGTAGCCGAGCTCCTTGGCGACGTATCGCGCCACGTCCACATCGAATCCGGAGAACCGTCCTCCAGGCTCGCGCAGCCCCAGTCCCGGCTGGTCGAACTTGACCCCGATGGAGATCGTGGGCATGTCAGCGGCGTCATCACCGCATCCGGAGGCGGTCAGGACGAGTACGGTCACTGCGGCGACCGCACCGGCCTTGGAAACCTTCATCATGGACTCTCTGTCGAACGGAGGGGGTTGCTGAGGAAGCTAGAAAGGCCACGCGGGGAGCGTCACTAGTTCTGAGGAAAACTTGAGGATAACGATCCGGTTCGGCCGCAAATCCTGCGGTCGGAACGGGTCGCGAACGGAGGGGACGAGCATGTCGGGTTCCGTACGGATCGAGGGCAACGCCCTGTTGCTGGGCGGCGGGGTGCAGGTCCGGTTCATCCGCACCCTGCGACTCCCGGAGCAGGGCACCCATGCCCTGCCGCCCGGCCTCGGGGAGTTCCCGCTGCGCCGGATCGAGGACTGCCCCGGCCCGGTGCCGGAGGAATGGCGGCGGCGCGGCGGGGTGGTGCTGCCCGTCCACCTCCGCGAGGCGATGTGGCTGAGCTTCGGTGGCAGCCGCGAACCGGCCGCCCTCCAGATCGGCGTGGGCAAGGTGTGCGCGGTGTCGGGGGAGCGCTGGACCGGCCGGCTGGACCGGCGCCCGCAGAACTACCTGGTGCTGCCCCGCCAGCCCTGGCTCGACGGGATCAACTCCGGCACCGGCACGGTCCGCCAGTTCGTCGCCGTCCCCCTGGGCCTCGGCGCCACCGTCGAGGGCCAGGTCACCGGCGAGGAGACCACCGGCGGCATCCAGCTCCAGTCCTTCCCGCTGACCGGGCCGCGGCTCGCCGACTGGCGGGAGGCCCAGCGCCAGGAAGCGGCCCGGGCCGCCCGCGCCGCCGTCCAGCCCCCGGCACCGTACGCCCCCGGCGGCGCCCCCTTCGGCTACGGATCGGGCCCGGCGGCCCCGGGCGGCGGGCCCGCGGGGCTGGTGCCCGGCGGGGGACCCGTCCCGCTCCCCGCCATGGCTGCCGCCCCGGCACCCCGGGCCGCCGCGGCCCCGGCCGCCATGGGCCTCGGCGTCGGCGGCAGCATGCGCCAGGAGGTCTACCAGGACGACCGACCGCCCGCCGACTGGTCCCCGGAGCCCACCGGCCGGGTCTTCGTCCATCTGGTGACCCCGCCCGAATGGCAGCGCATCACCGGCGAGCCCGCCCCGCCCTCCCCGGTGGACCGCGCCGCCTACACCCGGGCCGGCCTGCCCTGGTTCGACTACTACGACGAGGACGGCACCGACCTGGCCCCCGCCGACACCCTCGGCCAGGTCAAGCCCGTCGGGGACTGGCTGGGCGACGACCACACCCCCTGGACCCCGCCCGGTCAGCACCAGATCCACCCGCTGGGCGACGCCCCCCAGGGCAAGCCGGTGGCCGACGGGGACTGGTGACAGGATGGGCGTCCCGGGCCGCCCCCCCCGAACGGCCCGGGCCGCCCCATCAGCCGCACCGACCACCCCGCCAACATCCCCGCGGCAACTCCCGCAGCAGCCCCAGGAACAGAGGGTCCCGCCATGCCCGTCACCCCCGCGCCCACCGCCGACCTCTACGACGAGTACGGCGAGGCACTGGCCATCTGCGGAACCCCCTTCCGCGGCATCGGCGGTCGCCGGATGTTCGCCGGCCCGGTCCGCACGGTCGCCTGCCACGAGGACAACGCCCTCCTCCGCGAACTCCTGCACACCCCCGGGGAGGGCGCGGTCCTGGTGGTGGACGGCCGCGGCTCGCTGCGCACCGCACTGGTCGGCGACCTCATCGCGGGCGCCGCGGTGCGCAACGGCTGGGCCGGGCTGATCGTCCACGGGGCGGTCCGGGACAGCGTGGCGCTCGGCGGACTCGACCTCGGGGTCCTTGCCCTGGGCACCGTCCCCCGCAAGAGCGGCAAGACCGGTGCCGGGGTCCTCGACGGGCCGGTCTCCTTCGGCGACATCACTTTCCGGCCAGGTGACACCGTCTACGCGGACGAGGACGGCGTCGTGGTGCTGCCCGGCCGGGAGTAGGGTGGAACTCCCGGTCGAGGAGGGGAAGTTCGATGAGCGGTGTAAGCAAGGGCCTGGGCAGGGTCGAGGTCGCGCTGAAGTGGGATCCGAGTCCGGCCGGAGCCCCGGCCCATGACCTCGACCTGGTGGCCGCCGTCTACGGCGCCCGCGACCCCGAGGGCGCCCCGGTGTACCTGGTCCACTTCGGGAACCGGGCGCCCGACGGCACCATCACCCTCAACCGGGACAGCCGCACCGGCCAGGGATTCGGGTTCGACGAGGTCATGACCGTCGAGCTCGACCGGATGTCGGCCGAGCTCACCCGGGTGGTGATCGGGGTGGTCATCCAGGGCAGTGAGGCCGGCAAGACGTTCGGGGACATTCCGAACACCGCGGTGCGGATCCGGGAGGGCTACACCGATCTCGTTCAGGACGATTTCTCCGGCCTCGGGACCGCCTCGGCGGCCACCGTCGCCACCTTCCTCCGCGAGCCCGCCGGCGACTGGAGCCTGCACCCCTCGATCCGGGGCTTCACCGCCGACCCGGCGGAGTTCACCCGGCTGCTGGGCGCCGTCTGACCGGACCGGCGCCCCGTGCGCCGGCGCTCAGTAGGCGCCGTTGACGTTGTCGATCGAGCCGTAGCGGTCGGCCGCGTAGTTGCAGGCGGCGACGATGTTGGCGACCGGATCGTACTGGTCGAACTTGGTGCCGGGCACGTGGTAGGCCTTGAAGGTCGGGTAGATCACCTGGAGCAGGCCCTTGCTGGGGATGCCGTTCTGCGCGTTGATGTCCCAGTTGTTGATCGCGAGCGGGTTGCCGCTGGACTCGCGCATCACATTGCGGTGGATGCCGTCGTAGCTGCCCGGAATTCCGCGCTGCGCCATGATCGAGAGGGACTGCCGGATCCAGCCGTCGAGGTTGTTCGGGTAGAGCGTGGTGGTCCGGGCCGTACGGTCGGCCCGGGCGGGCTCGGCGGCTCGGGCGGGCTCGGCCGACTTCGCGGTCTTGGCGGCCTTGGAGGCCGTGGCGCCGAGGGAGAGCTTGGTGCCGGGGCGTATCAGCGAGGGGTCGTTTCCGATCACCGCGCGATTGTCCTCGTAGAGCTTCTTCCAGCCGCCCTTCACCGAATACCTCTCGGCGATCTTCGAAAGGGTGTCGCCGGCCGTCACGGAATGGCTCGCGGTCGCCGCTTCCGCGGTGGTCGCCCCGATCAGGGGCAGCAGCAGGGCCGCGCCGCCGGTTCCGGCGATGGCGAATCCGCGGGTGAGCGGGTTGTTCTTGGGGCGGCGGTGCTTACCTTTTCCGGGCATGGCGCAATTCCTCAGGTATTCGGTGACCCATCGGGATTGCGGTGACCGTATGCGAGCCGGACCTGCGGTAACAAGTGATGCATTTCGCAGTATGACCGGTCTCACTGATCAATTTACAGAACATATTCAATGCCCCGGAACAGGTGAAAACGGACATGGAATTTCCGGTTCTCCGAATTCCGTTCCGCATCCACCCGGTGCATCAATGAATTTGCTGCCGCAGGAATGTCAAATCGGCTGTCCCACAAGCCGGTTGGCGACCGGATTCCGGGCGGGAAACGTTCGGGACCCGCCGGGCCCGGCCCGGCAAGTCCCGCCCCCCGTCAGCCGCCCTGACGCCCCGGCAGCCCCTCCGCCCCCCGCCAGGGGCGCCCGGCATGCAGTTCCAGTGGCCCGGAGCCGGTCCGCAGGGCCGTCAGACAGGCCTCGATCCGGCGCCGGAGCTTGGGCCGGACCAGCTCCCGCAGCTCCGCCGGGTCCGCCAGCCGCCAGTCCCGCAGCTCCGCCGGCGGCAGCCGGATCATCCCGAGCTCGGCCTCGGACAGCACCCCGCCGTCGAAGGCGAACGCCACCCGCGCCGGATAGGGGGCCCGGCTGGCCCAGTTCACCGCCAGCAGCCGGCCGGGCTCCCGCTCCAGCCCCAGTTCCTCCCGCACCTCCCGCCGGGCCCCGTCGCGCGGGCTCTCCCCGAGATCGCTGTCCACCCCGCCGCCCGGCAGCTGCCAGCGCCCGGCCGCCCCGTACGCGGGCTGTACCAGCAGCAGCCGCCCCGAGCCGTCCGTGAACAGCATGTGCGCGGCGGTGAACGCCTTGGGGCGGCTGGCCCGCCGCCCCGCCGCGTCCAGGGCGTTCTCGTGCTCCAGCTCGGCCCGCCGCCCCGGCTCCAGACCGGCCGGCGAACCCGGCTGCGGCACCCCGTCGACCAGATGGGCGAAGGACCCGGCGTACAGCGCGGCCAGCCCGGCCCGCAGCCGCGGCGCCACCCGGGCCGGCAGCAGCTCGCAAGCCTCCTCCGGGGTGTGCCAGTGCGCCTCCGCCGCCTCCCCCTCCACATACGACAGGGCCGCGCACTGCTCCGCCGACAGCGGCCCCACCAGATGCACGTGCACCACCAGCGAGCGCCCCGGCCCGGCCGCACCGCCCGGCCCCCGGGAGTCCACCGCCAGCAGCCGCCCCACCGGCATGTCCAGCCCCAGCTCCTCCTTCAGCTCCCGAGCCAGCCCCTCCTCCGGGGTCTCGGTGTCCTCCACCGCGCCCCCCGGCAGCTCCGGGCACGACTGGTACGAGGGCGTCAGCAGCAGCACCCGCCCGGCCCCGTCGAGCACGATCCCGGTGGCCGCCACCAGCGGCGACGGCCGGGCCGCGGCGGATGCCCGGAACCGGTCCGGAGCCGGCCGGGACACAGGGCCCGGCGGGGGAGGCGGGGGTACGGCGGCGTGCACGGGCAGCTCCTGGTGCGGTCCGGGGCGGTACCGGTCCGATGCCGGTGCCACCCGTCCTGACACGGTCTCAGGAGGAGGCGGCGGGCACGGAACACGGCGCGCCAGGCAGCCCGGAGCGCTCCAGCCGTTCGAGCTCCCCGAGCAGCCGGTCCACCGAGGCCGCCGAGGCGGGCAGCAGCGGCAGCCGCACCCCCGGGGAGGGAATCCGCCCCCGCGCGTGCAGCACCCCCTTCAGCGCCACCGGATTGGGCTCGGTGAACACCGCGGCGGACAGGCGCGCCAGCGCGTGCCCCAGGTCCCGGGCCCGCCCCGCCTCACCGGCCTCCCAGGCCGCGGCCAGTGCCGTGAACCGCTCGGTCGCGAGATGTGCCGAGGCCACGATCCCGCCCGCCGCCCCCATCGCCAACAGCGGGGACAGACAGACGTCGTCACCCGCCAGGACCGCGAAACCGTCCGGCAGGTCCCCGAGCAGCGCCACCGTCTCCTGGTCGATCCCGCCGGCCGCGTACTTGATCCCGGCCACCCCCGGCAGCGCCCCCAGGGCCCGCAGGGTGTCCGCGTCCAGCGGCAGCCCGGTGCGGTAGGGGACGTGATAGACGATCAGCGGCACCGCGCTGGCCTCCGCCAGCCGCCGGAAGTGTGCCAGCACCCCGGCCGGCGAGGGGCGGAGGAACGGGGGGACGGTCACCAGCGCCGCCCGCACCTCCGGCCGCCCGCCCAGCCGCGCCAGCTCCGCCGCGCCCGCCCGGATGTCACCGCCGCCCGCCCCCACGGTCAGCCAGGCACCGCGCTCCCGGCACACCCGGGCGCACACCTCCGTGACCAGCTCGCGCTCGGCCGCGTCGAGGGATCCGGCCTCCGCCGTGGTGCCCAGCGCGACCAGTCCGGCGGCCCCGCCGTCCAGCGCCTCGTGCGCCAGCCGCTCCAGCGCGTCGGCGGCGACCGCCCCGGCCCGGTCGAAGGGGGTGACGAGCGGTACGTGAATGCCCCTCGGGGCGGTGTCCTGTGCCATGGAACGAGCGTGTCCGACCATGAGCATCGAATCCAGTTCACATTCCTTACGGAAACCGTAAGCTGGTCCGATGCTCGATGTCCGGCGCCTGCGCCTGCTGCGTGAACTCGCCCACCGGGGCACCATCGCGGCCGTCGCCGAGGCCCTCTCCTTCAGTCCTTCGGCCGTCTCCCAGCAACTGGGCGTACTGGAACGGGAGGCCGGGCTGCCGCTGCTGGAGCGGACCGGCCGCGGGGTCCGGCTCACCGCGGCCGCCGAACGCCTCGTCGAGCACGCCGACCACGTCCTGGAACGGCTGGAAAGGGCCGACGCGGAGCTGGCCGAGGCCCGCGGCGGTCCTGCCGGGGTGCTGCGGATCGGCACCTTCCCCACCGCCACCCGGGCCCTGCTGCCGGCCGCCCTGACCGCCCTGGCCGAGCGCCATCCCCGTCTGGAGCCGATGGTCGGCGAGATCGACCCGGCGGCCGTCGCGGACGCCCTGCGGGCCGGCGACCTGGACGTGGCCCTGGTCCAGGTCTACGACCTGGTGCCCGCCCCGAGGGAGCCGGGCCTGACCGTCGAGCCGCTGTACGCCGAGTCCATGTACCTGGCCCAGCCGCCGGACGAGGCCCCGGACGAGGGCCCGGGCGAGGGCCCGGGCGAGGGCCCGGGCGAGGGCCCGGCAGCCGGCCCGGGCCCCGCCCGGCCGGTGCCGGACGGCGAGGTGCTGCGCCGGGCCGCCCACTCCCCGTGGATCACCGCCACCCCGGGCACCCTCTGCGAGGCGATGACCGTACGGGCCTGCCAGACGGCCGGTTTCACCCCCCGGGTCCGCCACCGGATCGACGACTTCGCCACCGTGCTCGCGCTGGTCGCGGCCGGCCAGGGGGCGGCCCTGGTGCCCCAGCTGGGCATCCCCCGGACCCCGGACCCGGGCTTCGCCGGGGCCGTCCGGCTGACCCGGCTGCGCCTGAAGCGGCGTACCGGGATCGCCTTCCGGGGCGGGGCCGCCGGCCACCCCGGAGTGGCCGCTTTCGGTGCCGCCCTGCGCGGGGCCGTACCGCCCGAACTCCCGCCGGAGTAACGTTCGACGGTCCGGTGAGACCGAGCCGGCGACGATCGAGCAGAGCGGGGAAAGACGTGGGGAACGACGTGACGCACCGGGTCCGGGGAGTCATCGCACGGAGCAAGGGCGCACCGGTGGAGACCACCACCATCCTGGTGCCGGACCCGGGCCCGGGCGAAGCCCTGGTCCAGGTCAAGGCCTGCGGGGTCTGTCACACCGATCTGCACTACCGGCAGGGCGGGATCAACGACGAGTTCCCGTTCCTGCTCGGCCACGAGGCCGCCGGGATCGTCGAGTCGGTCGGCCCGGACGTGACCTCCGTTGCCCCCGGCGACTTCGTCGTCCTCAACTGGCGTGCGGTGTGCGGCAGCTGCCGGGCCTGTCGGCGCGGCCGCCCCTGGTACTGCTTCGCCACCCACAACGCCGGCCAGCCGATGACCCTGGAGGACGGCACCCCGCTGTCCCCCGCCCTGGGCATCGGGGCCTTCGCCGAGAAGACCCTGGTGGCGGCCGGCCAGTGCACCAAGGTGGACCCGGCGGCCTCCCCGGCCGCCGCCGGCCTGCTGGGCTGCGGGGTGATGGCGGGCCTCGGCGCGGCCATCAACACCGGCAACGTCGGCCGCGGCGACTCGGTCGCCGTCATCGGCTGCGGGGGAGTGGGCAACGCGGCCGTGGCCGGGGCCAGGCTGGCCGGCGCCTCCAAGATCATCGCGGTGGACCTGGACGACCGGAAACTCGACTGGGCCAAGGGACTCGGTGCCACCCACACCGTCAACGCCCGCTCCGGTGACGTGGTCGAGGCCATCCGCTCCCTCACCGACGGGAACGGCGCGGACGTGGTCATCGAGGCCGTAGGCCGCCCCGAGACCTACGAACAGGCCTTCTACGCCCGCGACCTGGCCGGCACCGTGGTCCTGGTCGGGGTCCCCACCCCCGACATGCGCCTGGAACTGCCCCTGCTGGACGTCTTCGGCCGCGGCGGCGCGCTGAAGTCCAGCTGGTACGGCGACTGCCTGCCGGAACGCGACTTCCCGCTCCTCGTCGACCTCTACCTCCAGGGGCGCCTGGACCTGGACGCCTTCGTCTCGGAACGGATCCCGCTCGACGGGGTCGAGGAGGCCTTCGCCCGGATGGAGCGGGGCGAGGTCCTCCGCTCGGTCGTGGAGTTCTGACCCGGGGGGTGTCCGGCGGAACCCCGCCGGACACCCCATAGACTCGGCGTACCGCCCGTTCCGCCGCACCCCTGGACCACCCGTGACCAGCAGCCACCGCACCGGATCCACCACCACCCGCCAGCCCGGCGTGGTCCTCAGGGACCACCACTTCGAGGTGCCCCTCGACCACGACCGCCCCGAGGGCGGCGACCGGATCGAGCTGTACGCCCGCGAGGTGGTCGCCGCCGGCCAGGACCCCGAGACCCTGCCCTGGCTGGTCTATCTGGAAGGCGGCCCCGGCTGCGGCGCCCGCCGCTTCACCGGCCGGCAGGCCTGGCTGGACCGCGCCCTGAGCGACTACCGGGTGCTGCTCCTCGACCAGCGCGGCACCGGCCGCTCCACCCCGGCCAACCGGCAGACCCTGCCGCTCCGGGGCACCCCCGAACAGCAGGCCGAGTACCTGGCCCACTTCCGCGCCGACTCCATCGTCCGGGACTGCGAGGAGATCCGCCGTCTGCTCACCGGCGGCGCCCCCTGGACCGTCCTCGGCCAGAGCTTCGGCGGCTTCTGCACCACCCACTACCTCTCCACCGCCCCCGAGGGCCTGGCGGCGGCCCTGATCACCGGCGGACTGCCGGGCCTCGACGTCACCGCCGACGAGGTGTACGCCGCCGCCTACCCGCGCATCGAACGCAAGAACCTGGCCCACTACGCCCGCTACCCCATGGACGTGGAACGGGCCCGCCGGATCGCGGCCCACCTCGCGGAGCACCCCGTCACCCTGCCCGGCGGCCACCGGCTCACCGTGGAGGCCTTCCAGTCGCTGGGCCTGCTCCTCGGCTCCGGCGACGGCAGCCACCAGCTCCACTACCTGCTGGAGAACGCCTTCGTCGGCACACCGGCCGGCCCGGCCCTCGCCGACGCCTTCCTGGAGGGCGTCCGCGCCCAGCTGTCCTTCGCCGGCCAGCCCCTCTACGCGCTGCTGCACGAGGCCATCTACGCCCAGGACCCGGCCGCCCCCACCGGCTGGGCCGCCGAACGGGTCCGCGCCGCGCACCCCCGGTTCGACGCCGCCGCCGCACTCGCCGGGGACGCCCCGCTCCTCTTCACCGGCGAGACCATCCACCCCTGGCACTTCACCACCGACCCGGCCCTGGAACCGCTCCGCGAGACCGCCGAGATCCTCGCCGCCCGCACCGGCTGGACCCCGCTCTACGACCGGGCCCGGCTGGCCGCCAACGAGGTGCCGGTGGCCGCCGCCGTCTACCACGACGACATGTACGTGGACACCGCGCACTCCCTGGACACGGCCCGCGCCGTCCGCGGCCTGCGCACCTGGGTCACCGACGAGTTCGAGCACGACGGCCTCCGGGCCGGCGGCACCCGCGTCCTGGACCGCCTGCTGACCCTGGTCCGCGACGAGGCGTAACCGGACGAGGCGCAACCGGCCGGCTCACAACGGTTCGACGAAGGGCCGGGTCAGATGGGCCGTGGCGAGCACCGCCCCGCGCCGGGCGGCCAGTTCCAGCAGCGCCTCGCGAGAGCTCCGGGCCGTCACCGGATCACGCTCGTGCGCGTACGCCACGGACGGATCCGCCAACTGCACGGCGTGCACCAGCGCATCACCGGTGAGCACCACCTCGCGCTCGCCGGGCCCGGTCACCAGCACCGACTGGTGGCCGGGGGTGTGCCCGGGCGTGGGCAGCAGGGTGATCCCGTCGGCCCGGCTGCCGAGCCGCCGCCGGCCCGTCACCTCCTGGAGCCGCCCGGCCGCCCGCAGCGGGACGACCACCTGGTCCCACACCGGGTCGGTACGGCTCAGCGCCTCGGTCTCGGCGCGCTGGACCACGTACCGGGCCTCCGGGAACATCGGCACCCCCGGCGCGGCCAGCGACCAGCCCACATGGTCCTCGTGCAGATGCGTCAGCACCACCGCCGCCACCTCGCCCGGCGCGATCCCGGCCTCCGCGAGGGCCTCCGGAAGCCGGCCCGGCACCGGGCACCAGTCCGCGCCCGGTGCGTCGGCCGGGCCCACCCCGGCGTCCACCAGCACCCAGCGCCCGTCCCGCCGCGGCACCGCGAAACAGCGGAAGTCCAGCCGCCAGGACCCGTCCGGCCCGACCGCCCCCGGGTCGATGGCGGCGGCCCGCGCCCAGGCCGTCGGCCCGGCCCCGGGGAAGGCCTCGGCGGCGCTCTCGAAGAAGGTCCCGGTGGCGTCGAGGAGCGGCACGACCCGCCCCCGTCCCTGTGCTTCCATCGGTCCACCCTGGCACAGGTGACCTATTCTGCGGATCATGACCGAGCACAAGGACGAACCGCTGGACCGCCGGGACGGGCCGGAGCAGTTGGCCCCGATGCCCACCGACTGGAGCCGGGCGCTCGCCGTGGTGGCGCACCCGGACGACCTCGAATACGGCTGTGCCGCCGCCATCGCGGACTGGACGGACGGCGGCCGCGAGGTGGTCTATCTGCTGGCCACCCGCGGCGAGGCGGGCATCGACACCATCGCCCCCGCCGAATGCGCCCCGCTCCGGGAGGCCGAGCAGCGGGCCAGTGCCGCCGTGGTCGGGGTGTCCGAGGTCGAGTTCCTGGAGCACCGCGACGGGACCATCGAGTACGGGCTGGAGCTGCGCCGGGACATCGCCGCGGCGATCCGCCGGCACCGCCCCGAACTGGTGGTCACCCTCAACCACCGGGACGTCTGGGGTCCCGGCCCGGGCGGCTACTGGAACACCCCCGACCACCGTGCGGTCGGCCGGGCCACCCTGGACGCCGCGGCCGACGCCGGCAACCGCTGGATCTTCCCGGAGCTCCTCTCCGAGCAGGGCCTGGAGCCCTGGAACGGGGTCCGCTGGGTGGCCGTCGCCGGATCCAGCACCCCCACCCACGCGGCGGACGCCGGACCCGGGCTGGAGCGGTCGGTGAAGTCCCTGATGGAGCACCGGGCCTATATCGAGGTGCTCACCAGCGAGGACCCGGAGAACTACTGCCGGACCTTCCTGACCGGCAACGCGCAGCAGGCCGCCGCCCGCTTCGGGGGCCGCCCGGCGGTCCCGTTCGAGGTATTCCCCCGCTGAGGACTCCCGCCTACCCTCTCCTTCTGACGTAGTGTCAGTTATTTCAGAAGCCTTCGAGGGGAGGCGGACCGGGTGATCGACACGCTGTCCGGGGAGATCGCCGAGGGCGAGGAGCGCATCCGTCTCGACATCGCGGACGGGATCGCGTTCCTCACCCTCTGCCGCCCCGAGAAACTCAACGGCTGGAGCTGGGAGTCCACCCGCCAGCTGGGTCTGCTCGCCGACCGGATCCGGTTCGACGACACCGTGCGCGCGGTCCTGCTGCGCGCGGAGGGCCGGGCCTTCTGCGCGGGGATCGACGTCACCGCCCCCGGCGGGGCCATCACCGGGGACACCCCGGCCGCCCGCACCCGCAACTACTACGAGGGCATCCGCTGGGTCCACGAGCGGTTCGCGGTCCTCGCCCGCCTCCCGCAGCCGGTGATCGCCGCCGTCCAGGGCCACTGCCTGGGCTTCGGATTCGAACTTGCCCTGATGGCCGACATCCGGGTGGCTGCCGAGGACGCCTCCTTCGCCCTGCCGGAGGCCCGGCTCGGTGTCGCGGTCGACGCCGGCGGGGACCTGCGGATCGCCCGCGAGGCGGGGGCGGGCTGGGCCAAACTGCTGGCCCTGACCGGCCGCCGGATCGATGCCGCCACCGCCGCGCGCCTGAATCTGGTCCAGCTGGTCGTCCCGCCGCCCGAACTCGCCGCGACCGCCGAGGCGCTGGCCGCCGAGATCGCCGCCAACGCCCCGCTGGCCGTCCAGGGCATCAAACGCTCGGTGGACGCCTATGCCGACGCGGCCCTGCCCGCCGCCCTGGAGCGGGTGGCCATGACCGCCGCCCACACCCTGACCTCCGAGGACTGCCGCGAGGGGTACGCGGCGCAGGCCGCCCGCCGGCCCCCGGAGTTCACCGGCGGCTGACCCCCACTGCCCGGGGCCGCGGGCATCCCGGTCAGCCTCCGGTGAACGGGCCCCGGCCGAGCTGCTCGCGGACCGGGACCACCTCCGGGTTCACCAGCGAACGCCGCTGCCAGTTCGCCCCGTCCACCACCAGGGTGTGGCCGCTGATGAACCGGCCGTAGGGCGAGGCCAGGAAGGTGGCGGCCCAGCCCAGTTCGCGGGGCCGGCCCACCCGCATGGCGGGCTGCCGGGCGTCCCGCCCCCCGGCCGCCGCCCGTTCCAGACCGTCCCGGATGTCGGCGGTCATGTCCTGGTGCGGCACCAGCCCCGGCACCAGCCCGTTGACCTGGATCCCGTACGGCCCCCACTCCACCGCCAGCGTCTCCACCAGGTTCTTCACCCCGGCCTTCGCCGCGGCACTGTGCGCGAACCCGGGCCCGCCGGTCCAGGCGTACGAGGCGCCCACGTTCACCACCGAACCGGGAGTGCCCGCCGCGAGGTGGCGGCGCCCGAACTCCCGGGTCATGAACCAGGTGCCGGTCAGGGTGATGTCCACGACCGCCCGCCAGGCATTGGGGGAGAGGTCCTCCGCCGGGCTGGGGAAGTTCGCGGCCGCGTTGTTCACCAGGACGTCCGGCAGACCGCCGGCGGAACCGGACGCGGCGGAGGCGGCCGCCCCCGCCGCGTCGAACACCGCCGCCACCCGCTCCGGGTCCCGGATGTCGCAGACCGCCGCGCTCACCCGGCCCGCCCCCGGCACCGCCGCCAGCTCCTCCCGGGCCGCCTCCAGCTGCTCGGCCCGCCGCCCGGCGATCAGCAGGTCCGCGCCCAGCCGGGCGAACTCCGCCGCGATGGCCCGGCCCAGCCCGGTGCCCCCGCCGGTCACCAGCACCAGCCGCCCCGCATAGGTCCCGGCCGGCAGGGCGGCCGCCCCGTACGGCGGCGGTTCGGCCAGCCCGGGCAGCCCGCCGGTCCCGGGAGTGCGCTCCACATCGGTCATGCACCACCGATACCGCGAGCCCCCGAAAACCACCAGGGCCGCAGCGCCCCTGGAACGGCCGCGCCCCCGGACCGGCCGCGGCGGGGGACGGCCTACGGCAGCTGGGCCTGCCGGCCGGCACAGGTCCAGATCACCGCACGGGTCCGGCCCGCGGCGTCCACCGCGCGCCCGCCCACCCGGTCGTCATCGGCGACCGCCAGGGCCTCCGAGGCCTTGCCCGCGGCCAGCCGGGGCAGCGCGAGGACCGGGCCGCCGCCCGGCCACAGTGCGGCCTGGTCGCGCGGCTGCGCGGAGTCGTCGGGGTGGAACCGGGCCGTACCGACCGCCACCCCGCCGTTCGGGCTGATCCCCTCCAGGGCCAGGTAGGGGTGGGAGCCCAGGCGGCCGGGGGAGGAGCCGGGGCTCCCGGGGGTGCCCGGCCACACCCAGGCGGTCCATTCGTAGCCCGGCCCGTACCAGTCGCTGCCGACCGCCGTGCCGTCGTCCGCGATGCCCGCCACCCAGCTGTAGTTGTAGCCCTGACCTGCCTGCGGCAGCACCCGGGCCGGCCCGCCGTCCCCCGGCCACAGCACCGGATGGGAGTACTCCACCCGCCCGCCGGTGTCCGGTTCCGCCCGGTTGACGGTGGCGACCACATCGCCGCGCGCGTTGATGCCGCCGACCTCGGCGACGTACGCGTCCGGGCCGACCTCCCCCGGGACCGGCAGGGTCCGCACCAGCGCGCCGTCCCGGTAGACCCGGACCGAGTCGCCCCCGTACCTCCCGACCACCAGCAGGCCGGAGGCGTTGTACTCCAGGCCGAGCGAGCCGTGCTCGCCGCCCGGCAGCGGGGTCACCGCGGCGGCCCCCGCCCGGTAGGTGAAGGCCACCCGGGTGTGGTCGGACCAGCGGGTGTAGTAGCCCGCCATCAGCCCGTCCGGGCCCGCGCCCAGGAGCGTGCCGGTGTCCCGGGAGTCGCGCAGCGGCACCCGGTGCACGGTGGTGCCCGTCCAGTAGACCGGCTTGCCCCGCGAGGAGCCGACCGACAGGGTGCCGCGCCCCAGGGCCGTGACCCCTTCCCTGGGCCAGGCCGCCTCGGCGCCCGGCAGCGCGCCCAGGGCGCTCAGGTTCGGTTTGCACGGGGCCGCCGCGGCCCCCACCGGGGCCCCCGACGCGGCGGCGGGCCCGGCCGCCGAGACCAGCCCGGCGAGCACGAGGACGGCCCCGGCCAGCGCGGTGCTCCGTTTCGTTCGCTTTCCCATATGCGTTCCCCCCTGGATTGCATGTGTGGGGCCATGCTGCCCCGAAGGCCGCATACGGGACACCGGAATCCCGCGTACCACCGCGGACCGTCCGATTCCTGCCCCGGACGGTCCGATTCCCGGCCCTGGCCCGATGGCGAAGCGACCGCTTAGTATGCCGTGCGGAGCGTGATCCCTCGACGGCGGCTGGAGGCCCCGGATGCAGGCATGGCGAGTACACACCCACGGCGAACCCCGCGAGGTCATGCGGCTCGAAGAGGTCCCCGAGCCCGAGCCCCGCGAGGGCGAGGTGAGACTGCGGGTCCGTGCCGCCAACATGAACTTCCCGGACGCCCTGCTCTGCCGCGGCCAGTACCAGATCCGCCCGCCGCTGCCCTTCACCCCCGGGGTCGAGGTCTGCGGGGAGACCGAGGACGGCCGCCGGGTCATCGCCAACCCCAGCCTGCCGCACGGCGGGTTCGCCGAGTACGTCACCGCCCCGGAGGCCGGGCTGCTGCCCGCCCCCGACACCCTGGACGACGCCGAGGCCGCCGCCCTCCACATCGGCTACCAGACCGGCTGGTTCGGGCTGCACCGCCGGGCCCGGCTCCAGGCCGGCGAGACCCTCCTGGTGCACGCCGCGGCCGGCGGGGTCGGCAGCGCCGCCGTCCAGCTCGGCAAGGCCGCCGGAGCCACCGTCATCGGGGTGGTCGGCGGCAAGGACAAGGTCCGCACCGCCGAGCAGCTCGGCTGCGACCTGGTCCTCGACCGCACCACCGAGGACCTGCCCGCCCGGGTCAAGGAGTTCACCGGGGGCCGCGGGGCCGACGTGGTCTACGACTCGGTGGGCGGCGGCGCCTACACGGCCTCCGCCAAGTCGGTGGCCTTCGAGGGCCGCATCGTGCTCGTCGGCTTCGCCAGCGGCACCGTGCCCGCGCCGGCCCTCAACCACGCGCTGATCAAGAACTACTCCGTCCTCGGCCTGCACTGGGGCCTCTACGCGGCCCGGGAGCCCGCGGCCGTCCTCGCCTGCCACGCCGAACTCACCCGGCTCGCCGCCGAAGGGGCCATCCGCCCCCTGGTCAGCGAACGCGTCCCGCTCGCCGGGGCCGCCGACGCCCTCCAGCGCCTCGCCGACGGCACCACCACCGGCCGACTGGTCGTGCTGCCCGGCGAAGGAACCGCCCGATGAGCCCCACCGCGGCCGAACTGGCCGCCCGGACCCAGGAGTTCCTGGCCGCCCACCCGCCCGCCGACACCGACCGGGACAGCTTCCTCAAGGCCCGGTTCGACGCCGGACTGGCCTGGGTCCACTTCCCCGAAGGCCTCGGCGGCCTGGCCGCCCCCCGCACCCTGCAAGCCGTGGTCGACGCCGGACTCGAAGCCGCCGGCGCCCCCGACAACGACCCCCGCAGGATCGGCATCGGCCTCGGCATGGCCGCCCCCACCCTCCTCGCCTACGGCACCGAGGAGCAGAAACGCCGCTTCCTCCGCCCCCTGTGGACCGGCGAGGAGGTCTGGTGCCAGCTCTTCAGCGAACCGGGCGCCGGCTCCGACCTCGCCGCCCTCGGCACCCGCGCCGTCCGCGAGAGCGGGGCACCGGACGCCGACTGGATCGTCGACGGCCAGAAGGTGTGGACCTCCAGCGCGCACACCGCCCGCTGGGCCATCCTGATCGCCCGCACCGATCCGGCCCTGCCCAAACACCAGGGCATCACCTACTTCCTCTGCGATATGACCGACCCCGGCGTGGAGGTCCGGCCGCTGCGCCAGATCACCGGCGAGGCCGAGTTCAACGAGGTCTTCCTCACCGGCGTCCGGATCCCCGACGCCCACCGCCTCGGCGCCGTCGGCCAGGGCTGGGAGGTCGCCCGCACCACCCTGATGAACGAACGCGTCTCCATCGGCGGGATGCGGCTGCCCCGCGAGGGCGGCATGATCGGCCCGGTCTCCGCCCTCTGGCGGGACCGCCCCGAACTCCGCGACCACGCCCTCCACGAACGCCTCCTCGCCCTCTGGGTGGAGTCCGAGGTCGCCCGCCTCACCGCCGAACGCCTCCGCCAGCAGCTCGCCGCCGGCCGGCCCGGACCCGAGGGCTCCGGCATGAAACTCACCTTCGCCCGCCTCAACCAGGAGATCAGCGGACTCGAAGTGGAACTCCTCGACGAGGAGGGCCTGCTCTACGGGGACTGGACGATGACCCGCCCCGAGACCGTGGACTTCACCGGCCGCGACGCCGGCTACCGCTATCTGCGGGCCAAGGGCAACTCCATCGAGGGAGGCACCAGCGAGGTCCTCCTCAACATCGTCGCCGAACGCGTCCTCGGCCTGCCCGCCGAACCCCGCGACGACAAGGACCTCCCCTGGAAGGACCTCACCCGATGACCACCCCCGCCGCCGCGCCGACCGCCGCCACCGCCACCGCGACCGCCACCGCGACCGCGACCGCCGTCACGCCCGCCGGCCCCCTCGACCTCGGCTACACCGACACCGAGGAGGAACTCCGCGCCGCCGTAAGGTCCCTGCTCGCCGCCCGCGCCACCCCGGCCGCCGTCCTGGCCCGCCTGGAGACCCCGTACCCCTACGACCCCGACCTCTGGCACACCCTCGCGGGCGGTATCGGCGCCACCGGACTCCTGATCCCGGAGAAACTCGGCGGCCAGGGCGCGAGCCATCGCGAGGCCGCCGTGGTCCTGGAGGAACTCGGCCGCGCCGCCACCCCCGCCCCCTATCTGACCAGCGCGGTCCTGGCCACCGAGATCCTCCTCGGCTGCGCCCCGGAATCCCCGGCCGCCACCGCCCTGCTCTCCGCGCTCGCCGAAGGCGGCACCGTCTGCGTGCCCGCCCTCCCGCTGACCCAGGCCCCCGGCAGACCGCTGCCCGCCGCCGGTCCGGTCTCCGCCGTCGCCGACGCGGTCGCCGCCGACACCTTCCTGGTGTTCACCGCCGACGGCCTGCACGCCGTCCCGGCCGCCGAGGTCACCCTCACCCCGCTCAGCTCCCTCGACCTCACCCGCCCGCTCGCCCGGATCACCCCCGGGGGAGGCGCCGGCACCCTGCTGGCCGGCCCGGAGACCGCCGGTACGGCCGCCGCCCGCGGGCTGCTCTCGGCCGCCGGACTGCTCGCCTCCGAACAGCTGGGACTCGCCGACTGGTGCCTCACCGAGACCGTCGCCCATCTGCGCGCGCGCCACCAGTTCAACCGCCCGCTCGGCTCCTTCCAGGCCCTCAAGCACCGGCTCGCCCGCCTCTGGCTCGACGTGTCCTCGGCCCGGGCCGCCGCCCGCGCCGCCGCCGACGCCCTCGCCACCGGGGCCCCCGACACCGCCCTGCTGGTCTCCGTGGCCCAGGCCTACTGCTCCGGGGTCGCCGTCCGCGCCGCCGAGGAGTGCGTACAGCTCCACGGCGGCCTCGGCATGACCTGGGAACACCCGGCCCACCTCTACCTCAAGCGGGCCAAGGCCGACTCCCTGGCCCTCGGCACCACCACCCACCACCACACCCTGCTCGGCACCCTCACCGGTCTCCCCGCACCCGCCCCGACGGTCCCCGTCACGGACTCCCTACGCTGACCGCATGACCACCGCCACCCTGACCCGACTGGACCCGGCCGGGCTGCGCGCCCACCGGGAGGAACTCGCCGACCTGCTCCTCGCCGTGATCGACGGCGGAGCCTCCCTCGGCTTCCTCGCCGACCTCGACCGGGCCGGCGCCGCCGCCTGGTGGGACACCCTGCTGCCGGCCCTGGAAAGCGGCGAACTGGCCCTCTGGACCTCCCGGTCCGAGGGCCGGATCGACGGCACCGTCAGCTGGTACCGCGAGTCCAAGCCCAACGGCCGGCACCGCGCCGAGCTCCGCAAACTCATGGTCCACCCGGCCGCCCGCGGCCGAGGAACCGCCCGACTGCTGCTCGCCGAAGCCGAACGGGCCGCCGCCCGCGCCGGGATCGTCCTCCTCTTCCTCGACACCGAGACCGGCAGCGGCGCCGAGCACGTCTACCGCGCCGCCGGCTGGACCGAGGCCGGCACCATCCCCGACTACGCCACCGACCCCGCCGGAAACCTCCGCCCCACCACCCTCTTCTACAAGCACCCCAAGGAGGTGACCTCGCCCCCCGCCCCGCGTTAGACCGGTATGAACGCGACCAGGATCCTGCCAAGGAACGTGCTCCCCACCCGCCGGACCGTGCTGCGTACGGCGTTCACCGCGGCCGTCCTCACCGGGACGGCCGCCGCCCTCGCCCCCCTGGTCCGGGCCCGCCGGCCACGCCCCGCCACCGCCCCGGACGCCCGCCGGGTCCCGGTCCTCGAAGAGACCTACCGGGGCCGGCACATCGCCGTGGAACAGGCGGCCGTCCGCATCGACGGCCGCCCCCTGCACGTGATGCGGCGCGCCGACGGCAGCTACCTCAGCGGCATCAACCACTTCCAGTCCTTCGCCACGCCCCTGGAACTCGCGCGCGCGGCCGTGGACGAACTCGGCACCGCACACCTGGCGGCAGCCGGGTCCCACCACGTCTGAGCGGAGGAGTCCCGCGTGTACGTCCGGCAGAACCAGAAGAACCTGACCTCCGCCCAGAAGAAGAGGTTCACCAGCGCCGTCGTCGAACTCAAACGGAACGGCACCTACGACGAGTTCGTCCGGATCCACGACCGCTGGTTCGTGCCGGACCGGGCGAGCCGGCTCCGGGTCGGGCACATGTCCCCGTCCTTCTTCCCCTGGCACCGCCGCTACCTGCTCGACTTCGAGGCCAAGCTCCGCGAGATCGACCCCGGCCTGACCATCCCCTACTGGGACTGGACCACCGACCGCAGCCCCGCCTCCTCCCTGTGGGCCGAGGACTTCATGGGCGGCACCGGCCGGGAGTCCGACCGTCAGGTCACCACCGGCCCGTTCGCCTACGAGCGCGGCAACTGGCCGATCACCGTGGGCATCACCGAGGCCCGGTTCCTCACCCGCAACCTCGGCCGACCGGCCAACCCGATCTCGCTGCCCACCCCCGCCGAACTCCAGTGGGCCCTCGACGACCCGGTCTACGACACCGACCCGTGGGACTCCACCGCCTCGGCCGGCGGCTTCCGCAACAAGCTGGAGGGCTGGGCCGCCCCGAAGACCGAACGCTGGCGCAACCACAACAAGGTGCACCAGTGGATCGGCGGCCACATGACCGGCGGCACCGCCCCCAACGACCCGGTCTTCTGGCTCCACCACGCCTTCGTCGACCTGATCTGGGACCGCTGGCAGCGCGCCCACCCCGGCTCCGGCTACCTCCCCGACCGCCCCCTCCAGCGCTACGACCTCCAGTACGGCCGGGTCCTCGCCCTCGATGAACCGATGCCGCCCTGGAACATCCCGCCCCGGGAGCTCCTCGGCCACCAGGACCTCTACCGCTACGAGACCTGAACGGCACAGGACGAGAGCGGGAGCGCAGGGACAAGGGAGGGGCCCCCACCGGTGACGGCGGGGGCCCCTCGGAACTGCCCGGCTCAGTGGCCGTAGCCACCGGTGGTGTGGTGGTCGCCGCCACCCGAGGCGTTCACGCAGGTGTTGCCGAACGCCGGGTTCAGCAGACCGATCACGCTCACCGAGTTGCCGCAGACGTTGACCGGCACGTGGACCGGAACCTGGAGGACGTTGCCCGACAGGACACCGGGGGAGCCGGCCGCCGCACCGTGCGCTCCGGCGTCGGCGGCGGCCACACCCGCACCGGCGGCCAGAACGGAACCGGCGGCAGCGGTGATGGCAGCTGCCTTGGCGATACGCGACATCGAGATCTCCTTGTGGGATATGGGGCTGCCGCAGGGACTACGGCATTTGACATGGCATACAACGCACCGGCCGCCCAAGGGTCACGGCCGGTGCGCCCACCCGGTGAAACCCGGCGCCGCTACCCGGTGAAACGCAGCGAGTCGAAGAAGGCGGCGACCGGGGCACTGGAGCCCGCCCGGACCACCGCCACCGGGTTCCCCCGGCAGCCCGGCTCCCGGTACAGCAGCGCGTCCCGCCCGGTCCGGTTCACCACCGCCCGGCTCCCGCCGCCCTCCGCCGGCACGCAGCCGGGCCGGTCCGGGATCGAGTGGACGGCGTCGTCCCGGCCCATGTACTGGAGGTCGGGGGCGGGCGCGGCCGCCCCGGCGGTGCCGGCCCCGGCCGCCGAGACGACCAGCAGCAGGAGGGGCGGGACGAGGGAACGCGGCAGGTGCATGAGGGCCTCCGGGGATCGCGGATCAGGGGGTCTGCCCGGCACAACCGCCCGGGGCCCGCCCCGGGTCACGCCGGGCCCCGCCGGATCACCCGCAGGGGCGGGCCCGGCGGACACCGCGCACAATGGGCACGCACGGGAGTACGGCGGAAGGGAACGGCATGGAACGGGTGGACGGATCGCTGGTGAGGGTCGGTACCCGGTACGGCACGGTCGCCGGCCGGATCGAGCCGGAACCCCGGACCGGGCACCCGGTCGCGGTGTTCCGCGGCATCCCCTACGCCGCACCCCCGACCGGCCCGCTGCGGTTCGCCGCGCCCCGCCCGCCCGAGCCCTGGGACGGGGTCCGGGAGGCCCTCGCCTTCGGTCCGACGGCCCCGAAGTCGCCCCACGCCGAGCCGTTCGCCTCGCTGCTGCCCGACCCCGACGTGCCCGGCGAGGACTGCCTCAACCTGAACGTGTGGACCCCCGACCCGGGCGGCACCGCCCGGCTGCCGGTGCTGGTCTGGATCCACGGCGGCTCGCTCACCCGCGGATCGGCCGCCTGCCCGGTCTACGACGGGGCGGCCTTCGCCCGCGACGGGGTGGTCCTGGTCTCCCTCAACTACCGGCTCGGGGTGCTCGGCTACGGGCTGTTCCCCGACGCCCCCGCGAACCGCGGCCTGCTGGACCAGATCGCCGCCCTGGAATGGGTGCGGGACAACATCGGCGCCTTCGGCGGGGACCCGGACCGGGTCACCGTCTGCGGGGAGTCGGCCGGGGCGATCAGCGTGGGCGCCCTGCTGGCCGCGCCCCGAGCCGCCGGGCTGTTCGCGCGGGCGGTGCTGCAGAGCGGCGCCCCCGAGGTGCTGCCCCGGGACGGGGTGCGGACCGTGGTCCGCCGGATGGCGGCCCGGCTGAAGGTCCCGGCCACCGCCCGCGCGTTCGCCGGGGTGGACACCGCCGCCCTGCTCGCCGCCCAGAACGCGGCGCTCACCCGGACCTCCGGGCCGCTGCTCGGCGGCCCCTCCTTCGGGCTGGTCACCGACCCCGGCACCCTGCCCGAGGACCCCCTGGAGGCGCTCACCCGGGACGGGGCCGGCCGGGTCCCGCTGCTCCTGGGCTGGACCACCGAGGAGTACCGGCTCTGGCTGGCCCCGACCGGGCTGCTGCGGGTCCTGGACCGGCTGGGCCCGCTGGCCCCCGCGCTGGCCAGGCTCCGCACCGGCAAGGACCAGGCCGCCGTACGGGCCGCCCGCGCGGCCCAGCCCGGGTCGAGCCCCGGGGAACTGCTCGGCCGGCTGGTCACCGACCGGCTGCTGTGCGACCCGCTGCGCCGGCTGGCCGCTCCCCCCGCCCCCGGCGCGGCCCGGCCCGCCCCGGCCTTCCTCTACGAGTTCGGCTGGCGGTCCGGGGTGCCCGGCATGGGCTCCTGCCACGCCCTGGAGCTGGGTTTCGTCTTCGACACCCTGGGGGTTCCGGAGACGGCCTGGCTGGCCGGCCGGGACACCCCGCAGGAGCTCGCCGACCGGATGCACTCCGCCTGGGTGGCCTTCGCCCGCACCGGGGACCCGGGCTGGCCGGCCTGGGACGGGTCGGCGGCACCGCACGCCTTCGGCTCCGAGGGGCCCGTACCGGCGGCCGGGTCCGCGCGGACGGGCGCGGGGGCCGGTACGGCGGTGGTCAGCTCACCGGCCCGGCCATGACCTTGCTGATGTACTCGATCGCCTGCTGTCCCATGGCCGGCACATAGGTCTTGGCGTTGTGCCTGCCGCCCGGGATCACGTTCAGATCGGTGTGGACCGGGCCCTTGCCGTAGGTGGCGATGAACCGCCGGACGTTGGGCAGGGTGAGCTTGCTGCTCTCCGCGGTGCCGACCTGGAAGGCCAGGTAGACGTCCGGGCCCTTGCGCCGGATCAGGTCCGCGGCGAGGAGCTCGGGGTTGTTCGCCGCCTTCTCCTTGTCGTGGCCCTTCCAGAGCAGGGAGTCGGGCACGATGTCCGGACCGGAGGCGATCACCGCCTTGAACTTGTCGGGGTGCTTCAGCACCGCCTTCAGCCCGGCGAAACCCCCGGTGGAGGAGCCCATGAAGGCCCAGCCGTCCCGCGACTTCACGGTGCGGAAGTTGGCCTTCATCAGGTCCGGGACGTCCTCGGTCAGCCAGGTGCCCATCCTGGGCTGCCCGGGGATGTCCGAGCCGTCCCAGTAGCGGCCGCCGTCGTCGGGGGCCGGGTTGAGGACCGGCATGGCCAGCAGGAAGGGCTTCCCCTTCCCCTCCTCGTACCAGCGGGTGATGCTCTCCTGGAGGTGGAGGTCGCTGCCCATCCAGTAGTTGCTGGGGAACCCGGGCCCGCCGGGCAGGGCGATCATCACCGGGAAGCCGCTGTCGGCGTACTCCGGTTCGAAGTACGCCTTGGGGGCCCACACCCACACCTTGCCCCTGAACCCGGACTTCCGGCCGTCCAGTTCGGTGACGGCCACATGGGTGCCGTCCGGCAGGGTGTTGGTGTTCTTGAACTCGGCCCGCGGACCGGTGGGCATCAGCGCCTTGGACCCGGGGGCCGGCTTGAGGGCGGCCCCGGAGCGGCCGCCCGGCCGGTCGAAGGAGACCGGATCGCCCTTGTCCGTGAACGGCGGTATCTCGTAGTGCGCCATCACGGCGGCGGTGCCCAGACCGAGCGCCGCCACCGAGGCCACGGCGATGACCAGGCGGCGGAGGCGGCGGCGCGGGCGACGGCGGGAGCGGCCCCCGGGCTGCCCGCCCGGGGACTGCTCGTACGGATATGACATTGCGGTGAACTCCGGACCTCTTGGTACGTATGGTGCTTCCCGATCGACGTGGAGGATGCCGATCGGGGCGCGGAGGTTCCGGACTTTTCGTTTTCTTGAGCTTGTCCCCGGGCGGCGGCGGCCGCCCGCAGGACCGTTACGCCGGGACCAGCGTCTTCCGGCGGCGTCTGCGGGCCGGGGCCCGGGCGGCCAGCCGCAGCTCGATGACCGCCCGCACGGCCGGCCACTCCTCGTCGAGGACCGAGTAGAAGGCCGTGCTGCGCACCGCCCCGTCCAGTCCCCTCGAATGGGCCCGGCGGACCCCTTCGGAGGTGAACCCGAGGCGTTCCATGGCCGCCTGGGAGCGGGTGTTGCGGGCGTCCGCGCGCAGCGAGATGCGGCGGACGCCCCAGGTTTCGAAGGCATGGCGGAGCATCAGCAGCTTGGCCTCGGTGTTGATCCCGGTGCCCTGCGCGCTGGGCGACAGCCAGGTGTTGCCGATCTCGGCGGCATCGGGGACCGCCGTCACCGGATCCCCGTAGGGGACGCCGGGGACGGCGGGCCACACCAGCGGACCCTGCCAGTAGTCGAGGTCCAGGAACCTGGTCGATCCGACCACGCGCCCGTCCTTGGCTCTGACCACGGCGAACGGCAGCGAGCGCCCCGCCGCCTGATCGGCGAGGGCACGGTGGATGTACTCGTGGGACGCCTGCACACCATGGGGTACGGGAGTGAAGGCGTAAGTCGTACGATCCTCGGCCCCGGCCACGGCCAAGGCCTCGGTGTGGTGGGGGGCGAGGGGCTCTAGCCGCACGGTGCGGCCGGCGAGGAGTACGGGTACGGGCACGGCGCCGGTCCTTCTAGGCGGGTGGGTGGTTGCACAGTGTGCGCTCTGACAGCGGTCCACGGGCAAAACGAGAATGAAAGGGAACGGGCGGTCAGGTGAACGCGAGTGGCTCAATGTAGCTCGTTACCGTGATCACATGAACCCCCTTGGGGCGAACGGCGCGACACTGTTTTTCGACGGGGCGGTTCCGGTCGGCGGACCGCCCGTACTGATGGTTCACGGACACCCGTTCCACCGCACCCCGTGGCACCCCCAGACGGCCGCACCGGCCGCCGCCGGCCGTCCGTTCATCGGCTCTGACCTGCGTGGACGGTGAGCGAGCGGTGTCATACCGGGCGTGACCCCGCCGGCCCGTCCCGGCGGTGGCCCGACCGCCCCGCGGCACCGGCCGGAGCTCGTCCGGGACGCTGCCACGCGGCGTGTCCGGGGGCGCCCGGAGCAGGCTGGAGGGGCCCTCGCGGAGGCCGCTCGGGAGGGGGTGCGGGGGGCGCGAGCGGAGGCTCTCGGACACCTCTGCGGGGCCGGAAGCGGAGGACGGCCGGGCCGGGCGCGGGGGAGGGGTCCGGGCAGGGGTCCGGCGGGCGGTCCGGGGGCCGGTCAGATGTGCGGGTGACCGGTTCACCCGGGCGGCCGGTCAGCCGGTGCCGAGGGTGGTCCGCAGTCGGTAGCGGTCCCCGCTGTACTCCACGGTGGACAGCAGCAGAGGCCGCCGGTCGCGGGTGTAGACCGTCTGGTCGAGGACCAGTACCGGTGCCCCCTCGGAGATGCCCAGCCGGTCGGCGAGGGTCCGGTCGGCGGTCCGGGCCTCGATGGTGGTCTCGGCGTGCTCGGGTGCCACGCCCCAGCGCCCCAGTTCCTCGAAGAGGGAGGCCGAGCCGAAGTCGGTGGCGGCGAGGTCGGGGGCGAGTTCGGCGATCAGCAGGGTCCGGTCGACGGCGATACGGACCTCGTTGAGGAGCCGGACCCGCTCCAGGCGGATCAGCGGGGTGCCGGCGGGCACGCCGAGCCGCTCGGCGTCGTCGAGCGAGGCGGTGGTCCGGTCGTGCCGGAGCACCAGTGAGCCGGGCCGCATGTGCTTGCGCCGGGCGGTGGCGGTGAAGGACTCCAGGTCCCCCGGCCATTCCCGGGCCGGTGCCGGGGCCTGCGGGGCGGCGACGAACCAGCCGCGGCCGTGCGAGGAGGTGACCAGCCCCTGCTCCACCAGATGGGCCAGGGCCCGGCGCAGGGTGACCCGGGAGACCTCCAGCCGGGCGCACAGCTCGCGCTCGGCCGGCAGCTTGGCCCCGGCGGAGAGCCCGCGCCGGGCGATCTCCTCGCGGATCCGGTCGGCTGCCTGGGACCAGAGGGGGTCTGCTTCGGTCATGGGCCGACGATACCAGTGGCTACCAGTGACCACGGGGCCGCAGGCCTTACGGCCCTGTGGACGGCAGGACCTCCGAGCTGATTCGGCCCGAATCGGCAAGACCACAGCAGACCACTGTTGACCAGTAGGAAACCAGTAAGTACGTTCGGAGGCGTTCCCACCCCCGCTCGATGAGGAGTAGCGCGATGAGTACGGCCACCGTCCCGGCCGCCGGGAAGAAGCGGCCCGCCCGCGTCATGCCGGTCCTGCAGCGCATCGGCCGGAGCCTGATGCTCCCGGTGGCCGTGTTGCCCGCCGCCGCCCTGATGATCCGCCTGGGCAAGGACGACCTCCTCGGCAGCGCCGGCCTCCCCGAGCTGGTCCGGAAGCTCGGCATGGTCCTCGCCGCCGCCGGCGACAGCATCATCGGCAACCTCCCGCTGCTCTTCGCGGTCGGCGTCGCCATCGGCTTCGCCAAGAAGGCCGACGGCTCCACCGCCCTCGCCGCGGTGGTCGGCTACCTGGTCTTCAAGTCCGTGCTCGCCAGCCCCGCCTTCCCCAAGGGGGTCGACGGCGAACCACTGGACGCCAAGGTGCTCGGCGGCATCGTGATGGGCCTGGTCGCCGCCCTCCTCTACCAGCGGTTCAGCCGCACCAAGCTCCCCGACTGGCTCGGTTTCTTCGGCGGCCGGCGCCTGGTGCCCATCCTCAGCGCCTTCGCCGGCGCCGGGGTCGGCGTGGTCTTCGGCGTGGTCTGGCCGACCGTCGGATCCTGGTTCTTCCACTTTGGCGAATGGCTGGTCGGCACCGGCGCCTGGGGCGCGGGCCTGTTCGGCGTGGTCGTCCGCGGCCTGATCCCGATCGGCATGCACCACTTCTTCTCGTTCTTCCCCTGGTTCGAGGCCGGCACCTTCGTCAACCCGGCCACCGGCACCGAGGTGCACGGGGACATCGCCCGCTTCCTGGCCGGCGACCCCACCGCGGGCCAGTTCATGACCGGCGGCTTCCCGATCTACATGTTCGCCCTTCCGGCCGCCGCCATGGCCATCGCGCACACCGCCCGCCCCGAGAACCGCACCATGGTCCGCGGCATGATGATCTCGGTCGCGCTCACCTCCTTCGTCACCGGGGTGACCGAGCCCATCGAGTTCGCCTTCATGTTCGTCGCCCCCCTGCTCTACGCCGTCCACGCCCTGCTCTTCGGCGTCTCGATGGCCCTCTGCTACGCCCTCGGCATCCGCGACGGCTTCGGTTTCTCCTCCGGCGCCATCGACTACGTGGTGAACTTCGGCATCGCCACCAAGCCGCTGCTCCTCATACCGATCGGCCTGGCCTTCGCCGCGATCTACTACGTGCTCTTCCGGTTCGCCATCCTCCGCTTCGACCTCCAGACCCCCGGCCGTGAGCGCGACCCCGAACCCGGGACCGCGCCCGGCGACACCGCATCCGACACCCGCACCCCCTCGGCCTGACCCGCCCCGACCACCCCCCAGGAGTCCCCATGTCCCGCATCACCTTCCTCCAGGGCCAGGCCGACCAGGGCGCCGCCCTCGTCCGGATCGCCGACCGGGTCCGCGCCCAGCTCGCCGCCCCCTCCACGGCCGCGCTGCGCACCGCCCGCCGCCCCCTGTTCACCGGCATCGGAGCCTCGTACGCCGCCCTCGCCGTCCCGGTGCGGCAGCTGCGCGCCGCCGGGGTCGTCACCCAGCGGGTGCGCGCCGACGAACTGGAGGAGGGCACCGCCGGGTTCGACACCGACTGCCTGATCGCCGTCTCCCAGGGCGGCCGCAGCTCGGAGACCCTCGCCGCCTTCCGCAACGCCCCGGCCGGGATCACCCGGACCGCCCTGGTCAACGTGGTGCCCTCGCCGCTGGCCGGGATCGCCGACCTGACCGTGGACCTCGGCGCCGAACCCGACTCGTACGCCTCGACCATCGGCTACACCGGTACGGTGCTCGCCCTCGACCTGATCGCCGGGGTTCTCGCCGGACGCCCGGACTCCGAGGACCCCTGGCGGCGGATCGCCGAGCAGACCACAGCAGTCCACTCGCAGGCCACCGAGGTGGTCGCCGGGCTGCGGGCCCGCGGGGCCCGCTGCGTCGCCGCCGACGCGGTGGCCGGGGCCCCCTCCCTCGCTTCCGCCGAGGAGGGCGCCCTGCTGCTCCGCGAGGTGGTCCGGATGACCGCGGCCGCCGCGGTGACCCGCAACTACCTGCACGGGGAGATGGAGTCCGCCGGGAACACCCTGCACCTGGTGTTCGGCGACGGCCGCGAGATCGGTCTGGCCCACACCCTGGCCGCGGCCGGGCACCTCACCCTGCTGATCACCACGGTGGACGCGGACGTGGCGGAGAACCTCTTCGTGGTCCGGCTGCCGGAGGTCCCGGACGCGGTCCGGGTGGTGCTGGAGACCGTGGTGCTCCAGGAGCTGGTGGCCCAGCTCAGCGCCGAACGGGAGGTCCCCATCGAGTCCTTCGTCTTCGCCAACGACGACACGAAGGAGGGCGGACTGGACCTGGCCGACTTCGAGATCGCCGCCACCGTCGGGGCCCCCTGACCGAGGCCCCCGGGCGCCGGGTCCCCGATCCGGTGCGGATACCGTCTCCGGCATGGAAGAGCTCAGCGAGGCGCCCGTGGAAGAGACCCTGCGGAGGCTGGGCCGGGCCGGTTCCTTCTTCACCGTGAGCTGCGGGGAGGAGCCGCCCGGCGGCGGCTTCCGCACCCTGGCGGAGCTGTACGGGGACGGCCCGCACCTGGCGGGCTACGTGGCCGAGGTCGGGCGGCGGATGGGCGGGGCCGGTCCCCGGGTCGCCGCCTCCACCCTGCAGTTCGGGCTCGCCGCCCGGATGTGGTCCCTCGGACTGGGCGCGGTCGCGCTCTCCGGCAGGGTCCCCGACCTGAGTCCGGAGCGGGTCCGGTGGCGGCTGCCCGCCGGGAGTTCCGTGGAACTGTGGATGCCCGATCCGCGGCCCCGGCCGGCGGCCGAGCTGGGCCCGACGGTCCTGGCCCATCTGGAGCTCCTCCAGTCGGCGCTGCGGGACCGCTACCGGGTCTCCCCGCGGACGCTGACCGGGAACTCGGCCTCCGGCCTGGTGGGCGCCCTGCGCGAGCTGGTCAACCGGATGCCGGACACCGAACGCTCCGCCGCCCCGGTGGTCGCCGGACTGCTGGCGGAGGGTCCGCTGGCCGGCACCGGAACCTTCGTCCACGAGGAAGGCCTGGGAGTGGCCTTCCTCCGGAACAGCTGCTGCCTCTACTACCGGGCCCCGGGCGGCGGCCTCTGCGGGGACTGCGTGCTGCGCTCCCGCCGATAGCCGGCCCGCCCGGGCCCCGGGGAACCTCAGAAGGTGAGGTTCCAGGCGTCGATCTTGCCGGTGTCGGCGTTCGCGTTGTCGTTCACCCGCAGCTTCCAGGTGCCGTTGGCGACCTCGCTGGAGGCGTTGACCGTGTAGGTCTGGACGATGTTGTCGGCGCTGCCGCCGGTCCGGTTGTGCAGGACGTACACCGTGCCGTCGGGGGCGACCAGGTCGACCTTCAGGTCACCGATGTAGGTGTGCTTGATGTCCACGCCCACCTTGAGGGTGGCCGGGGCGTTGCCGGTGACCCCGGTCACCGCGATGGAGCTCTCCACGGTGGTGTTGTCGGGAACGGTGACATCGGTCAGGTTCTCGAAGTACTTGCCGGGGGGCGGGGTGGAGCCGCCGACCGCCTTCAGCGCGTCGACCCGGCCCTCGCCGAAGAAGGAGTTCTTCGCGGTGGTGCCGGTGCAGCGGCTGTCCGACGGGCAGGCCAGGTCGGTGGAGTGCTCGGCCAGCTTGTCGCGGATGTCGGCCGGGGTGTACGCCGGGTTGGCGCTGGCCAGCAGCGCGGCCACGCCCGCCACGTGCGGGGAGGCCATGGACGTGCCGCTCAGCGAGGAGTACTTGCCGCCGGGCACGGTCGAGTACACCGACTCGCCGGGCGCGGACACCTCGATCACGTTGCTGCCGAAGTTGGAGAAGGAGGCCTTGGAGGTGCCGTTGGTGCCCAGCGCGGCCACCGTGACCACGCCCGGCAGCTCGGCCGGGATGTCGAGGCAGTCGTTGGTGATGTTCCGGGTCACCGGGGTGGAGTCGTTGGGGCTCGCGGTGTCGGTGGTCTTGGCCGCCAGGTTGTAGTTGGCGTTGCCCGCCGCGGCGACCTGGAGCGAGCCCTTGTTCTCCGCGTACTTCTGGGCCCGGCCGACACCCTCCAGGATGGCCGCCTGGTCCACGTTGTTCGGGCAGTTGAACTGCCACGGGTCGGTGTAGTAGCTGTTGTTGGTGACCTTGAAGCCGTGGTCACCGGCCCAGACGAACCCGCAGATGGTGTTCTCGGGGAAGAACAGGGTGGTGCCCGGCTCGGCGATGCGGACCGAGGAGATCTTCACGCCCGGCGCGACGCCGATGGCGCCCTTGCCGTTCTTGGCGGCGGCGACCGTACCGGCCACATGGGTGCCGTGCTGGTCCACGTCCCGCCAGGCGCCCGCCCGGGTGTCCGGCTTGCCGTAGGCGCAGGAGACCGAGTCGGCCGCGTTGAAGTTCGGCGCGATGTCCTGGTGCTGGTCGTCGACGCCGGTGTCCAGGATGCCGACCTTCACGGACGGCGAGCCGGTGGTGACGGCCCAGGCCTGGTCGGCCTTGATCTGGGTCATGTCCGACCGGACGGGCTCGGTGGAAGGAGCCGCGGACTGGGCCGGGTTGGCGGGCAGCGCCGGGTTGTAGGCGTCCGCCGGGACGTCGGAGGTGCGGGTGGCGCCGACCTGCTGCACCCCGGAGACCCCGCGCAGGGTCGAGGCGAAGGTGGCCGAGGCCGAGTGGGCCACGATCACGCCGATGGGGTCGAAGGTGGAGAAGACCGTGCCGCCGTTGGCCGTCACGGCCGAGGTCACGGCGGCGGTGCCGCCGGGAGCGGTGATCACCAGGTAGGCACGGGTGCCGGCGGCCCAGGTCGCACTCTGGGAAGCCGGCGCCGCGGCCGGGGCCTTGGCCCGGAAGGTCGCCGCGGGCGCGCCCGAGGGACTGACCGGAGCGGTGTCGGCGAGCGCGGCGGGGGCCGCGAAGGTCAGCGCGGCTCCGATCGCGGCAGCGACCGCGAGGGTACGTCGGGGGCGGCTGGATATGTGGGGTATCAATGCGTCCTCCGATGACCCGGGGTGCGGGTGGCACCTACCGGGTCGTACGAAACGAGTGGTGGACGCAAGATGGCAGAAGGAGGCACCCCGGGGGAAGTACCTTTCGGCGCACGTCAGTTCTCCTCCGCATGGCTGAAAACGATCGTTCACCGAGGAGACCGGCCGGGCGGGGCGCCATGGGGGCGCGCCCGGCCCGGCCGGCCGTCGAGGGGGCCTGCGATCAGGCCCTGACCGGGTCCTTCTCGTCCAGGTTCAGATCCGGGCCGTGCTCCGCCGCCGGCCTGGCCGGCACCACGGGGGACGGCCCGTGCCCGTCGGAGTTCAGCGTGGTCTCGTCGAACGGCAGCCTTCCGGAGAGGACTTCGGCCGCCCGGGCCTTGTCGAACTCCTTGGTCCAGGTCCCCACCAGCACCGTCGCCACCGCGTTGCCCGCGAAGTTGGTCAGCGCCCGGGCCTCGCTCATGAACCGGTCGATGCCCACGATCAGGCCGACCCCGTCGACCAGTTCCGGCCGGTGCGACTGGAGCCCGCCGGCCAGCGTGGCCAGTCCGGCCCCGGTCACCCCCGCCGCACCCTTGGAGGCGATCACCATGAACAGCAGCAGCGAGATCTGCTCGCCCAGGGCGAGCGGCTTGCCCATCGCCTCCGCGATGTACAGGGAGGCCATCGTCAGATAGATGGCCGTGCCGTCCAGGTTGAAGGAGTAGCCGGTGGGCACGGTGATCCCGGCGACCGGCCGGGACACCCCCAGGTGCTCCATCTTCGCGATCAGCCGCGGCAGCGCCGACTCGGAGGAGGAGGTCGACAGGATCAGCAGGAACTCCCGCCCGAGGTAGCGCAGCAGCGCGAACACGCTGACCCCGGTGCACACCCGCAGCAGGGTGCCCAGCACCAGGAACACGAACAGCAGACAGGTGGCGTAGAAACCGATCATGATCACCGCGAGGGACTTGAGGGCGTCCACGCCGGTCGCCCCGACCACCGCCGCGATCGCTCCGAACGCGCCCACCGGCGCCGCCCACATGATCATCGCCAGCACCCGGAACACCAGCTGCTGCACATGCCCGATCCCGCGCAGCAGCGGCTCGCCCGCCGACCCCATCGCCTGGAGCGCGAACCCGCACAACAGGGCCACCAGCAGCGTCTGGAGCACCTCGCCCTCGGTGAACGCCGACACCAGGGTGTGCGGGATGATCCCCAGCAGGAAGTCCGCCGTGGACTCGGCCCCGCCGGCCTTCGCCTGCGCCTCGCCCGCGCTGCGCACCGCCTCGGTGAGCTGGAGGCCGTGCCCGGGCTCCAGCAGGTTGCCCACCAGCAGGCCGATGCCCAGCGCGACGGTGGACATCACGGTGAAGTAGCCCAGCGCCAGTCCGCCCACCGCGCCCACCTTGGCGGCCTTGCGGACCGAGCCGACCCCCAGCACGATGGTGCAGAAGATCACCGGCGAGATCATCATCTTGATCAGGTTCACGAAGCCGGTGCCCAGCGGCTTCAGTTCCACGGCCACCCCGGGCGCGGCGAAGCCCGTGACGATGCCGAGGATCACCGCGGCGATCACCGCGATGTACAGATAGTGGGTCCGGTCCCGCCTGGCGGCCACGGTGCCTCCTGGATTGCGCGTGAGTGTTCCGGGAAGACCATCGCGCAGCGCTGTGACCCCGGTCACCCTTGCGTTCATTGAGTTCACGGACCGGTGCACACTGAACGCCATGTTCCGCATCCCCCGTCCGCGCAGCCTGGCCGGGCAGCTCTTCGCCATGCAGGTGGTGCTGGTCGCGGCCGTGGTGGCCGGCTGCGCGGTCTTCGCGTACGCCACCGCCCGCGGTCAGGCCGAGGAGGCCGCCGAACGCCAGGCCGGCGCGGTCGCCCGCGCGGTCGCCGACTCCCCGTCCGTCCGGGACGCGGTCCGGGCGGCCTCCCGTACGGACCCGAGCGCGGCCCTCCAGCCGTACGCCGAGCGGGTCCGGGCCGACTCCGGCGTGGACTTCGTGACGATCATGGCCCCGGACGGGCGCCGCTGGACCCACCCCGACTCCCGCCGGATAGGCGAACGCTTCCTCGGCAACACCGGGCCCGCGCTGCGCGGCGAGACCTTCAGCGAGACCTACACCGGCACCCTGGGACCCTCCATCCGGGTGGTCACCCCGCTGCGCGACGGGGAGCGGATCATCGGGCTGGTCAGCGCCGGGATCACGGTCCGCGCGATCAGCGACCGGCTCGGCGACCAGATCGCCGCCCTGGTCTGGGTGGCGGCCGGCGCCCTCGCCCTCGGCGGGGCCGGCACGTACGTGGTCAACGCCCGGCTGCGCCGGCACACCCACGGCATGAACGCGGCCGAGCTCAGCCGGATGCACGACTACCACCAGGCCGCCCTGCACGCGGTCCGCGAAGGGCTGCTGATGCTCGACGGACAGCGCAGGATCTCCCTGGTCAACGACGCGGGCCGGGAACTCCTCGGGGTCCGGGGGGAGGTGGTCGGACTGAACATCGCCGATCTCGGCCTGCCCGTCCCGCTCACCGGCGCCCTCCTCGCCGACCGGCCCCGGGTCGACGAGGTGCACCTGACCGCCGACCGGGTCCTGGTCGTCAACAGCGCACCGGTGGCCGGCGGCGGCCGCCGCGGCACCGTGGTCACCCTGCGCGACCACACCGAACTCCAGGCGCTGACCGGGGAGCTCGACCACGAGCGCGGGTTCACCCAGGCGCTGCGCTCCCAGGCGCACGAGGCGGCGAACCGGCTGCACACCGTGGTCTCGCTGGTCGAACTCGGCCGCACCGACGAGGCGGTGGAGTTCGCCACCGCCGAGCTGGAGCTGGCCCAGGCGCTCACCGACCAGGTGTTCGCGGCCGTGGACGAGCCGGTGCTGGCGGCCCTGTTGCTGGCCAAGGCGGCCCAGGCGCACGAGCGCGGGGTGGAGCTCGTGGTCACCCCGGACAGCCGGCGGCTGACCGCCGGGGCCGGGGAGCCGCCGGCCCGCGACCTGGTCACGGTGCTCGGCAATCTGATCGACAACGCGATGGACGCGCTGACCGGGGTGCCGGGCGCCCGGATCTCCGTCACGGCCCGTCCCGAGGGGCCCGATCTGCTGCTCCGGGTGGCGGACAACGGGCCCGGACTGCCGGCCGGCGCCGATGTGTTCCGGCGCGGCTGGTCCGGCAAGGGGGAGGGGCGCGGGCTGGGCCTGGCCCTGGTCCGGCAGGCCGCCCACCGCAACGGCGGCGAGGTCACCGCCGCCGACCTGCCCGGCGGCGGGGTCGCCTTCACCGCCCGGATCCCGGTCGGGGGCCGGCGGTGACCGGGGACCCCGGGGGGCCGGGCGCCGCCGCGGTGCGGGTGCTGGTGGTCGAGGACGATCCGGTCGCGGCGGACGCGCACGCCCTGTACGTGGGCCAGGTGCCCGGGTTCGAGGCCGTCGGGGCGGTCCACTCGCTGGCCGAGGCCGCCCGGGTGCTGGACCGCACCCCGGTGGACCTGCTGCTGCTCGACCTCACCCTGCCGGACGGGCACGGGCTGCGGTTCGCCCGCGGCCTGCGGGCGGCCGGGCATCCGGTGGACGTGATCGTGGTGACCTCGGCCCGGGACCTGGCGGTGGTCCGGGAGAGCGTCTCGCTGGGGGTGGTCCAGTACGTGCTGAAGCCCTTCGCCTTCCCCACCCTGCGGGAACGGCTGCTGCGCTACGCGGAGTACCGGGCCGCCGCCGGGGCGGGCGAGGCTGCGGGCCAGGACGATGTGGACCGCGCCCTGGCCGCGCTCCGGGCCCCCCGCCCGGCCGCGCTGCCCAAGGGGCTGAGCGGACCGACCCTGGACCGGGTCGCGGTCCTGCTGAAGGAGGCTCCGGAGGGGCTGACCGCGGCCGGGGCGGCCGAGCGGGCGGGCATGTCGCGGATCACGGCCCGGCGCTATCTGGAGCATCTGACGGACACCGGCCGGGCCGTCCGGGCGCCCCGCTACGGACAGGTGGGGCGCCCCGAACTCACCTACCGCTGGGTGCCGGAGGCGGGCCCGCCGGCCGCCGCCGGTTCGGTGTCGAAGGTGTAGAACTTCCGGTGGTCGAGCAGGTCCGCCGGGGTGACGTCGCCCCAGGGCCGCATGGTGTCGCCGAGGTCGACCACGTTCGGGGTGCCGCCGGTGGGCAGGTAGCCGGACCGCGGGTGCCGGGCCTGCCAGTCGGCCCACAGCTTGTCCACGTAGGCGTGGTGCATCCAGAACACCGGGTCGTTGGGGGAGACCCCGGTGCCCATCTGGCCGCCGACCCACACGTGCACCCGGTTGTGCAGGCTGGCGCCGCGCCAGCCCTCCAGATGGTTGCGGAACCCGGCCGAGGAGCTGTTCCAGGGGGCCGCGTCGTAGACCGGCATGGCGAGGACGTTCTCGACCTCGGCCTTGGTCGGCAGCTGGGCCACCCCGGTGCCGAGCGCCCGCCGCAGGTACGGCCGGCCGTCCACCTGCACCCGCATGTCCCATTTGCCGGTGGCGTAGGCGAAGGGGCCGTCCATCACCTGGCCGTCCCGGGCCCGGCCGGTGCCACCGAGGAAGTCGGCGGCCCACAGCGAGGACCGGGAGGTGCGGTCGGCGGTCCAGTCCCAGTAGGGGAGGGTGACCGCCGGGTCCACCCGCTGGAGCTCGCCCTCGAACTCGATGAGGAAGCGGCGGTGCCAGGGCAGGAAGGAGGGGGAGCGATGGCCGACCCGGTCGCCGGAGTCGGTGTCCGCCATGATGAACCCGTTGTGGGTGGTGACGAACCGGTCGTAGGCCCCGGTCCGCTTGAGCTCCAGCAGGGCGTCGGTGAACCGCTTCTTCTCGGCCGCCGTCAGCGTGGCCTGGTTCTTGCGCACGGTCATGCCGCACCGCCGAAGCCGAAGGGGACGAGGGAGGCGCCCTGGAGCTCGCGGACGGCGGCCCGGGCCAGTCCGCGCAGATCGGCGAAGGTCTCGTAGTGGTTGACCACGCTGATCCAGCTGCCGTCGGCGTTGCGCATCACGTGCAGGTCGCGCCCGTCTATCCGGACCGAGGGCCCGTCGGGGGAGTGGTGGCCGCCGTGCCCGCCGGCCTCGCCGGCGGGGGTGATCTGTATCCGGCGGCCGAGGTAGACCTCGTCGACGGTGCCGGCCGGGGCCCCGGCGGGTGCCGCGGATGCCGCGGACGCGGCCTGGGCCGGGGTGCGCGCGGTGGTGACCGCGTGGGCGGTGGTGGCGAGGCCGAGGGCCGTGAGGGTGGCGGCCGAGGTGCCGAGCGCCCGCCGCCTGGTGATCTTGTTCATGACAGGAAGAAGTAGCAGTGTCCCGGAGACACACGGGACGGATCCGGACATCGCCGGATTGGTTGCCCTGAGAACAAGTTTGATGATCTTCCCGTCCGAACCGGCTCCAGTGGCCCGGACGGGAAGACCTTGCGCGCTGAGCCTACTTCACCGGAGATCCTGCGGCCGACGGGGGGTTCCATGGCGGGGCTCACACTCGGGAGTCGACCGGAAGCGCCCTGAAGCCACATCAGCGGAATGTCCAATATAGTCCGGATATGGCACTTCATGAGATGAAGGATCCGCGGTCCGGGGACTCCGAAGCCGATGTGTTCACCTCCACGATGAGCGGTCAGGTCCTCCCCAAGAACCGGATGCCCGAGGGCCACACCCCCGCCGAGGTGGTCTACTCGCTGCTCCGCAACGAACTCCTGCTCGACGGCAACGCCGCCCAGAACCTCGCCACCTTCTGCACCACCTGGTCGGACGACGAGGTCCGCCGGCTGATGGACGACTGCCTCGACAAGAACATGATCGACAAGGACGAGTACCCGCAGACCGCCGAGATCGAGGCCCGCTGCGTCAACATCCTCGCCGACCTCTGGAACGCCCCTCCCGGAACCTCCGCCACCGGCTGCTCCACCACCGGCTCCAGCGAGGCCGCCATGCTCGGCGGACTGGCCCTCAAATGGCGCTGGCGCGAACGCCGCCGCGCCGAGGGCAAGCCCACCGACCGCCCCAACCTGGTCTGCGGCCCGGTCCAGATCTGCTGGGACAAGTTCGCCCGCTACTTCGACGTGGAACTCCGCCAGGTCCCCCTGGAACCCGGCGCCACCGGGCTGCGCCCGCACCAACTCGCCGCGTACGTGGACGAGAACACCATCGGGGTGGTGGCCATCCTCGGGGTCACCTACACCTGCGACTACGAACCGGTCGCCGAGATCGCCGCCGAACTCGACCGGATCCAGGCCGAGCACGGCTGGGACGTCCCCGTCCACGTGGACGCCGCCAGCGGCGGCTTCGTCGCCCCCTTCCTGCACCCCGACGTGGTCTGGGACTTCCGGCTCCCCCGGGTCGCCTCCGTCAACACCTCCGGCCACAAGTACGGCCTGGCCCCGCTCGGCGTCGGCTGGATCGTCTGGCGCACCGCCGACCTGCTCCCCGCCGACCTGGTCTTCAAGGTCGACTACCTGGGCGGGGACATGCCCACCTTCGCCCTCAACTTCTCCCGCCCGGGCGGCGAGATCATCGCCCAGTACTACCTGTTCCTCCGGCTGGGCCGGGACGGCTACCGGCGGGTCCAGCAGGCCTGCGCCGACACCGCCCGGTTCCTGGCCGGACGGATCGCCGACCTGGGGCCGTTCACCCTGCTCTACGACGGCCAGGGCGCTCTGCCCGCCGTCTCCTACACCCTCACCGACCCCGAGGGTGCCGGATTCACCCTCTACGACCTCTCCGACCGGCTGCGGATGCGCGGCTGGCAGGTCCCCTCGTACCCGCTGCCCGCCGACCGGGAGCGGACGGTGATCCAGCGGGTGCTGATCCGGCACGGGGTGACCCGCGATCAGATCGCCCTGCTGGTCGAGGACCTGCGCCGGGCCGTCGAGCACCTGGAGGCCGTCGGGGCACCCGCCCGCCCCGAGGGGACCCCGCGCTCCGGTTTCCACCACTGAGCGGTGCGCGGCCGCGAGTAATTGACCTTGAGGTCAAGAACAGTGCTACGGTGGCCGCATGGGCAGACCGAGGCAGTTCGATCCGGACACGGCGGTGGAGCGCGCGATGGACGTGTTCTGGCGCAAGGGGTACGCGGCGACCACGCCGCAGGACCTGGTGGACGAGCTCGGCATCGGCAAGGGCAGTCTCTACAACGCCTTCGGCAGCAAGCAGGCCCTCTTCGAGAAGGCCCTCGCCCGCTACCGCGACAGCCAGGCCGCCTGGCTGGCCGAGCTCCTCGACCACCCGGGCTCGGCCCGGGACCGGCTGCGCGGCGCACTGGAGGCCCTGGTCGAGATGGACCTGGGCGATCCGGACCGCCGCGGCTGCATGGCCGTCAACACGGCGGCCGGCCCGGCCCTCGCGGACCCCTGGACCGCCGACACCGTCCGCGGGATGTTCGCGCGGACCGAGAGCGCGTTCCGGGCGACCGTCGAGGAGGGTCAGCGGGCCGCCGAGATCGACGCCGACCGGGACGCCGCCGAACTGGCCTCCTGGCTGCTGGCCACCGTGATCGGCATGCGGGTGCTGGCCAAGACGGCCCAGGACGCCACCCGGCTGCGGCGGGTGGTCGACGCCGTGATGGCCGCCGTCTGAGCCGCCCGATCCGGCTCGGCCCTGTCTGTTCCGGCCCCGTCCGATCCGACCCGGCAGTCGCCGGGCTCTTTTTTCGCACCAGTTCTGTACCTACAGTTCAAGAATATTGGGGGAATCCGTCATGGAACTCGATCTCACCGGAAAGACCGCCGTCGTCACCGGAGCCAGCCGGGGCGTCGGCCTCGCGATCACCCGCCGGCTGATCGCCGAAGGGGTCCGGGTGGTCGGCGCGGCACGCACCGTCACCGCCGAACTGGTGGAGTCCGGCGCCCACCCGGTCGCCGCCGACCTGAGCACACCCGGGGGCGCCGAGGAACTCGGAACCCGGGCCCTCGCCGCCCTCGGCGGAGTCGACCTCCTCGTCAACAACATGGGCGGCGGGGACGACATCACCCTCACCGGGTTCCTCGCCACCGACGAGGAGGTGTGGCAGCGGAGCTTCGAGGTCAACCTGTTCGGCGCCGTCCGGGTCACCCGCCGACTGCTGCCGGCCATCCTGGAACGCCGGGGGTCGGTGGTGAACATCTCCTCCATGTGCGCCCGCCTGCCCAGCACCGGCCCCATCGAGTACAGCACCGCCAAGGCCGGCCTCAACGCCTTCGGCAAGGCCCTGGCCGAGGAGTTCGGCCCCCTCGGCGTACGCGTCAACACCGTCTCGCCCGGCCCCACCCGGACCGCCATCTGGGAGGACGGCAACGGCTTCGGCGCCCGCCTCGCCGAGGCGCACGGCACCGGGCACCGCGAGTTCCTGAGCACGGTGCCCGCCCTGATGGGCATGACCACCGGCCGGCTGGTCGAACCCGAGGAGATCGCCTCCGTGGTCGCGTTCCTCGCCTCGGACCGGGCCGCCAGCATCACCGGGGCCGACTACGCGGTCGAGGGCGGTGCCATCAAGACCGTCTGAGCGTGGCCGGCGGCGACGGCCGGGACGGGCGGCGGCCGGGGTCAGGCGGCCGGGGTCACGGGGGCGGCCCGGCCGCCCAGCGCATGCCGAGGGCGTCCAGGGCGGCCACCCGCTCCGGGGTCAGCCGGGCCGCCCGGGACCGCTGGTTGGCGATCCAGGTGCCCAGCCGCAGCTCCCGCCCGCCGACCCGCTCCACATGACCGCGCGGCACCACCAGGTGCCGTTCCCGCTCGTGGAAACGACGGGCCGCCGCCAGATGGTCCGCCCACTTGTCGGTCTGGCTGCGGCGCGGCACCGGCCGCTCCCCGGCCGGGGCCCCGGTGATCCCCAGCGTGTGCTCCAGCAGCCACCGCTGCGCCCAGCGGAGCCCGTCCCAGCCGAGCCGCTGCCGGCGCACCCAGGCCCCGAGGTCCTCGCCCCGCACCACAGCCTCACCTGGCCCGGTGGGCAGCACCCCGCCCGCCGCCACCAGCTCCCGGGTCAGCTGGAAGGCGCGCTGCCAGCCGATGTCCCACTCCGGACACCAGGACGCGTCCACCTCCTCCAGGGCCTCCCGCCGGTCCGCCGGGAGCACCCCCCGGCGGGCCGCCGCCCGGTTGTTCTTCATCCAGATCCCGACCGGGGCCCCGTGCCAGGTCGCGTCCGCCGGCGGCAGCAGATGGCCGTGCTCGGCCGCCCAGGCCCGGGCCGCCGACAGCCCCTCCTCGAAGGCCACGTCCACGTGGCTCCACACCATGCCGAGCGCCTCCAGCGAAGCCACCCGCTCCGCACCCAGCGCACCCCGGCGATGGGTCCGCCGGGCGTCGGCGATCCACTGCCCCAGGGGGAAACCGGCCACCCCCGCCACCCCGGAGGCCCCCGCCACCCCGGCGGCCCGGCCCGATGCGCCGTCCGACGCCTCCGGGGCGCCCGGAGCGCGGTACCCGAACGGAACCTTCAGATCCCCCGTCAGCCCCCGGTACGCCCGGGCCGCCTCCAGCCCCCGCCGCCAGTGCTCGTGCTCCGGATGCAGCACCCGCAGCCGGACGAACGCGGCCAGCAGCGCCGGATCCCGGGGCACCGAGAAGGCCAGCAGCTCCCGCGCCCCCGCACTGATCCCGCCCGCCCCCGCCGCGCCCCCGGTCTGCTTCGGGGCCGAACTCGGCGCCTGCGGCTGGGCCAGCGCTTCCACCAGCCGGGCGTCGTGCGCCCGCAGCGCCTCCAGCAGCCGCGCCAGGCTCCCGTACGCCCGGGAGGTCAGCATGGACTCCGGACTCTCCCCGGGCCCCAGCAGCACCGGCACGACCAGCGAGGCGACCTTGCCCTCGCCCGGTCGGATCCGCAGCGCCCGGCCCACCGCCTGCACCAGATCCGGCATCGAGCCGCGCACGTCCGCCCAGAACACCGAATCGCAGTCCCGGATGTCCACCCCCTCGCCGAGCACCCGGACGCTCCCGAGGAACGCCCGCTCCGCCACCCGGGGATCCGCGAACGCGCCCAGCACCCGGCGCCGGTGCTCCGCCGGATGCCGTCCGCACAGCCAGTCCGCCCACACCCGGCGCGGATAGGCGGGCCGCACCGTACGGCCGGTCTGCCGCAGCCGGGCCGCCACCGCCGGGAGCCCGGCCGCGAACGCCTCGGCCTCCCGGGTCAGATGGTGGAAGACGAGGGTCCGGCGGAAGTCCTGGTCGGCGGCGGCCTTCACCAGCGCCGTCTGCAGGGCCGCCAGCCGGGCCCCGCGCACCGCGTCCGAACGCCCGTCCGCACCAAGCAGGACCGCGGCCCGGAACCCGGGGTCGGTGACGTCCACGCACACCACCCGGTAGGGCGCGCAGATCCCGCGGTCGATGGCCTCGCTGAGCGACAGGGTGTGGCAGCGGGACCCGAACGGCCCGGCCGGATCGTCCTCCATCGAGGCGACCAGGGTGCCCCGGCCGCCCACGCCACCGCCACCGTCTCCGCCCGCGTCCCCGCCCCCGCCGCTGCCCGGTTCGACGGCGTCCGCGTCCTCGGGATCGCGCCAGACCCGGGGGGTGGCCGTCATGTAGAGCCGGCGGGCGGCCGGCAGCCGGCGGTCGTCGTGCACCGCCGCCCAGGGCTTGCCGATCCGCCCGGAGGTCCGGTGCGCCTCGTCGACCACCACCAGGTCCCAGGCCGGCAGACCGGCCCGGTGGGCCCGCTCCAGGGTGCCCAGCCCCAGCGAGGCGTACGTGGCGAACACCGTGATCCGCTCAGCCCGCCCGGCCCAGGAGGCCAGTTCGGCCGGATCGGTGGTGGTGGGGAACCCCGCGTCCGCCTCCCGCAGCGAGCACACCCCGGCCATCGGACCGGAACGTCCGCCCTCCCGCCAGGCCGCGCCCGTCTGCACCAGCAGGTCCAGCGAGGGCAGCAGGACCAGCACCCGGCCGGCCCGCAGCTCCTCGGCGGACCGGACCGCCACCAGGGTCTTCCCGGACCCGGTCGCCATGATCACCTGGGTGCGCAGCCCGCCCCCCGAGGAGGCCCCGGGCTCCGGGGCGGCGACGGCGCCGGGGTCCGCCGGCCGGAGGGCCCGCAGGACAGCGTCCACCGCCTCCCGCTGGTGCGGCCGGAGTTGTTTCCGCGCCATGTGTTCCGCCCCCGCCCGCTGTTATCTGCCCGTTCTCCTCCAGTCTCCATCCTCGGACGGAAAAGAAGCCAGGGACACGAGGGCGGGTGACGGCGGAACCCCGTTGCCCCCGGGCGTTACCCCTTGGCGCCGAAGTTCTGGGTCCACCAGGGGCCGCCGGACCCCTTGTGGATACCCACACCGATGTCCTTGAAGGCGCAGTTGAGGATGTTCGCCCGGTGCCCGGAACTGTTCATCCAGGAATCCATCACCTGCGCGGCGGTCTGCTGGCCCCGGGCGATGTTCTCCCCGTACGTCGACCAGCGGTAGCCGGCCGCCGTGGTGCGGTCCCCGGGGTCGGAGCCGTCGGGGCTGGTGTGCGAGAAGAAGTCCTGCGCCGCCATGGCGTCGGAGTGGCCCTGTGCGGCCGCCCGGAGCTGGGAGTTGTCCTTCAGCGGACCGCAGCCCGCCGCCTTCCGCTCCTTGTTGACCAGCGCCACCACCTCGGCCGCCGCACCTTGCGGGGCCGGCGCCGGGCGCGGGGCGGAGGTGCGCGGGGTGGGCGGCACCGAACTCCGCGACGGGGTCTTCTTCGGGGTCTTCGAGGGTGCCGGGCTCTTGGACGGCGAGGAGCTCGCGGAGGGGCTGGCGCTGGGCGACGGCTTGCCGGAGGCGCTGGGGGAGGGGGAGGCCGCGGTGGGCGAGGCCGGCGGGGTGGTGGCCCCGCGCGCGGTCAGCGCGGCCAGCGGGGAGGCCTGGGCACCCGGCGTCGAGGCCCGGGCCCCCTCGTCCTCGGGCCCGCCCCCGAGGTACCACATGCCGCCGCCCGCCACACAGGCCGCGACCACGGCCGCGCCCACCGCGCGCCGGCGGTTGCGGCGCCGCTTGCGGGCAAGCCCGCGGGCGTCCCCGCCCTCCCCGGCCCGGTGCCGCCCGGCCTCACCGGCTCCGGCCCCGGCTCCGGATCCGGCCCCGGAACCGGAACGCGAGCCGGAGCCGGCCTCCGGGCCGTGGCCGAAGGCGGGGTCCCGGCCTTGGTCGTAGTGGTAGCCGTAGCCGGCGGCCGGGTCGGTCCCGCCCGGGTACCCCGTACCGCCGAGGTGGTCCGTACCGGCCGGGTACCCCGTACCGCCCGGGTAGCCGGCCGCGGAGGCCGAGCCGGCCGGGGCCAGACCGGTGGCCGTCCGCACCCCGGACAGCAGCGCCAGCGACACCGGCACCAGCGCCAGGCCGGCCAGCAGGCCCTCCGCCGGGACCAGCCCGCTCCACAGGCCCGAACAGCGCACGCACTCCCGGGCGTGCCGGGCTATCCGCTTGCGCCACAGCGCCGACGGGCGGCCGTCCCAACCGGCCAGCACCGGCCGGAGGTCCTCACAGGGCGGGGCCGCGGCCAGCGCCCGGACCACCACCCGGGCCGCCTCCAGCTGGGCCTTCATCCGCTGCACCCGCACCGCGGTGTGCTGCGGGCTCAGCTCCAGGGCCGCAGCCACCTCCGCCCGGGTCAGCTCACCCGCGCACTCCAGCCACCACAGGGACAGCAGCCCGCGGTCGTCGGGCTCCAGCCAGCGGGTCGCCCGGGCCGTCTCCTGGCGCTGTCCCGCCAGTTGCAGCCGGGCCACGGTCAGGTCCACGAAGTCGGCGCCCGGGTCGGCGAGTCCGGCGGCCTCCTCCAGACCGGCCGGGCCGGTCTGCCGGTCCTGCCAGTGGGCCCGCACCCGGTTCATGGCGATCGCCACCAGCCAGGACCGGAAGCTCTCCGGGCTGCGCAGCCCGCCCAGCCCGTCCAGCGCCCGGAGCATGGTGTCCTGCACCACGTCGTCCACGTCGCAGGATCCGCCCAGGGCCCGTCCGACGATGTTGTACACCAGGGGCAGATGGGTGCTGACAAGGTCGTCCTGGGCCCGCGGATCGCCCTCCCGGGCGGCCGCCACCAGTGCCGCGAATCCCGCCGTGCCGTGCTGATCGTTCATGTGATGATCCCTGTCCGTGCCGCCGGTCGATGATGCCCAATGACTGGGAGACCGTCGAGGGGACGCGGGATAACAGTTATCGGACGGCTGATTCTCACAGCATCAGATTTTCATGGCATCCGATGGTCACAGCAGGGGCGCGAGGGCCTCGGCGGCGGCCCTGAGGGCGGGGGCGTACGACTCGATCTCGGCCCGGTCGACCAGGAAGGTGACCGTGGTGACGCTGACCCCGCCCACCGGCCGGCCGTCCGGGCCGGGCACCGCGGCGCCCACGCAGCGGATGGTGGACTCGTTCTCCTCGTCGTCCACGGCGAAGCCCCGGGCCCGCACCGCCGCCAGTTCGGTCCGCAACTCGGCCTCGGTGGTCAAGGTGCGGGGCGTACGGCGCGGCAGCCCGGCGGCCCGGACCAGGGCGCGAACCTCGTCCTCGGGGAGTCCGGCCAGGATCGCCTTCCCGATCGCGGTGGTGTGCAGCGGCATCCGCATGCCCGTCCGGGAGGCGGTCCGGAAGGGCTGGTCGCTCTCCAGCTTCCGGATGTAGGTGATCCCCTCGCCGCTGAGCAGGGCCAGGTGCACGGTCTGCCCGGTGGCCCGCCGGAGTTCGTCCAGGATCTCCCCGATGCTGCCGGGCTCGCCGCCGCCCACCATGGCCGCGAGCCCGCGCAGCCGGGGCCCGACGGCGTAGCGGCCCTCGCCCGCCGGGCGGACGAAGCCCTGTTCGGCGAGGGCCGCCAGGATCCGGTGGGTGCTCGACTTGGGCACCCCGGCGGCCGCCATCAGCTCGGTCAGCCGGTGCGGTCCGCCGGGTGCGGCGACCGCCTCCAGGATCCGCATCGACTTCTCCAACGCCGTCCCGGCCGCCGAGGTCCGGCCGCCCCGCGCCGCGCCGTGCCCGGTCTCCCGGTCGCCGCCCCGGGACTCCTGATCGATGGACACCGCAACTCCCGCCCTGGGTATGGGTATGGTCTGTACCAGCAAGTTCCGGCACACGATACCAAGTTCCACTAAGTGGAACGCTTGGGAGGGTTCGTTGTCCCCCGATCCGCACCAGGTCCCGTCCCGCCACGCCCCGTCGTCCTGCCACCCCCACGCGGTGATCGCCGCGCAGCGGCTGATCCCGGTGCTCCGCGACGCCGACGCCGACAGCGCGGTCCGGCGGACCCGGGCCCTGCTCGCCGCCGGCTGCCGGGCCGTGGAACTGACCACCTCCACACCCGGCTGGGCGGAGGCCGTGACCCGGACCGCCCCGCTCGCCGACGCCCACGGCCGCTCCGCCCTGATCGGGGTCGGCACCGTCACCACCGCCGCCCAGGCGACGGAGGCCCTGGACGCCGGCGCCGGGTTCCTGGTCTCCCCACACCCCGCACCCGAGGTCCACGAGGTCGCGCGACGGCGCGGCACGGTGTTCGTCGAGGGCGGGTTCACCCCCGGGGAGATAGCCGCGGCCGTCCGGGCCGGCGGTGCGGCCAAGGTGTTCCCGGCGCATGTCGGCGGCCCCGGCTTCATCCGCTCCCTGGCCGCCGTGCTGCCGCCCGCGCTGATCGTGCCCACCGGCGGGATCCGGCCCGCGGAGGTCCCGGACTGGCTCGACGCGGGAGCGGCCGCCGTCGGCATCGGCGGCGGCCTGCCCGAGGGCCCCGCCGAACTGGCCGCCCTGTTCACCGGACTGGCCCTCCCGTGCGGCTGCGGCACCGGCTGCGCCCCCGGCCCCGAGACCACCCGATGACCCCGCCTGCCCCGGAATCCCCGCCTGCCCCGGGAGCCCCGCCTGCCCCGGGAACCCCGTCCGGCCCGTACGACGTACTCGTACTCGGCGAGGTGCTCGTCGAGGTCCACGCCGGCCGCCCGCTCAGGGAGGCGGCGGAGGGCACCACCGCCCGGATCTCCTACTCCGGGGACGCACTGAACGCCGCCGCCGCAGCTGTGGCCGCCGGCGCCCGGACCGCCCTCCTCGCCGTGGTCGGCGAGGACGAACTGAGCGTCCCGCTGCTGGCACGCGCCACCGCCCTGGGCATCGACATCAGCCATGTCCGCAGCTCCCCGCGCCCCAACGGGGCGTACCTGCTGTCCTCCGACACCGAGGGCGACCGCGAGTTCGTCTACTGGCGCACCGGCAGCGCCGGCTCCACCCTCTCCATGGACCACGTCGACTCCTGGCGCGGACTGCTCTCCGCCACCCCCGCCCTGATCACCAGCGGAATCACCGGGGCGCTGTCACCGAGCAGCCGGGAGGCCGTGATCGCCGCCGCCGAGGCCGTGCACACGGCGGGCGGGCACCTCTCGTACGACCCGAACCACCGCCCCCGGCTCACCGGCTGCACCGAGGCAAGGGAACTGCTCGCCCGGATCGCCCCGCTGACGGGCCTGCTCAAGACCTCCTGCCCGGCCGACGCCCTCGCCCTGGTCGGCACCGGGGATCCACTGACCGCGGCCGAACGCTATCTGGCCCTGGGCGCGCGGGCGGTCGCCGTCACGGCCGGCCCCGAGCGGCTGCTGCTCCACGACGGCCGCACCGCGACCCGGCTGCCCGTACCGGTCAATCCCGCCCCGCTGGACGCCACCGGCGCGGGCGACTGCTTCACCGGCACCACCACCGCCCGACTGGCCCTCGGCGATCCCCTGCCCCAGGCCGTCCGGTACGGGGCCGCCGCCGCCTCCCTCTCCGTCTCGGGCCGCGGCGGCACCGGCCACATCCCGCCGTTCACCGAAACAGCGGCCCTGGCCGCCGACCAGACGGCGGACCGAACACCCTGAACGGGGGCGGCAGGCGCGCTGACGGGGCGGACATGGTGGGGCGCCGCCGGGCCGGAGTGCTCTCCGCGGCCCGGCGGCGCCGGTCACAAGGGGATCCGGGTTCCGTCCGCCGCTCAGCGGCCGCGCAGACCCCGGTCCACGGCCTTGATCAGTTCGCCGTCCGCGGTGTCCGCGTCCAGCGACCAGAACATGGCCCCGCCCAGACCCTTCTCACGGACGTACTCCGACTTGGTGCGCAGCACCTGCGGGTCGTCGTAGGTCCACAGCGTGGTGCCGTCGAACAGCCAGGCGTGCCCGCCCTTGCGGTCCCGGTGGACCTTGTAGCTGCCGTTCGAGGCCAGCTTCTTCAGCTCCTTGTAGTCCTCGTACCCGGCGGCCCAGGTGGCGGGGGCGGGGCCCGTCGCGGGCTGACCGAGACCGTCGCCGCCACCGCTCACACCGGTCCAGCCCTGACCGTAGAAGGGCATGCCCACGACCAGCTTGTGGGCCGGGGCCCCGCGCCGCAGCCAGGACTTCACGGTGCCGTCCACGCTGAAGTCGTTGCGCGCGTACAGCGCGGACTGCTGGGCGGTGTTCTTCTCGCCGGAGACGTGGAAGTCATAGCCCTGGAGGTTGACGAAGTCGAAGTCCCTCATGATCCGGGGGACATCGAAACCGGCGTCGATCTTCGCCGGGGCCGTCGGCACGAAGGCGGTGAGCTCGTACTTCCGCTTCTTCGTCTTCCCGTAGGCATCCAGCTGGGTGCGGAACTCGCGGACCAGAGCGGTGAAGTTCCGTTTGTCCTCCGGCCGGAACTTGGTGTCGGTGTCGCCCTCCGAGCCCGGCCACTCCCAGTCCAGGTCGATGCCGTCGAAGATCCCGGCCGCCGAACCCGCGCCGCCGCGGGTGCCGTCCTGCGGCAGGTTCCCCTTGATGTAGAGGTCCAGGCAGGACTGGACGAAGGCCTTGCGGGAGGCGGGGGTGAGCGCCGCGTCCGAGAAGTGCGTGGACCAGCTCCAACCGCCCAGCGAGATCAGCACCTTGAGCTGCGGGTGCTTGGCCTTGAGCTCGCGCAACTGGTTGAAGTTGCCCGCGACCGGCTGCTCCCAGTCGTCGGCGACCCCGTCCACGGAGTTGGCGGCGTCCAGCGGCCGCACGTAGTCGGCCCAGGCATCCGCCTCACCGGGCACGTTCCCGGTGAAGCACTTGCCGTCCGCGCTCACATTGCCGAAGGCGTAGTTGATGTGGGTGAGTTTGGCGGCGGTGCCGCTGGTGTCCAGGTCCTGGACCTGGAAGTCCCTCCCGTAGACGCCCCATTGGGTGAAGTAGCCGACCCGCTTCAGGGGACGGCTGTGGTGGCGCTCACCACTGCCGGCATCGCCGCCGGAGGTGGCGCTGGCCGTCGCGGCGGGCGCGAAGGCGGCCAGCAGGGAGAGGGAGCAGGCGGCGACTGCCAGCCTGCCGAGCATGCTGCGGCGCATGGGCTTCCTTTGCTGAGGATGCGGGGAATATGCGTCGTGCGAGGTGCATGCCGGAAACTATTGGTCTGGACCAGCTTGGTCAAGAGCCCCACCCCACCCCACCCGGAATCAACCACCCGTCCACCCCCGCCGGCCCCCGGGGAATGGCTCAGGGGAGCGCGGGCGAGGGGAGGCGGAGACGGGTGGCGTCCTCGCTGGGAGGCGCGCCGAACTGGCGGCGGTACTCGCGGCTGAACTGGGACGCGCTGTCGTACCCCACGCGGTGTCCGACCCCGGTGACATCGCGCGGGTGAGTGGCGAGCAGCAGGCGGGCCTCCTGGAGTCGGACCTGTTTCTGGAACCGGATCGGGCTCAGCGCCGTCACGGCCTGGAAGTTCCGGTAGAACGCGGAGACGCTCATCCCGGAGAGCCGCGCCAGGTCCTCCACCCGGAACGGTTCCGCGTAGTGCTCCCGGATCCAGCGCACGGCCCGCGAGACCTGGCTGAGACTGCTGTCCGCGAGCCCGAGCTGGCGCACCGCATCGCCCTGCTCCCCGGTGACCAGCCGCCACAGGATCTCCTGCTTCACCAGCGGGGCCAGCACCGCCCGGTCGCGGGGCTCGTCGAGCAGGCGCAGCAGCCGGAGCACCGCGTCGAGCAGCACCTCGGGGGCATCGCTGACGGCGATGCCGGGCTGCGCGCCCGTGCCGCCCCGGGGGGTGGTTCCGGGCCCGGCCCGCAGCAGCAACTCCGCGACGGCGGAAGGCTCCAGGGTGAGGCCGAACCCGAGGGCCGGGGCCTGCGGGGTGGCTCCGACGAACTGGCCGGTGACCGGCAGATCGACCGAGGCGACGAGGTACTGGCCGGGCCCGTACTCGAAGATCCGGTCGCCGTGCACGAGGCGTTTGGTGCCCTGGGCGATGACGGCGAGGACGGTCCCGGAGGTCGAGGGAGCCGGCGGGTCGGACCGGTCCACCTTCGAGATCAGGACCCCGTCGATCGCGGTGGTCCAGTCGGCCCGAGCGTGCCGGGCCAGCAGGGTGCGGAGCTCTTCCAGGGCCATGCCTCCATTCCAGCACTACCGCCCCCTGATTCCCCCAGGAGAGAGGATCGTGCAAGTCATCGATTCGATCGTTCTAACGTCCTCGCAGCTCACAGCCGTTGAATGGAGATGTAGCCACCGGAGAAACCACACAGCACTCAGGAGGATCATCATGAAGGTAGCCATCGTCACCGGTGCCAGCTCCGGGATCGGGCGGAGCGCGGCGATCGAGATCGCCCGGCGGGGAACCGGGGTCATCCTGACCTATGGCGGCAACGAGCAGGGCGGACTCGACACCGTGGCCGCCATCGAGAAGGCGGGCGGCACCGCGATCGCCCTGCCGCTGGACCTCGCCGACACCGGCACCTTCCCCGCCTTTCGCGAGGCCGTCACCGAAGCGCTGCGCACCACCTGGCGGCGGGACACCTTCGACCACCTCGTCAACAACGCCGGTTCCGCCCGGATGGCGATGTTCGAGGACACGACCGAGGAACTCTTCGACGGACTGATGCGCGTCCTGCTCAAGGGTCCCTACTTCCTGACCCAGAGCCTCCTGCCGCTGATGACGGACGGTGGGGCGATCGTCCTGACCAGCAGCAGCTCGGCCACGGCGGCGAGCCCCGAGCCCGGCTACTCGGCCTATGCGTCGATGAAGGGCGGCCTCAATGTACTGACCCGCTATCTGGCCAAGGAACTCAGCGCCCGCGGGATCCGGGTGAACGCCGTATCCCCCGGGCCCACCCGCACCCGCCTCGGCGACGACGCCTTCGAGCGGTTCCCCGAGGTGATCCCGGCCCTGGCGGCCCGGACCGCGCTGGGACGGGTCGGCGAACCCGAGGACATCGGTGCGATGATCGCCACCCTGGTCTCGGAGGACAGCGCCTGGGTCACCGCCCAGAACATCGAGGTCTCCGGTGGTTTCGACCTCTGACCCCGATCTCGCACCCGATCGAACGGAGCCCGGCCGATGACGGCGGACGCCCCCATCCACCTGACCGTGCTGGGCAGCGCGACCCCCTACCCGGCACCGGACAACCCCTGCTCCGGCTACCTCCTCACCCATGCCGGCATCCGCCTCTGGATGGATGCCGGCCCGGGCACCCTGGCCGCCCTCCAACGGCACACCCCACTGGACGCCCTGGACGGCATCTGGATCTCCCATCTGCATGCGGACCACTGCTCCGACCTCCTCACGGCCTATTACGCCCTGCTCTTCGCCGACATCCGACTCGCCTCCCCGATCCCTCTCTTCGGACCGCCCGGCATCGCCGACCGGCTCGCCGGGTTCCTCACCAACGGACCGGACCGCAGCCCCATCGAGTCCGCCTTCGCCATCCACGAACTGTCCGACGGCCACATCGCGGTTCTCGGCCGGCTCCGCCTCACCTCCCGGGCCGTCGAGCACGGACTGCCCGCCTTTGCCGTCCGGGCCGAGGCGGACGGAGCCTCTCTCGTCTATTCAGGGGACTGCGCCCCCTGTCCTTCTCTCACCGAACTCGCCGCAGGCTGCGATCTGCTGCTCTGTGAGGCCGACGGGAACCCCGAGGGTCACCACACGCCCGAACAGGCCGGGGCCGCCGCCGCGACCGCCGCTGCCGGGTGCCTGGTCCTCACCCATGTCGGCCACACCTCAACCCCGGAACAGGCCGTCGACCGGGCCGCCACCCGGTACGCCGGTCCTGTTCACCACGCCACCCCCGGCCGGGTGTTCGAGGTGACGGGGAGGAGGGAGTAGGAGCGGACGAGGAGGATAGAAAGCGCTTTCGCTGTCATCAGGCTAGGTTGCCGAAGCAGAGCTCTGCAACACACGAACGGGTGATAGTAAGCGCTTTCTTTTTCGGGCACCATGGAAGTGGCCCGGAAGACCGGGCGAGGTCGAGGAGGGGTGGAAGATGGCAGTGACCCTGGCTGAAGTCGCGGTGCACGCGGGAGTTTCGTCCGCGACCGTCTCCCGGGTGCTCAACGGCGGCTATCCGGTCGCCGGAGGCACCCGCACCCGGGTGGAGCGGGCCATCGAGGAGCTCGGCTATGTGGCCAACGGCCCGGCCCGGGCCCTCGCCGCCGCCACCTCCGACCTCGTCGGAATCCTCGTCCATGATGTGGCGGACGGTTTCTACGGAATCCTGGCCGGCTCCTTGCAGCGCGCACTGAGCCCGGCCGGTCAGCCCGGCGGTGGCCGTCTCGCCGTGGTCTGCAACACCGAAGGCCTCCCCGCCGCCGAACTGGCCTGCCTCACGCTCATGGAAGGCCAGCGGGCCGGCGGGATCGTCCTCACCGGCGGTGCCGTCGAAGACCCGGCCCACACCCGCGCCCTCACCGACCGGATCACCCGGATGGCCACCGCCGGTGTCCCGGTGGTGCTCTGTGGACGGCCCGCGCTGCCGGTCCCCGACGGACTCCCCGTCTCCACCGTGGTGTTCGACGACCGCGCCGGAGCCTTCCGCCTCGCCGAACACCTCCTGGCCCTCGGCCACCGCCGCATCGCCCATATCGCGGGACCCCCCGGCCTCAGCACCGCCCGGGAGCGACTGTCCGGCCACCGTGCCGCGCTCCGACAGCACGATCCGGCACTCGCCGACGCCTCGGCCGAGCTCACCGTCCACGCCCGGTTCGAACGTTCCGCCGGCTATGACGCCACCCGCGAACTCCTCCGCCGCCGCCGGGCACCGTTCACCGCCCTCGTCGCCGCCAGTGACACCATCGCGCTGGGTGCGGCGGCGGCCCTGCGGGAGCAGGGCATACGCATCCCGCAGGACGTCTCCCTGACCGGCTTCGACGACATGCCGTTCTGCGTGGACACGGCACCCGCCCTCACCACCGTCCGGGTCCCCCTGCGTGCCGCCGGAGAACTGGCCGCCCAACTGGTGACCGGCCGCCGACAGCCCCCGCCCGGCGGCATCACCACCCTGCCCACCGAACTGATGGTGCGCGACTCCACCGCGCCGCCACCCCAGCATCCGAGGAAACGGCCATGAAGTACGCCTTCTCCACGCTCGGCATCCCGGGCCGGACCGTCGAGGAGACCGCCGCCCTCGCCGCCGAGCACGGGTTCGACGGAGTGGAACTCCGGGCCCACCCCGAGGAACCACTGCACCCCGGGACCCCGTCCGCCGCCAGGGCCGCCGCCGTGAAGACCTTCGCCGCAGCCGGTGTCACCGTCCTCACCGTCGCCGGATACGCCAAGGTCGCCGCAGCCGGGGAGGACGACCCGGTCCTCGCCGAACTCCTGTCGCTGATCGTCCTCGCGGCCGAACTCGGGGCGGCATACGTCCGGGTGTTCCCCGGAGGAGGGCACCTCCGGGAAGCCGAGGCCGACGCCCACGCGGTGCGCCGCCTCGCCGCGGCGGCACCCTTCGCGGAACGGCACCAGGTGCGAATCCTTTTGGAGACCCACGACTCGCACCGCACCGGGGCCGCCACCGGCCGGGTGCTCGACCGGGTGGCGCATCCAGCGGCCGGCGCGCTGTGGGACGTACTCCACACCTGGCTGGGCCGGGAGGACCCGGCCGACTCCCGAAGAGCCCTGGCCGGGCATCTGGGGTACCTCCAGGTCAAGGACGTGGCCTCGGCCACCGAACTGACCCCCCTGGCCCTGGGGGAGGGGGTATTACCGCTGGCCGAAGCGGTGGAGGCCGTTCCGCCGGACGGCTGGGTCTGCTGGGAGTACGAGAAGCGCTGGTACCCGGACGCGGCCGAGCTGCCCGGCCAACTCACCCGCGGCCGCGAGCACCTGGCCGGCCTCGCGTGCCGCGCCCGCGGCCTCCGGGCCGGGTCCCCACCCGCCCCAGGGGATGCGCGGGGTCCCGGAGTCGCGGATCGGGCACACGACTCGGGCCGTGAGGAGGGGGGGGCGGAGTGACATGAACGGGCAGGTGTGAGCGGGGTCACGATGGGCGGGTCCCGGTCGGGCTCCCAGGGCCGCCATCCGGGAGTCTGTGGCCGGGGGGTCAGCCTCCGGATCGCCTCGGGTTCCGGAGGCCGGGTCGGCGGGGCCTTGGTGGCCGAAAACCCGTGATCGTGCCGCCGCCCAGGGGATAGCGTGTGGATCATCCACATGTAGAGGAGCGAACCGTACCCATGCGCTATGTCCCCCTCGGCAACTCGGGTCTCCAGGTCTCCGCCGTAGGCCTCGGATGCAACAACTTCGGCCGCACCCTCGACGCAGCCGCCACCCGCGCCGTCGTCGACGCCGCCCTCGACGCCGGCATCACCCTGCTGGACACCGCCGATATCTACGGTGGCCGCGGAGGCTCCGAAAGCCACCTCGGCGAGGCCCTCAAGGGCCGCCGTGACCAGGTCGTCCTCGCCTCCAAGTTCGGCTATGGCGGCGTGGACATGGAGTACGGGCCGGCCATCGGATCGCGCGGCGGCCGCCGCTACATCCGCCGTTCCGTCGAGGAGTCCCTGCGCCGCCTCGGCACCGACCACATCGACCTCTACCAACTGCACAGCCCGGACCCGGCCACCCCGCTCACCGAGACCCTCACCGCCCTCACCGAGCTGGTCACCGAAGGCAAGATCCGCTATCTCGGCCACTCCAACTTCTCCGGCTGGCAGCTGGCGGAGGCCGCACATGTGGCTCGGGAGACCGGTTCGGCCGCCTTCGTCTCGGCGCAAAACGAATGGTCGCTGCTGGAGCGCTCAGCGGAGCGCGAGCTGGTCCCGGCCGCCGTCCACTACGGAGTCGGCGTCCTGCCCTACTACCCGCTGGCCAACGGCCTGCTCACGGGCAAGATCCGTCGCGGCGCCCCGGTTCCGGCCGGTTCCCGGCTGCACGGTGAGGACGAGTACCTCACCGACCGTCGGCTCGATGTGGTCGAGGCGTTGGCCGCACTCGGGGAGAAGCACGGCCGTAGCGTCCTGGAACTGTCGATCGGCTGGCTCTCCGCTCAGCCGGGCTGCGCCTCGGTCATCGCGGGTGCCACCTCGGCAGCCCAGATCCGCGCCAACGCGGCCGTGGCCGACCGCCCGCTGGACGCGGAGCTCCTCGCCGCGGTCACCGAGATCTCCGACAGCGCGGGCTTCGGCCCGGGCGCGTCCAGCACCGCCTGACGCTCCCTGGCCGCCCCCAATCCGGGGATCAGGGGGCGGTTCGGCGGCCAGCCGTTCGGTCGGTGAGTGGGTGAGTGGGTGAGTGATTGCTCGGTGGGCGGAGGGGGAGACGTGAATCGCCGTCAGCGGAAGAAGCTTTCGCGGCCGCTGGTGGCTGCGGCCGGATTCGGGCGGCTCGGGGAGGTGGAGGCGCTGTTGAAAGCGGGGGCTCGGGCCGGGGCGGCTGACCGGGACGGGACCACGCCGCTGTATGCGGCGGCCGTGTGTGGTGCCATCGAGACGGTGCTGGTGCTGCTGGCGGCCGGTGCTGACCCGGACGTCGAGAGCGGGCACGGGAGCGAGGGGACCCCGCTCTGCGGGGCGGCGGCCTGGGGGCATGCGGACACCGTTCGCGTTCTGCTTGCCCACGGGGCGGACCCACGTCTTCGCGAGGACCGCGGCACCGGCTACAGCCCGCTCGACTGGGCCCGCCGCGGTCCCCACCCGGAGACGGTGGCCCTGCTCGCCGCCGCGGAGGCCGAGTGGACGGCGACGGCCCCCGGAGTGGCTCGGGCGGCCGTCCGGGGCACCGCCGGGTGAGGCACGCCCGGCCCACTCGGGCGGCCCGCCCCGGGCCCGCCTGGACCCACTCGGGCGGCCCACCCAGGCCTGCTCCGGGCCCGGCTGGACCCGCCCGGGCGGCGCGCCCCGGGCCCACCCGGGCGGCCCACCCAGGCCTGCTCCGGGCCCGGGTGGGCGGGCCCACCCAGGCCCGTCCTGACCCGTCCCGGGAGGGCGTCACCCGGGACGGGGCCGGGGTCTACCCGGGCTACGAGACGATGTCCTTGCGGGCGAAGCCGCGGAAGGCGAGGGCGATCAGGACCACCGCGTAGGACAGGGACACCGCGGCGCCCTTCAGCATGCCGCCCCATTCCAGGTGCGGTTGCAGGGCGTCGGCCCAGGCGAACTGCCAGTGGGCCGGCAGGAACTCCCGCCAGTCGCCCAGGGCCGTCACCGCGTCCAGCACGTTGCCCACGATGGTCAGGCCCACCGCCCCGCCGACCGCGCCCAGCGGGGCGTCCGTCCGGGTGGAGAGCCAGAACGCCAGCCCGGCCGTCACCAGCTGGGACACGAAGACGAAGGCGACCACCAGGGCCAGCCGGGGCAGGGTGTCCCCGGCGGGCAGGGAGCCTCCGGTCGGGAGTTCCAGCGGGCCCCAGCCGTAGGCCGCGGTGCCGGCCGCCAGCGCCACCACCGGCAGCAGCACCATCGCCGCCAGGCTGAAGCCCAGCGCGACCACCAGCTTGCTCCACAGCAACCGGGCCCGTGGCACCGGCGAGGCCAGCAGATAGCGCAGCGAGGACCAGCTGGCCTCGGAGGCCACCGTGTCCCCGCAGAACAGGGCGACCGGCACCACCAGCAGGAAGCCCGCCGAGACGAACAGACAGGTCGCCGCGAAGTTCGCGCCCGAGGCGGTGGCCGTGTCGATCAGGGTGATCCGGCCGTCCCCGCCCCGCTCGGGACCGCCGCCCACCGCGAACGCGATCATCAGGATGAACGGCAGCGCCGCCAGGATCCCGCCCATCACCAGGGTCCGGCGCCGCCGCCACTGCCGCAGGGCCTCCACCCGCAGCGGCAGCGTACGGCCGGCCGCGTAGCCGGGGGCCGTCTCGGCTCCCGGACCCGTCCCGGGAGCCGAGCCCCGGGCCGTTCCGGGGCCCGGGGCCGGGGGTGCGGATTCCAGGGTGCTCATGAGGTTCCTCCGATCAGGGTGAGGAACGCGTCCTCCAGCCGCCGGTGCGGCCCCGCTCCGGTCACCGGTACCTCCAGCCGGACGAGTTCGGCGATCAGCTCGCCGGGACCCGCGCCTTCCAGACGTACCAGCAGGCCGAGGCCGTCCTCGGACCTCGCCACCGAACCCACTCCCTCCAGGGCCGCCACCTTCTCCACGACCACGTCCGCCACCGGCCCGCCCAGGGTCACCAGCAGGGTGTCGCCGCCGCCGGTGATCTCGGCGACCGGTCCCGCCGCCACCCGCTGTCCGCGGTCCATGACCACCAGGTGGGTGCAGGACTGCTCCACCTCCGACAGCAGATGACTGGACACGATCACCGTCCGGCCGCCGGCCGCGTACCGGATCATCACGTCCCGCATCTCGCGGATCTGCGGCGGGTCCAGGCCGTTCGTCGGCTCGTCGAGGATCAGCAGGTCGGGCAGGCCCAGCATCGCCTGCGCGATGGCGAGGCGCTGCCGCATGCCCTGCGAGTACGTCCGGACCGCGCGCTCCAGTGCGTCGCCCAGCCCGGCGATCTCCAGGGCCTCCGCCATATGGGAGTCGGCGGCCGGCCGGCCGGTGGCCCGCCAGTACAGCTCCAGATTGGCCCGGCCGGTCAGGTGCGGCAGGAACCCGGCGCCCTCCACGAAGGCCCCGACCCGGGAGAGCACCGGCGAACCGGCGCGCACCGGATGGCCGAACACCCGGATCTCCCCGGCGTCCGGCGAGATCAGACCCATCAGCATGCGCAGGGTGGTGGTCTTCCCGGCGCCGTTCGGCCCGAGCAGCCCCAGCACCTGCCCCTGCTCCACCCGGAAGGACAGGTCCCGGACCGCGTACCGGTCCTTGGACTTCGCATAACGCTTGGTCAGGCCGGTGATCTCCAGCGGTACGTCGCCCTGCGCGGGCACCCGCCCCGGCACCGGACCCGGCACCGGACCCGGCGCGGGCACCGGACCCGCGGCCGGAGCCGCACCGGGCCGCGGCCGGCGCCGGACGGTCAGCAGCAGGGCCGCGACGGCCAGGGCGCCCAGCGGCAGTCCCCAGGTCCAGCCGGGCAGCGCCGCCGCCGAGGTGCGGACCCCGTCCACGACCGGTACCGCCAGCGGCCCGGTGGCCGCCACGGTGTAGCCGGCCGGGGCGGCCGGGGTCGCGTAGCCGAGGTCGGTGGCCGAGACGACCAGGCGCAGCCGGTGACCGGCCTCCACCCCGTGGTCGATGGCCGGGAGCCGGAACTCCACGTCCTTGCCGCCGCCCGCGTCGGTCACCCGGAGCGGGGACACCAGCTGGTTCGGCAGCAGTTGCTGGCGGCCGTCCGGGCCCACGTCGTACACCTTGCCGAAGAGCACGGCGGAGCCGTCCGCGGCACTCGACCTCACCTTGAGCTTGACGGTGGGGGTGCCGGTGATCCGCAGGCCGTCCGGCAGCGGGGCGGAGTCGAAACGGGCGTACTGGCCCGGGAAGTCGAGGGCGAGGCCGGTGCCGAAGGCCGCCAGCTGTCCGCCGATACCGGGCAGTGAGGACACCGAGGGCGGGGCCCCGCCCGCCGGGTTGACGAACCGCTGCTCGCCGCCGGTCAGGGGGAGTGCGCGGGGGGTGGAGACCAGCCCGGGGTACCGGTCCCCGGAGGCCTGCCGCACCTGCACCTCCCCGTTGGTGGTGTCGATCCCACCGGTCCGGGTGACCTGGAAGGCCGGCCCGGTGTCCACCGAGGTGTCGCCCTTGAGGTGCCGGTCGAACCAGGCGACCACCCGGTCCTCGATCCGGCCGGTGCCGCGCAGGCCGCCGTCATGGCCGCCGGCCGCCCAGTCCACCGCGACCGGGGCGCCGTTCGCGGCGATGGTGCGGGCCATCGCGTCGGCCTGGTCCAGGGGGAACAGCGAATCGGCCTGCCCCTGCACGATCAGCGCGGGCACCTTGATGCGGTCGCCGACCGCGGAGGGGCTGCGGTCGGCCAGCAGCCGGCGGGCCTCCTCGTCGGGCTGCCCCGACACGGCGACCCGCTCGTACATGGCGCACAGTTCCGGCTGGAACCGGCCGCATGCGGCGGCTGCCGCCCGGTCGGCCGTCGGGGCCGCCCGGGCCGCGCCCGCCGACGGGGCCGGCTGGGGCTCTCCGGTGGCGGGACGGCCGTCGGCGGCCGCCCGCCCGGTGCCGGAGCCTCCCGTGGGGGTGCCCGCGGCGGGCGGGCCGGCGAGTTCCAGGCCGCCGGCCGAGCCGGTGGTGAAGAACACCCCGGCCCACAGCTTCTTGAAGACCCCGCCGGGGAAGAGCGAGTCGGCCAGGTTCCAGTAGGTGATCTGCGGGGCGATCGCGTCCACCCGCGGATCGTGGCCGGCCGCCAGCAGGGCCATCGCGCCGCCGTACGAGGCGCCCGCGATGCCCACCCGGGGGTCCCCGGCCTTGTCGGTCCGCACCTCGGGGCGCTTGGCGAGCCAGTCGATGAGCCGCGAGACGTCCTTGACCTCGTACGCGGGATCGTTCAGGCCGATCTTGCCGCCGGAGGCGCCGAATCCGCGCGCCGACCAGGTCAGCACCGCGTACCCGTCCCGGGCCAGCCGTTCCGCCTGCGGCCGGACGTCGTCCTTGGACCCGCCGAAACCGTGACCGAGCAGGACGGCCGGCCGGCGTTCCGCGTCGGTCGGTCCGGCCGTGAAGAAGGAGGTGTCCACGGCCGCGCCGGGCATCTGGAGCACTTGGTCGGTGCGGTGCACGGCGGGCCCGTCGCCGGAGGCCGTCGTGGCCGTCCAGACACCCGCCCCCGCGACGACGGCGAGGGCGGCCCCGCCCGCGAGCAGGCGGTGCCGGCGGCGCCTGGGCAATCGGAGTTCCATACCGGAACCCTAAAGGGGCCGGCGCCCGCCCGGAGCAACCGCAGGCGGAACCGTAGACCTTCTCCAGGACTACGCTGCGCCGTCCGGGTACCGCGTCCGCAGTACGTACACCCCCGCCCGACCCCGAGCCGACCCCGATGCGGCACCGCCCGCCCCCGAGTCGACCCCGAGCGGACCGCGAGCCCGGCCCGGTCGGGCTGCGGGGCGGGGTCGCGGGCGGGAGGATGGCGGCATGTTGCTGGCCGAGGTCGCGCGGGTGTCCCGGGAGGTGGCCGCCGCCCCGGCGCGGTCCCGGAAGGTGGCTCTGCTCGCGGAGCTGTTCGAGGCGGCCCCGCCGGGGGAGGCCGCGCTGGTGGTCGGCTATCTGGCCGGGCGGCTCGCAGGGGCGGCCGGGTGTCGGCTGGAGCACCCTGGCCAGGGAGGTGCCGCCCGCCGACGTCCCCACGCTCACCGTGTCCGCCGTGGACGCGGCCGTCACCGAACTGGCCGCCGTCGCGGGCCCCGGCTCCCGCGCCGGGCGGCAGCGGGTGCTGGACGGGCTGCTCGGCGCGGCCACCGAGTCCGAGCAGCGGTTCCTGCGCGCCCTGCTCTCCGGCGAGGTCCGGCAGGGGGCGCTGGACGCGGTGGCGCTGGACGGGGCGGCAGCGGCGGCCGGGGTGCCGGCCGCCGCGCTGCGCCGCGCGGTGATGCTCGAAGGGTCCCTGCCCGAGGTGGCGGCGGCCGTGCTGGCCGGGGGAGCGGAGGCCCTGGCCGGGTTCACCCTGCGGGTGGGACGGGCGGTGCAGCCGATGCTGGCGAGCACCGCCGGCTCGGTGGCGGAGGCGCTGGCCGCGCTCGGGCCCTGTGCCGTGGAGGAGAAGCTCGACGGGATCCGGGTGCAGGTGCACCGGGACGGGGACGAGGTGCACGTCCACACCCGTTCCCTGGACGAGATCACCGGGCGGCTGCCGGAGGTGGTGGAGCTGGCCCGGTCGCTGCCGGCGGACCGGTTCATCCTGGACGGCGAGGTGATCGCGCTGGGCGGGACCGGCCGGCCGGTGCCCTTCCAGGACGTGGCGAGCCGGACGGGCGCCCGGCTGGACGTGTCGGCGGCGCGCGCGGCCCGGCCGGTGACCGCGTTCTTCTTCGACGTGCTGGCCGTCGGCGACCGGGTGCTGCTGGATCTGCCGCTCCGGGAACGGCACGCGGCGCTGGCCGCGCTGGTGCCGGACGCCGCCCGGGTCCGGCGGCTGGTCGTCGAGGACCCGGAGGGGCAGCGGGCGGCCGCCGAGGCCTTCCGTGACGACACCCTGGCCCGGGGCCACGAAGGGGTGATGCTGAAGTCCCTGGACTCGCCCTACGCGGCGGGCCGGCGCGGCAAGTCCTGGCTGAAGGTGAAGCCGGTGCACACCCTGGACCTGGTGGTGCTGGCCGCCGAGTGGGGCCATGGCCGCCGCACCGGGATGCTGTCCAACCTGCACCTGGGGGCGCGTGCCGCCGACGGTTCGATGGTGATGCTGGGCAAGACCTTCAAGGGGCTCACGGACGAGATGCTGCGCTGGCAGACGGTCCGGCTGGGCGAGCTGGCCGTGGCGGACGACGGTTTCACCGTGCGGGTGCGGCCCGAGCTGGTGGTCGAGGTGGCCTACGACGGGGTGCAGCGCTCCACCCGCTATCCGGCCGGGATCACCCTGCGGTTCGCCCGGGTGCTGCGGCACCGCCCGGACAAGCGGGCCGCCGAGGCGGACACGGTGGAGGCGGTCCGCGCCACCGGCACGGGGGACCCGGCGGCACCCGCGCCGCCGCCTCCGGACTGAACGGTTTTTGCCTCCTGGGCAAGAAAATTGCCAGGTAGGTAAAGATCTGGCTCAATCGAGGACATGAGTACCGCTCCCGGGGACGAGCAGCTGCCCAGTGTCGCCCCGCAACTGCGCGAACTGCGCCGCCGCACCGGACTGACCCTGGAGGCCGCGGCCGCCCGGGCCCGGCTCTCGCCGGCGCACCTCTCCCGGCTGGAGACCGGCCGCCGCCAGCCCTCGCTGCCGCTGCTGCTCGGACTCGCCCGCACCTACGGTACGACCGTCTCGGAACTGCTCGGTGAGACGGCCGGCCCGCCCGACCCCATCGTACGGGCCGGCGGCCCCGGCGCCCGGGAGTCCGACGGCTGGACCTACTGGCAGGCCGGCGGCTCCGGGCGCGGGATGCAGGCCCTGCGGGTGCACGTCCCGGCCGGCCGCGGCCAGGGGGACCTGGTGCGGGTCCATCCCGGCGAGGAGTGGCTGTACGTGCTGACCGGGCGGCTCCGGCTGCACCTCGGGGAGACCGAGCACCTCCTGGAGCCGGGGGACAGCGCGCATTTCGACTCCCTGACCCCGCACCGGATCGGGGCCGCTGGCCCGGCCGGTTCCGACCTGCTGTTCGTCCACACCCTGCTGCAGAGCAGCCTCGCCGGGGTCTGCCTCGGCGGCGGCGGCCACCCCTGAGGAACACGGCCCGTCACCACCGCTGCCCGCCGCTCGCCACCGCCCGCCGCCGTCCCTGCCACGAAGGAGCCCCGATGCCCGCCGACACCCCGGACCTGACCCCGCCCCTGACCCCGGACGCCAAGCACCTGCCGTACGCCTCGGACACCTCGGAGGCCGGATCGAGCAACGAGTCGAAGTTCCCGCGCGGGCTGATCATCCGGCTGATCGCCTACCTCTTCGTGGGCCACCTCTTCGCCTTCTTCGTCTACCTGCTGTTCGTGCTCGGTGGCCAGAACCAGTAGCGCCGCAGCAGCAGCACCGACAGCACGGCCGCCAGCGCGCACCAGGTGGACACGAACTCCAGCCGCCACAGCGCCGCGCACACCACCGCCCCGACCCCGGTCAGCACCCCCAGCAGGCGTACCGTCCGGTCCCCGGACAGCAGCAGGGCCCCGACCGTGGCGAACAGGTAGCCGACGGTGACCAGCGGTCCGGCGGGGACGTCGAGGATCCAGCCCATCCGGTGCCCGCGCACCTCGGCCGTCACCGGGTGCCGGGACAGTCCGTACGCCAGGACCGAGGCCGTGGCCAGGCCGGCCGCCACCGGCCACAACAGCCGCCGGGGTGCACGGGGGCCGGCGGCCAGCAGTACCCCGTGCCCACGGCGGTTCCCGCCGTCAGGTCCGCCGTCGCGCTCCAGCACATGGTGTCGGGCCCGCCGGCCGGTCAGCCGAGGGGCTCGGTGAGCGCGGCCCGGGCCGGGTCCGGTGGGAAGGGGCGCCCGTAGTAGCGGGTGTCCCGCAGGATGCGGCCCTCCTGGTCGAGTTCGAACACGGCCACCGCGTGCCACTGCTCGCCGGCGTAGTCGTCGACCGCCTCCATGACCCAGACCGGGCCCGCGCCGGTCACCCGCCGGATCGTCACGGAGGGCGGCACGGGGTACTCCTCCTGCATCCGGCGCATCGCCTCACGGCCTCGGATCCGCTCGCCGGACTGGGGCAGCTCCAGGACGTAGTCGGGGTGCCGGATGCCGTACTCGGCCTCCGCCGACAGTCCGTCCGGACCGTGTGCGAACAGCCGTCGGACGGCCTCGCGCATGGCGGCCGCGTCGTTGCGGGTCACCGCCCGTCTCATCAGTTCCAGGACCTCGGCGGTCTCCCGGTCGGCCATGGCACCTCCGCAGCAAGCCCCCCGGATCCCCTCCTCACGGTACGGGCCGGGTCAGCGGCCCGCCTCCTCCGGCGGGGGTTCCACGGACGGTTCCAGCGGCGGGGCGGTCAGCGGGCACTGCACCTGGCACTGGGGGTGCGGATGCGGTTCCCCCTTCGCCGGGTCGCGCACGGTGGCCCAGGCCAGCGCGGCGCCCGCCACCAGCACCCCCGCGCACCAGGGCATGGCCCGCCGGAAGGAGGAGTCGAAGAGTTCCGCGTCCAGATACGACTCGGGGCCCATGCCGGAGAGCAGCGGCAGTGCGGCGACCGCGAGCAGTCCGGCCGCCCTGGCCGCCGCGTTGTTGACCCCGCTGGCCAGCCCGGCCCGCCCGGGTTCCACCGAGGCCAGCACCGCGGAGGTCAGCGGCGCGACCAGGGTCACCATGCCCAGCCCCAGCACCAGCAGGGCCGGCAGCACGTCCGGCAGATAGGCGGCCCCCGGTCCGGTCCGCAGCATCAGCAGCATTCCGGCGGCGCAGAGCAGGGGTCCGACGGTGAGCGGCAGCCGGGGCCCGATCCGTTCGCCCAGTTCCCCCGAGCGGGCGGACAGCAGCAGCATCAGCAGGGTGGTGGGCAGCAGGGCGGCCCCGGCGGCCAGCGCCGAGTAGCCGGCCACCACCTGCAGCTGGAGGACGGCGAGGAAGAAGAACCCGCCGAAGGCCGCGTACACGCACAGGGTCACCAGGTTCACCGCGGTGAACTGCCGGGAGGCGAAGATCCCCGGCGGCACCATCGGGTCCGCCCGCCGCCGTTCGACCAGCACGAACACCACGGCCGCCAGGACTCCGAGCACCGCCGTCACCGGGACCGCGGCCGATCCCGAGGGCGCCTCGATCAGCGCGTACGTCAGCAGGGCCAGCGCGGCCGCCGCGAGTGCGGCCCCGGCCACGTCGAACCGCCCGTGCGCGTGCGGGTCCCGGGACTCCGGTACGTGCCGGAGCGCGGCCGGTACGCACAGGGCGGCCAGCGGCACGTTCAGCAGGAACACCCAGCGCCAGCCCGGCCCGTCCACCAGCCAGCCGCCGAGGAAGGGTCCGACGGCCGCGCCCACCCCGCCGAGCCCGGACCACAGCCCGACCGCCCGTCCCCGGTCGTCGGGGTGGATGGAGGCCTGGATCAGGGCGAGCGAGCCGGGGGTGAGGAGGGCGCCGCCGATGCCCTGGAGGGCGCGTGCGGCGATCAGCACCCCGGCGTTCGGGGCCAGCCCGCAGAGCAGCGATCCGAGGGCGAACCAGACCACGCCCAGGACGAAGATCCGGCGCCGGCCGTAGCGGTCGCCGAGGGCCCCGCCGACCAGGATCAGCCCGGCCAGCGTGAGCATGTACGCGTTGACGGTCCACTGGAGCACGGCCAGGTCGGCGCCGAGGTCGCGGCCGATGCGGGGGAGCGCCACGTTGACCACGGTCGAGTCGAGCAGGGCCATCGAGGAGCCGAGGACGGTGGCGAGCAGGATCCACCGCCCGCGCGCCGAGGACAGCCGGACATCGGGGACACCGGTCGGGGCCATGCACCCCATCTTGCCGCGCCGGCCCGGCCGGGCCACCCGGCGCGCCCGCGCTGGCCGGGAGGCGCTCTTGTCCGGATGCCGGACCATGACTCACCATGACGCGCACACGTCACGCACATGGCATGCACCCGCTCAACGCAACATGTGCACGAACCGTACGAGGAGACCCCACGTGGCCCAACGGAACGGACCGTTACGCGCGGCACTCGCCGCACTCACCTCGCTCCTGCTGATCCCCGCCGGCATCGGCGCGGCCGCCGCCGCCCCGCCCCCCGGCCCGGCGCCCACCGCCGCCGAACGCAAGATCGAGCCCCAGCTCCGCGAACAGCTCGACGAGAACGGCAAGGCCGTCTTCTGGGTCTACCTCGACAGCGCCGCCGACCTCACCGCGGCCGGCCGCCAGACCACCCGGGCCGGCAAGGCCACCGCGGTCTACCAGGCCAAGAAGTCCCACGCCGACCGCAGCCAGGCCGAACTGAAGAAGGCCCTGGACGGGGTCAAGGCCGAATACACCTCGTACTGGATCGTCAACGCGGTCCGCGTGGTCGGCAGCGAGAAGCTCGCCGGCACCCTCGCCCAGCGCCCCGAGGTCTCCCGGATCGACGCCGACGACAAGGTCGCCCTCCCCAAGCCCGTCGAGGGCAAGCGGGAAGCCGCCGCCGACGCCGTCGAATGGAACATCGACCGGATCAAGGCCCCCCAGGTGTGGGACGAGTTCGGCGTCCGCGGCGAGGGCATCGTCGTCGCCAACATCGACAGCGGGGTCGACTACCAGCACCCCGCGGTGGCCTCCCAGTACCGCGGCCGCAACGCCGACGGCAGCTACAGCCACGCCTACAACTGGTTCGACCCGGCCGGGATCTGCGCCGGAGCCGCCCCCTGCGACAACAACGACCACGGCACCCACACCATGGGCACCATGGTCGGCGACGACGGCGGGGCCAACAAGATCGGCGTGGCCCCCGGCGCCCAGTGGATCGCCGCCAAGGGCTGCGAGACCAACTCCTGCTCCGAGGCCTCGCTGCTCGCCTCCGGCCAGTGGATCGTCGCCCCCACCGACCTGGCAGGCCAGAACCCGCGCCCCGACCTCGCCCCGCACATCGTCAACAACTCCTGGGGCGGGCCCGGCGGTGACTCCTGGTACCAGGAGATCGTCGACACCTGGCGGGCGGCCGGCATCTTCCCGGCCTTCTCCAACGGCAACTCCGGCCCCGGCTGCAACACCAGCGGCTCCCCGGGCGACTACGCCGGCTCCTACAGCTCCGGCGCCTTCGACATCAACGGCACCATCGCCTCCTTCTCCTCGCGCGGAGCGGCAGCCGGCGGCGGGATCAAGCCCAACCTCGCCGCCCCCGGAGTGAACATCCGCTCCTCCGTCCCCGGTGGCTACGACGCCTTCTCCGGCACCTCCATGGCCTCCCCGCACACCGCCGCCACCGTGGCCCTGATGTGGTCGGCCGCGCCCGCCCTGGAGGGCGACATCGCCCAGACCCAGGCCCTGCTCGACGGCACCGCCGTCGACACCCCGAACGCCACCTGCGGCGGCACCGACGCCGACAACAACGTCTTCGGCGAAGGCAAGCTCGACGCCCTGGAAGCCGTCCGCAACGCCCCGCGCGGCGCGGTCGGCAGCCTGGCCGGCACCGTCTCGGCCGGCGGCAGCCCGGTCGCCGGCGCCCAGGTCACCGCCGACGGCCCGATCGACCGCACCACCACCACGGCCGCCGACGGCAGCTACCGCTTCCCCGCCCTCTCGGTCGGCGACTACGCCCTCACCGCCGCCAAGTTCGGCTACGGACAGCGCAGCGCCCAGGCCACCGTCACCGAAGGCGCCACCGCCACCTCCGACTTCAGCCTGGACCAGGCCGACTCCGGCCAGGTCACCGGCACCGTCACCTCCTCCAGCGGCCCGGCCGCCGGCGCCACCGTGACCGTCCCCGGCACCCCGGCCACCGCCACCGCCGACGCCCAGGGCCGCTTCGAACTGACCCTGCCGTACGGCAGCTACGACCTCCAGGCCGGGCACACCTCCCGCTGCCTCACCGCGGGCACCACACGGATCACCGTGGCCGGCGACCTCACCACCAGCATCACCCTGCCCGACCGCACCGACGGCTACGGCTACGCCTGCGCCGCCGCCGACAGCCCCTACCGGGCCGGCACCCAGCGGATCGCCCTGACCGGCGACGCCGCCCTGGAACGCACCGACCTGCCCTTCCCGCTGCCGCTGTACGGCAAGACGTACGCCCAGGCCTGGATCAGCACCAACGGCACCATCAGCTTCGGCGGCGCCCAGGGCGGGGACATCAACGGGGACGTGCCCAGCACCACCACCCCCAACGCCGCCCTCTACCCCTTCTGGGACGACCTGGTCGTCGGCGCCGCGGACACCGGCTCCGGCATCTACACCTCCGTCATCGGCACCGCCCCGCACCGCAGCTGGGTGGTCGAATGGCGTGAGGTCGCGCACTGGTCCGCCCAGGCCGACAAGTTCTCCTTCTCCGCCGTGCTCGGCGAGGACGGCTCCGTCACCTACCACTACAAGGGCACCGGCGGCACCGGCATCAAGGGCGGCTCCTCCGCCACCATCGGCGTGGAGAACGCCACCGGCACCGACGCCTTCAAGTACTCCTTCAACACCCCCGTCCTCACCGACGGACTGTCCGTGGCCTTCCGCACCACCCGCAGCGGTGTGGTCGCGGGCCGCGTCCTGGACGCCAACGACGGCGCCGCGGTGGCCGGGGCCACCGTCACCGTCGGCACCGGCACCGCCGCGATCAGCGCCACCACCGCCGCCGACGGCGGCTACGTGATCCAGTACCCGGCCGGCGCCACCACCGCGACGGTCACCGCCAACGCCTACGAGACCGCGCAGACCGCCCTGGACGTCAAGGCCGCCGAGGTCACCGGCCTCACCCGCAGCCTGCGCACCGGAAAGGTCACCGCCTCCGCGCCCGCCGTGGAACTGGTCGTCACCCCGGCCCAGCAGCGGACCCGCACCCTGGAGCTCACCAACCCCGGCCTCGGCACCGACTACCAGGTCACCGAGGACGCGGCCTGGCTCACCGCCACCCCGGCCGCCGGCCGGATCGACACGGGCGCCAAGGCCACCGTCACCCTGGCCGTGGACACCACCGGGATCGCCCCCGGCACCGTCCTCACCACCGGCCTCAGGATCACCTCGGTGAGCGGCCGCAGCCCGGTCCTCACCGTCCCGGTCAAGGTGGTCGTCCCGCGCTACCAGGCCGCCCTGGACGCCGGTTCCGACTACCCCGGACCCGACGCCCTCGGCGACACCTGGTCCCCGGACCGCAAGTACAGCCCCGGCTCCTACGGCTACCAGGGCAGCTCCTCGGTCAAGTCCACCGGCCGCACCATCGCCGGCACCACCGACCAGCGGCTGTTCCGCAACGCCCGCGAGGGCATGTACGAGTACCGCTTCGACAACGTGCCCAACGGCGTCTACACGGTGGAGCTCGGCTTCGCCGAACTCGCCTCCACCAAGCCGAACAAGCGGGTCTTCGACGTCCTCGCCGAGGGCACCCAGGTGCTCCCGTCCCTGGACATCGCCCTGGAGGCCGGCACCTACACGGCACTGAACCGCAGCTACCAGGTCACCGTCACCGACGGCACCCTCAACATCCGCTTCGTCACCCACAGCGGATTCGGCAAGCCGCTCCTGAACACCCTCCGGGTCACCGAACGCCCCGACCGCACCTGACCGGACCTGACCGGATCTGAAACGACCTGGTCCGACCTGATCCGATCTGATCCGACCGCACCGCCGCCGGACGGGCCCGCGCCCGTCCGGCGGCCCGATCCGCACGCGCGCATTCGAGTGGCGGGCGGCCCCGTCGGGGGCCGCCTGCCCACCGCCGGGCCGGGCGCGTGCTTAGCGTGGAGCCCACGATGACCGATGCGATGACCAACGCGCCAGCCGACCTCCGGCTCCCCCTCCCGCCCGGCGGGACCTGGGCGGTCGGCGACACCGGCGGGATCCGCGCCAGTGGACCCGCAGCCTCCGACCGGCCCCCGTGCGGACCCGTCACCGAGGCCGCCGGCCTCGCCGACGTACTCGCCGTATGGCCGGTCCTCGGCACCCTCGTCGACGAGGGCGCCCTGCGCCTGCACACCCCGCTCGCCGCCTACGGGCCGACTCTGGGCCGGGCCACCGCCCACCAGCTGCTCACCCGCACCGGAGACCACGAGCCCCTGGCCCGGCTGGCCGAACACGTCACCGGCCGGCCGCTCGCCGAACTCGCCGAGGAACGCGTCTGGCGGCCGCTCGGCATGACGGACACCACCCTGGCCCCCACCCTGCGGACCACCGCCGCCGACACCGCCGTCTTCCTCCGGCACCTGCTCGACCCCGGCACCGGACCGCTCACCCGGGACTGGATCGCCGACTCCCTGCGCATCCGCACCGGGGAGGTCTTCCCCTCCCGCGGCCTGCTCTGGCGGCCCGCCCCCGGCACCGACCGGCGCCAGGACATCTGGGTGCACCACGCCGTCCACGGGCCCACCGCCCTGTGGATCTCCCCCCGGCTGGGCCGCTGGGCGGCCCTCCTCACCCCGCCGGCCCCGCACGCGCCACCCCTCACCGGCCTCCGCGACGCCTTCCGGACCTTCGCCTTCGACACCCCCGGTGAGACGGGCCCGACCGTCTAGGAACCCCGCCGCACCCGGGCCGCGCGCCGGGCCTCGGCGGTCTTGCGGGCCTCCGCCGCCTTGCGGGTCTCCTTGGGGGCCTTGGTGCCCAGCCCGCGGAACGCCCGCTCCGGCTGCTTGCCCCGGACCGTCACCGGCGCCGCCTTCGCCCCGGTGATCCGGGTCAGGACCGCCTCGCCCGAGCGGACCTGGGTGGTCTCCGGCCGGACCCCGGCCTCGGCGAGCAGCCGCGCCAGGTCCTTGCGCTGGTCCGGGGTGACCAGGGTGACCACCTTGCCGGTCTCCCCGGCGCGGGCGGTCCGGCCGCCCCGGTGCAGGTAGTCCTTGGCGTCCGCCGGCGGATCCAGGTTCACCACCAGGTCCAGGTCGTCGATGTGGATGCCCCGGGCCGCCACGTTGGTGGCCACCAGGGTGGTGATCTCGCCCCGCTTGAACTGCGCCAGGGTGTGCGTCCGCTGCGGCTGGGACTTCCCGCCGTGCAGCGCGGCCGCCCGCACCCCGCTGTCCCGCAGGTGCCGGGTGAACCGGTCCACCGCCGCCTTGGTGTCCAGGAACATCAGGACCCGGCCGTCCCGCGCCGCGATCTCCGTCGCCGTCGCGTACTTGTCCGCCGGGTGCACCTGGAGCACATGGTGCTCCATCGTGCCGACCACGCCCGCGGACGGGTCCACCGAGTGCACGGCCGGATCCTTCAGGAACCGCTCGACCAGCAGGTCCACATTGCTGTCCAGGGTGGCCGAGAACAGCATCCGCTGACCGTCCGGGCGGACCATCTCCAGCAGCTCGGTGACGTCCGGGAGGAAGCCCAGGTCGCACATCTGGTCGGCCTCGTCGAGGACGGTGACGGCGACCCGGTCCAGCTTGCAGGCGCGCCGCTCCACCAGGTCCTTCAGCCGCCCCGGGGTGGCCACCAGCACCTCGGCGCCCTCCCGGAGCTCCACCACCTGCCGCTGGATGGCCAGCCCGCCGACCGCCGTGGCCATCCGCAGCTTCAGCGCCCGCGCGTACGGGGCCAGCGCGTCGGTGACCTGCTGGGCCAGCTCCCGGGTCGGGACGAGCACCAGGGCCAGCGGCTGCTTGGCGGAGGCCCTGGCACCGGCGGTGCGGGCCAGCAGCGCCAGCCCGAAGGCCAGGGTCTTGCCGGATCCGGTACGGGCCCGGGCCAGGACGTCCCGGCCGGCCAGGGCGTTGGGCAGGGTCGCGGCCTGCACCGGGAACGGGTCCCGCACCCCGAGCTCCGCCAGCGTGCTCCGTACCGCCTCCGGCAGCTCCAGCTCGGCGAAGGAGCCGGCCGGCGGCAGCGCGGGGGTGCCGCCCTCCGGCTGGGCGAACTCGCCGGCGGGGGCGCCGGTGCGGTGGTCCGTCCGGGCGCGGTGGCGGGACGGGGACTGGGAGTCGGTCAAGAGGAATGCCTCTCCGGCATGAACGCGCAGCGAGGAGGTCCCGTGCGGGTCCGATTTTAGACGACCCCCGGTCGGCGGAGCCCCGCCGCCGTGCGTGCGGGCACCGGCTGGGCCACCATGCAGGTATGGCCGGCGATCTCGCGGACCGGGCTCCCGCGGAACCAGACGATCCCGGGAATCCCGAGCTCAAGCACGACGCGATCGGATTCCTCGACGCGCTCGTGATCGGTTTGAACTCCACCTCGCCCGCGTACTCGCTGGCCGCCGCGATCGGCCCGATCGTCGCGCTGGCCGGGATCTACGCGCCCGGCATCATGCTCGCCTCCTTCGTGCCGATGCTGCTGATCGCGACCGCGTTCTACTACCTGAACAAGGTGGACCAGGACTGCGGCACCACCTTCTCCTGGGTCACCCGCGCCATGGGCCCCTGGGCGGGCTGGCTGGGCGGCTGGGCCATCTTCATGACCGGAGTGCTGGTCGTCGGCTCCCTCGCCGACGTGGCCGTCCACTTCGGCCTGCTCACCCTGGGGCTCGACAGCTGGGCGGAGAACGAGGCCGTCCAGCAGACCCTCACGGTGCTGGTGATCCTGGCCATGACCACCGTCTGCGTGCTGGGCACCGAGATGTCGGCCCATCTACAGAACGTGCTGATCCTCGCCCAGGTGTTCTTCCTGCTGCTCTTCGCCGGGGTGGCGATCTACCGGGTGTACGCCGGCACCAGCTCCCTGGTCGGCACCGAACCCGCCCTCTCCTGGCTCGACCCGTTCGGCGCGGGCGGCGCCGCCCTCACCGGCGGGCTGCTCCTCGGGGTGTTCATCTACTGGGGCTGGGAGTCCGCGGTGAACCTCACCGAGGAGGTCAAGGACTCCGCGACCGCGCCCGGCCGGGCCGGCCTCTGGTCCACCGTGGTCCTGCTGGTGACCTATCTGTCGGTGGGGATCGCGGTGGTCGGCTACGCGGGCACCCAGTACCTCGCCGACAACGCGGACGAGGAGGAGGCGGTCTTCGCCCAGCTGGCCCACGAGGTGATGGGCGGCTGGGACTGGATGGTGCTGCTCGCCGTCTGCACCTCGGCGCTGGCCTCCACCCAGACCACCATCATTCCGGCCTCCCGGACGGCCCTGTCGATGGCCCGGCGCAAGGCCTTCCCCGACCGGCTGGCCCATATCCACCCGCGGTTCCGCACCCCGGACGTCAGCACCTGGTGGGTGGCCGGCATCGCCATCGCCTGGTACCTGATCGTCAACCGGATCAGCGAGAACGCCCTCTTCGACTCGCTGACCGCGCTGTCCCTGCTGATCGCCTTCTACTACGCGCTGACCGGACTGGCCTGCGCCATCTACTACCGCCGCCATCTGACCGAGAGCCTGCACAACCTGTTCTTCATCGGGATCGGCCCGCTGGTCGGGGCGGCCCTGCTGGCCTGGCTGCTGGTGGAGTCCGTGCAGGACATGTCCGACCCGGCCAACTCCTACAGCGGGGTGTCCTGGTTCGGGCTCGGCCCGCCGCTGGTCATCGGGATCGGCATCGCCCTCCTCGGGGTGCTGCTGATGGTGTTCTGGAGGATCCGGTCCGGGGTGTTCTGGCGGGAGCGCCGGGGTGTCGCGGATCCGGCCCTGGTCCGTGCCGGGCGCAAGGCCGGGAGCCCCGGCAAGACGGGGAACGGGGAGTCCTGAGATGTCGGTGGTGCTGGGTTACGACGAGTCCCCGGGCGCGGAGCGGGCCCTGCGGGTCGCCATCGAGGTGGCGGCCGCCTTCGGGGAGCCCCTGGTGCTGGTCTACGGGGCGGCCGCCCCCGGGGCCCTCGGCGAGGAGTACCGCTCGCACCAGGAGGCGATCCGGCAGGCCGGGCGCAGTGCGCTGGCGCACGCGGTGGAGGCGGCGGACGCGGCCGGGGTCCCCTCGGCGGTGGAGATCGTGGACGAGAAGCCGGCCCAGGCGCTGCTGGACGCGGCGGCCCGGCACGGCGGCCGGGTGATCGTGGTGGGCAGCTGGGGCGAGAGCCCGATCCGGGGGGCGCTGCTCGGCTCCACCCCGCACAAGCTGCTGCACCTGTCCCCGCTGCCGGTGCTCTGCGTCCCGACCGACTGAGCGCGGGCCGGGCCGGCCGTGGCGCCGGGGTCCCCCTCGCCGGTCCGGCCACCGAGCGGGTGTACGGGGGCGGCCCCGACGGCTACACCGACCACCCGGCGGCGACCGCCGTGTCCGACGCCGCGGCCTGACCGGCCTGACCGGCCTGGCGCAGCCGCTCGAAGGCGGTGGGGCGGGGCCGGGACGGCAGGAAGTCCCGGATCCGGCGGGCGCATTCGGCGGCGGACAGGGCGCCGGTGTCCACGCTGAGGTCGTACAGTCCGTGCGCGTGGACCCGGTCGAGCTGGGCGGCTGCCAGTCCGGCCGGCCGGTCCCCGCGGAGGCGTTCGCGGCGGGCGAGCTCCTCGGGCGGGCAGTGCACGCCGACCAGCACGGTCTCCGCCGGGTCGAACAGCTCCAGGCAGTCGCGCAACCGCCACGGTTCGCTCAGTACGTGGTCCACGACCAGGTGGTTCCCGGCGGCGGCCATTCCCGCGACGGCCCGGTGGTAACCCTCCCAGGTCCGGCGGAGCATCGCCGGAACCTGGTCCGCGGGGAGTTCCCTGCGGGTGCGCATCGCGTGGAAGGCGTCCACCGGCAGATGGAACCAGACCCCGTCCAGGATCTCCAGGAGCTCCCGGGCGATGCTCGACTTCCCGGAGCTGGAGGTGCCGTTCAGGAAGACGATCACCCGAGTCCTCCGTTCCCGAGCCTGTTCCCGAAGCCGTGGCCGTGGCCGCTCCCGTCCGCGCCCGGTGCTCCGGGCCCGGTGAGGGCCGCCAGGGCGCGGGCGGCCACCTGCTCGGCGGTGCCGGCGACGGGGACCGTCACCCCGGGCTCGTCCGGACCCAGCGGCTCCAGGGCGGCGAACTGGGAGTCCAGCAGGGCGGGCGGCATGAAGTGCCCGGTCCGGGCGGCCAGTCGCGGGGCGATCAGGTCGGGGGACCCGGCGAGGTGGACGAACAGCAGTCCGGGGGCCGCCGCCCGCAGCCGGTCGCGGTAGCTCCGCTTGAGCGCGGAGGCCGCCACCACCCCGCCGGCCGCTCCCGGCCCGGCCGCCCAGCCGCCGACGGCGTCCAGCCACGGCCACCGGTCCGCGTCGTCCAGGGGGGTGCCGGCGGCCATCTTCGCGATGTTCGCGGGGGGATGGAACGTGTCGCCCTCGGCATAGGGGAGTCCCAGGGCGGTCGCCAGCAGCCGGCCGACGGTCGACTTCCCGGTGCCCGAGACCCCCATCACCACCAGCACCGGCCGCCGTTCCCCGCCGTCCGCCCCGGCGATCACGGGGTGGGCCCGCCGTCCGAGGGCGCGTAGCGGAGGCTCGTCATCGGGGCGCGGGTGTTCCAGCCGAGGGAGGAGTAGAGCGCCCGGCCCTCGGGGGTGCCCACCAGCACGCCGGTCCGGGCGCCCGCCTCGTACGCGGAGGCCTCCAGGGTGCGCATCACCAGGGCGCCCAGGCCCCTGCGACGGTGCTCGACCGCGGTCTCCACCTGGTCGACCACCACATGGGCGCCGGCCCGGGCGAACTGCCCGCGAGCGGCGAAGTGCCCGGCGGGGGTGCGGACCAGCACCCGGGTGACGCCGCCCCGGGTCCACTCGGTGAGCGCGTAGCCGTCCGGGACGTCCGGGCGCTCCGGGGTCAGCGGAAGGGTCATCAGGAAGCCGGGGAGGTCGGTCCGCCAGCCCGGTCCGATCCAGGGGAGGACCTCCGCCTCCTCGGCGAACAGCTTGAGCCAGGTGCCGGGGGCGCTGGTCCCGGCGACGATCCCGCGCACGTCGGCCTCGGCCGGCCGGGGGAGCACGTGCCGTGCCACCTGCCGGGGCAGGCCGACGTCGATGGTCCACCCCCAGGGCTCCTCGATCGGGTCCGAGCTGCCCCGGGAGACGATCCAGCCGTCGATCCACATCCGCACGAGCTCGCCGGTACCGATGTCCCGCATCGCTTCCCGCCCCCCTTGCTGGTAATGAGTGCTCTTCAAAACGGCACCTTACGCAATGGGGGCGGGCGGTGGTCAGCCGGGACGGTTCGCCGAGGGCACCGGACCGTCGGCGGCGGACTGCGCGAACTGGGTGCGGTACAGCTCCTCGTACCGGCCGCCGGCCGCCAGCAGCTCCGGATGGGTGCCGCGCTCCACGATCCGCCCGGCCTCCAGCACCAGGATCTGGTCGGCCGCCCGCACGGTGGACAGCCGGTGGGCGATCACCACCGCGGTCCGCCCGGCCAGGGCCTCGCCGAGCGCCTCCTGCACGGCCGCCTCCGAGGTGGAGTCCAGATGGGCGGTGGCCTCGTCCAGGATCACCACCCGCTGCCGGGCCAGCAGCAGCCGGGCGATGGTCAGCCGCTGGCGCTCGCCGCCGGACAGCCGGTAGCCCCGCTCGCCGACCACCGTGTCCAGGCCGTCCGGCAGCCCGGACACGAGGTCCTCCAGCCGGGCCCGCCGCAGGGCCTCCCAGACCTCCTCCTCGGAGGCGCCGGGCCGGGCCAGCAGCAGGTTGGAGCGGACCGACTCGTGGAAGAGGTGCCCGTCCTGGGTGACCATGCCCAGGGTGTCCCGGATCGAGTCGGCGCTCAGCTCCCGTACGTCGATCCCGTTCAGCCGCACCGCGCCCGAGTCCGCGTCGTACAGCCGGGGCAGCAGCTGGGCGATGGTGGACTTGCCGGCCCCGGAGGACCCCACCAGGGCGATCATCTGCCCGGGTTCCGCCCGGAAGGACACCTCGTGCAGCACCTCGGTGCCGCCCCGCGGGTCCAGCACCGCCACCTCCTCCAGCGAGGCCAGCGACACCTTGTCGGCGGCCGGGTAGCCGAACGACACCCCGTCGAACTCCACCGACACCGGACCCTCCGGGACCTGCCGGGCGTCCGGGCGTTCCGCGATCAGCGGCTCCAGATCGAGGATCTCGAAGACCCGCTCGAAGCTGACCAGCGCGCTCATCACCTCCACCCGGGCTCCGGCCAGCGCCGTCAGCGGGGCGTACAGCCGGGTCAGCAGCAGGGACAGCGCCACCACCGAACCGGCGTCCAGGGTGCCGCGCAGCGCGTAGTAGCCGCCGAGGCCGTAGACCAGGGCCAGCGCCAGCGCCGACACCAGGGTCAGCGCGGTGATGAACACCGACTGGGCCATGGCCGTCCGGATCCCGATGTCACGGACCCGGGCGGCACGGGCGGCGAACTCCGCCGACTCGTCGGAGGGCCGGCCGAACAGCTTCACCAGGGTCGCCCCCGGCGCGGAGAACCGCTCGGTCATCTGGGTGCCCATCGCCGCGTTCAGATGTGCGGCCTCCCGCTGCATCCGCGCCATCCGGGCGCCCATCCGGCGGGCCGGCAGCACGAACACCGGCAGCAGGACCAGTGCCAGCAGGGTGATCTGCCAGGAGATGCTCAGCATCACCGCCAGGGTCAGCAGCAGGGTCACCGTGTTCGCCACCACCCCGGACAGGGTGTTGCTGAACGCCCGCTGGGCGCCGATCACGTCGTTGTTGAGCCGGCTGACCAGGGCACCCGTCCTGGTGCGGGTGAAGAAGGCCACCGGCATCCGCTGGACGTGGTCGAAGACCGCCGTCCGCAGGTCCAGGATCAACTGCTCGCCGAGGGTGGCCGACAGTTTGCGGGTCAGCAGTCCCAGACCCGCCTCGACCACGGCGATCAGCGCGATCAGCAGGGCCAGCCGGGTCACCAGCCCGCTGCCGCGGCCCTCCACGATGGCGTCGACCACCTGGGCCGCCAGCACCGGAGTGGCCACCGCCAGCAGTGCGGTCACCACGCTGAGCAGCAGGAACAGCAGCAGCCCGCGCCGGTGCGGGCGGGCGAAGGCGGCGACCCGCCGCAGGCCGGCCCGGGAGAACGGCCTGCGGTCCTCCTGGGCGGTCATGACGCTGTGCATCGAGGTCCACGCGGTGACTTCCATATCCATGGCGCCGACGCTAGGACCTCGACTCAGGTTGAGGTCAAACGTTTTCCCGGCACCACCCGGACGGGATTCCCGGCGGTCCCCGGCAGACGCTCCCCGGCCATCGGCTTTACGCCATCCGTGCGATAGATTCACCCTCTCCCGGTCCCGCCCCCGACATCCTCCAGGCAGGCTTCTCAATGAGCGACATCATCAACGGACTTGGCCGTACCTCCGCCTACGGAGGCGTCGGCCTGGTGCTGCTGATCCTCGGCATCGTCCTGGTGGACGTGCTCACCCCGGGGAAGCTGGGCCGGCAGATCTGGGAGGACCGGAACCGGAACGCCGCCATCATGCTGAGCTCGGCGCTGCTGGGCATCGGCGGGATCGTGTTCACCTCGATCTACACCACCTACGACGACTTCGGTAAGGGACTGGCCTCCACGGCCGCCTTCGGGGTCCTCGGCCTGGTGATGATGGGCGTGGCCTTCCTGGTGGTGGACCTGGTGACCCCCGGCAAGCTCGGCGCCATCGTGGTCGACCCCGAGCCGCACCCGGCGGTGTGGGTGACGGCCGCCTGCAACGTCGCGGTCGCCGCGATCGTCTCGGCCTCCATCACCTGAGCCCTTCCGGCGCGTTGACAGCGGCATTCCGGCCATGCGTCCGGAATGCCGCTCCTTCCTGAGGTGGACGGAAAGCGGCCCTCCGGGATGATTCGGCGGTGCCGTCCGGTGCAAGAGTGTGGGCTCCGATCCGAACTCCACGGAAAGGACGGGCACTTCGTGCGCCTGAAACGCCTCGGCACCCTGCTGGCCGCCGCCGGCCTGCTCGCCACCGCCACCCCGCTGCTGTCCACGCCCTCGGCCTCCGCCGCCCCGGCGGAGGCCGCTGCGGCGCAGCGGTTGGCCTGGAAGCGCTGCAGTCCGGACCAGCCGGCCGCCTACCAGTGCGCGACCCTCCGGGTCCCGCTGGACTACGCGCGCCCGCAGGGGCCGACCATCGAACTGGCCGTGTCCCGGATGAAGAGCCAGAACCCGGCCCGCCGGCACGGGGTGCTGCTGCTCAACCCGGGCGGCCCGGGCGGAACCGGCCTCGACCTGCCGCTCTACCTGAACGCGGACATGGGCAAGGACGTCCGCGACCGGTACGACCTCATAGGCTTCGACCCGCGCGGCACCGGGGCCAGCACCCCGATCAGCTGCGGGCTCACCCCGGCGGAGGAGGAGATCAACCGGCCGTACCACCCGGGGACCTTCGGCTCCGACGTGGCCTGGGCGCGAACCGTCGCCGCCAAGTGCAAGGCCGCCGCCGGCCGCATGCTGCCGCACATCACCACCCGCAACACCGCCCGGGACATGGACGCCATCCGGGCGGCGCTCGGCGAGCGCAGGATCTCCTACCTGGGCTACTCCTACGGCACCTACCTCGGCGCGGTGTACACGCAGCTGTTCCCGCACCGGACCGACCGGTTCGTGCTGGACAGCGGAGTGGACCCGCAGCGGATCTGGCGCGGCATGATCCAGGTCTGGGCCACCGAGGCCGAACCGGCCTTCCGGCGCTGGACCGAGTGGACCGCGAGCCGGTCCTCGGAGTACCGGCTCGGCCGCACCCCGAAGGAGGTCTCCAAGACCTTCTGGAACCTGGTGGTCCGGGCGGACCGGGAGCCCATCGAGTACGAGGGCACCAAGTACAGCGGCGACGACATCCGGGCCGGCCGGGCGATGTTCTTCTACCCGGAGTCCGCGGCCCAGGCGGTGGCCGCGCTGAAGGCGGCGGCCGAGGGCAAGCCGGCCGCCGGTCCGCTGCCGGAGGCCCTGCGCGCCCCCGAGGCGCTGCCGGGCCCGCGGCACTCCGGGACGAAGGCGGCCCGCGCGGCCGAGCCGGCCCCCGACAACGGGACCTCGGTGTTCTGGGCCGTGGTCTGCTCGGACACCGGCAACTGGCCGCGCGACCCCGCGCAGTACCGCAAGGACGCGATCCGGGACAAGGCGCGCTACCCGCTGTACGGGGACTTCGTCTCCAACATCAAGCCCTGCGCCTTCTGGCAGCAGCCCCGGGAGCCGGCCACCCCGATGCGGATCGCCGCCCCGGTGCTGACCGTGCAGAACGAGTGGGACTCCCAGACCCCGCTGGTCAGCGGCAAGGGACTGCACAAGGCCCTGAAGGGCTCGCGGATGGTGACGGCGATCGGCGGTGAGGGGCACGCCGTGTACCTCGTCGACCTGAAGTCCTGTGTCACCGCTCCGGTGGACGCCTATCTGACCACCGGTCGGCTGCCCGTGAGGAACGTCGACTGCCGGAACGCCCCGGCACCGGCCGACCGGCGGGAGCCGACTCGGGGCGGGCACCCGGTCTTCCCGGGGGCCGGTTCGGACCGCTTCGGCTCCTGAGCCCCGGGGGCGGGGCGTGCCGCTCAGCGGCGGAGCGCCTCGCCCACCAGCCGTATGCCGCGGGCCAGCCGGCCGAGCTGTTCCAGCTCGATCGCGTACATCCGGATCGAGTTCTCGATCACGGACTCGGCCACCCCGAGGGCGGGCAGTTCCTGCCGGCTGGTGTGCAGGGCCACCCGGACCGCGCGGATCTCGTGTTCCACCTGGAGCCGGGCGTGCCGGGCCAGCAGGGCGGGGTGGCGGGTGAGGGTGGAGTATCCGGCGTAGCGGGCCGGCAGCAGGTCGCGGAGCCAGCGGGCGGCCGTGCGCTCCCACTGGGGTGTTCCGGGCGCGTTCACCTCGGAGGGCCAGTCGTGGGGCATTCTCGTCGCTTCCGAAGGGGTGTCGAACGGTGATCGAGAGTGGGTGGCGGCCTCGGCCCAGGGGTTGACCGAGGCCGCCGTGGCGCACCGTGCGGACGTGTGGGGTCCGGGCGGGTGCTGCGTCCGGCCGGCGTGAGGAGGAGTAACGCCGACCTGGGCGGTCCGTGTGGCCTGAGTAAACATATTTACCGTCGAGTAAGCAAGCGCATGAAAAATTTCATGCGATCTCAGCACTGAAAACGGTGTGAAAACCTCCTGGTGGGGGCGGTGGCAGGGGCTACAGGAAGAACCCGTGCTGCTCCGCCACCTGCTCATAGGTCTCCAGCCGGGCCTGGGTGCGCTCCGGGTCGGCGTCCGCCATGGCCTGGAGCACCGCCGCGGAGAGGATCCCCGGAGCCGCGTACGAGTCGAAGACCAGCCGGGAGCCGGTGCCCGCGGTCAGCGCCACATCCGCCTCGTCCACCAGCGGGCCCAGGGTCAGATCCGTGATCAGCGCGACCCGCAGCCCGGCGTTCCGGGCGGCCCGGAGCGCCGCCAGGGTCTCCTTGGCGTGCCGCGGCATGCCGAAGGCCAGCACCCAGGTGCCGCCCGCGGCCCGGGACTGCACCAGGGTGTCGAAGGCCACGCTGCCGCCCTGGGTGATCAGGCGTACGTCGGGGTGGATCCGCCGGGCCGCGTAGGCGAAGTACTGGGCCATCGACACCGAGATGCGCAGCCCGAGCACCGTCAGCGGCACCGAACGGGCCAGCTCCCGGCCGAGGTCCAGCACCTGGTCGGTGTCGGCGAGCAGCCGCCGGACCCCGTCCAGGTTCTCGATCTCCGCGTCCACCGCCGCCTGGAGGGCGTTGCGCCGGATCTCCCGGCTGCTCTCCGGGGAACCGGCGACCGCGCTCAGCGCGATCGGCTGGAGCATGTCCCGCAGCGCGGGATAGCCGCTGAACCCCAGGGCGGTGGCGAACCGGGTCACCGAGGGCTGGCTGACCCCGGCCCGCTCGGCGAGCTCGGTGATGGAGAGGAAGGCCGCCTCGGTGAGGTGGTCGACGAGGTACTGGGCGATCCGCCGCTGGCCGGGGGAGAGGCGGTGGCCGTTGAACAGGGCCCGCACCCGCTCCGCCGGGGCGCGCTCGTGCCCGGCCGCCTGGCCTGCGTTGGATGTGATCGCGGCCGCCTGCGCGCGGGCCCGCTGCCCCGATGGCACCGTCGTGCCTCCTTCTCGTGCGGTCGTTTCCAACATAGCCCACCCGACCGCCCCGACGATCTTTAACGGCCCTACCCGGCCCAGCTGTCCATGATCCGGACGGCGTAGGATCCCGGGGGCCGTGCCGAGCAGGCGGAACGGACAGCCGTCGGGGGCGGGCGGGCGGACGGCGGGGGCGGAGCATGGGCACGGCGGCGGCACTGGAGAAACTCGTCCCGGTACTGCTCGCGTTCGGCGGCGGGGTCCTGCTGGCCCGCCGGAAGACCGTCCCGGCCGAGGCCTCCCGGGCCTTCGCCGACTACGCCTTCCTGTTCGCCGTCCCCTGCTACCTGTTCGGCAACATCTACGCCAGCGACCTGGGCGCCCTGTTCCACTGGCGGGCCCTGCTCGGCTACGCCGCGGCCGCCGGGCTGGCGGTGCTGCTGGTCGGGTCCGCCGCCCGGCTGCGGCACGGCCCGGGACCGCGCCGGGCGGCCCTGCGGATCATGGCCTCCGTCCAGGTCAACACCGCATACTTCGCGGTGCCGGTGTTCATCACCGTGTTCGGGACGGCCGCACCGATCTTCCCGGTGCTGCTGTTCCAGGTGTGCGTGCTCTCCATGGTGGTCATCACCGTGATGGAACTGGGCCGGCCCGGTCCGGGCCCGGCCGGCCGCGGCCCGCTCCGGGCGGTCGGCGCCTCGCTGGCCACCCCGCTGGTCCTCTCCTGCAACGCCGCCATCCTGCTCAACCTGCTGTCCGTCCCGGTGCCGGAGGTGGTCCTCGACGGATTCGGCTTCGTCGGCGACAGCGCCTCCCCGGTCGCGCTGTTCGCCCTGGGACTGCACCTCGGCGGCCTCGGCCTCGACCTCCGCGGCACCACCGCGGAGGAGGCCGCCATCATCGCCTTCAAGTGCCTCGGGTTCCCGCTGCTCACCTGGGCGGTCTGCGGGGCCCTGTTCGGGGTGTCCGGCGACTGGCTGGTCCATCTGGTGCTGATCGCGGCCATGCCCACCCCGCAGAACCTCTTCATCTTCGCCCAGCGCTACGACGTGGACGTGGACCTGTCAGCCGCCCTGGTGATCAAGAGCTCGGTGGTGGCCCTGCTGCTGCTCCCGCTGTGGCTCCGCTGGGCCGCCCTGGTCGGTCCGTAGACCCGCCCGGCGGCCCGGCGGGATGACGTCCCCGGCGGTCGGTCGTTGAGAGGGCATGGAGCCGTCCCTTGAGCCGTTGCCGAGCGCCGCCGCGCCGGGTGTCCCGGAGCGGGCCGACGCCCTGGCCGAGGCAGCCTGCCACCTCTTCGACGAGGCCGGGGCGGGCCGGTGGAACCGGACGGCCGCCGAGGACGCCGCCGAGGCCATCGAGACCACCGCCCACGCCCTCGCCGAAACCCACCCCGGCGCCCCGCTGATCCTGGCCCCGGTGCACACCGCGCTCGCCGAACTCCGGCGGCACCTCGGACTGCCGCCCGCGGACCCGCTGACCGCCGACGGACCGCTCCCCGCCCCGCGGACCCTGGGCAACCCCCGCCGGACCCGCCGGGCCGCCCGCCCGGCACCGGCCGCCCGGCCGGAGGCCCCCGTCAGCCGCCCAGCGGTGCCGGTGCCCGCCCCCACCGCATCCGGCACCAGGGAAGAGCCAGCGCCGTCGGGTCGCTGACCTCGGCCGGCGCCAGTCCGGAGACCGGCGGCACCTGCGCGTACGGGGCGAACACCGAGTCCACGTAACGGTGTCCGGTGTCCGGGGCGAGGAACACCACCGGCCCGGACGCACCGCCCCGGCACGGGTCCGCCTCCCAGCGGGCCGCCAGATAGGCCGCCCCCGAGGACAGCCCGGCGAACACCGCGTGCCGCCGCAGCAGGTCCACGCTGCCCGAACGGGCCGCCTCGAAGCCCACCCAGTGGACCGTGTCGTACAGCTCGTGCCGCACGTTGCGGAAGGGGATGGAACTCCCGATCCCGGCGATGATCACCTCCGGATCCGGGACGTGGCCGGCCCCGAAGGTCACGCTGCCGTACGGCTGCACGCCGACCAGGTCCACCTCCCGCCCGGCCTCCCGCAGATAGCGGCCCAGGGCCCCGGTCGAGGCACCGGTGCCCACTCCGCCCACCAGGGTCAGCGGGCCGCCGCCGAGCCGCTCCCCGACCAGCTCGGCCACCTCCCGGTACCCCAGGCAGTGGATCCCGTCGTGGTACTGCCGCATCCAGTGGTAGTCGGGGTGCGCCGCCAGGATCTCCCGCACCCGGGCCACCCGCCGCTTCTGGTCCAGCTTCAGGTCGTCGCTGGGCACCATCCGCTCCAGGGTCGCGCCCAGCACCTCCAACTGGACTCCCAGGGTGCGGTCCACGGTCGCCGAGCCGACGATGTGGCAGCGCATCCCGTAGCGGTGGCAGGCCAGCGCCAGCGCATGGGCGTAGATCCCGCTGGAACTGTCCAGCAGGGTGTCCCCCCGGCGGACCGCCCCGGTCTCCAGCAGATGGCGGACCGCGGCCATCGCCGAGAGCACCTTCATCGTCTCGAAGCGCAGACAGACCAGCCGGTCGTCGAGCCTTATCAGGTCCGGTCTGCCGACCGCGTCGGCGTAGTGCTGGTCCATGGAGGTGCTCCCTCTTCCCCTCGTGTGCGTGGACGACCCGGACGGGCGCGGCCGTCGGGTCCTGCGGTGTCCTCCGGTCATGCGCCCGCGCGGTACCGGTACAGGACGGTGGGATCCGCGCTGAACTGGGAGAAGGGGAACGGCTCCGCGGACAGCGCGGTCACCCCGGCCCCCAGGAAGGCGCGGGCCACCGCGCCGCCGCTCTGCGCGTACACCGCCAGCGGCAGCCCGCGCTCCCGGCAGACCGCCAGCAGGGTGTCGAAACTGCCGTTGCCCAGGGTCATCCCGGTGGCGACCACCGCGTCGGCCTCCGCCAGCACCTCCGTCATGTCCCGGCTCACCGGGTCGCCCCACCGGGTGGCCTTCAGGTTCAGATCGCAGGGCAGCGGGATCCCGCCGCGCTCCCGGATGGCCGCCACCAGGGGGTCGACCACCCCGATCAGGGCGACCCGGGCGCCGGCCGGCAGGTCGAGCAGTCCGGCCACCGCCGCGTCCCGGGCGGCCGCCCGGACCTCGGGCGGTCCGGCGGGCAGGGTCACCTGCTCGGCCTCCGGGGCGTCCCGGTGCGGGCGGACCGCGCCCAGGTACGCGTCCAGGGCGGCGGTCCGCAGCGGTGCCGGGCCGTCCAGCAGGAGCCGGTCCAACGGCTGTCCGGAGGCCTCCGCGCAGACGGCCGGATCGATCTCGCCGGCCTCGAAGGCGCAGCCGCCGAACGCGGATCCGACCCGCACCAGGACGTACTGGTTGCGGTAGGTGGTGTCACCGCCGGCCAGCCGGGTGCCGTGGTGGATCCAGAACACGCTGGTGGCCACCAGGGTGTCCGGGCGCGGGCCGTGCCGGCCTTCGAGCACGGCCCCGGTCAGTTCGGCCACGCTTCCCGTCCCGGGGGCGGCCATCGGTGCTGTCGTCGTCATCTCTCGTCTTCTCTCCGGTCGGTGGAAGGGGGTGCCGGGCGGGTCAGGGGGCCGGCCGGCGGGGGAGCGGGCCCCGGTAGGCGACGGAGGGGCGGCCGAACCGGTCCGGGCCGGTCTCGGCGTCCACCGCGAACACCTCCGCCAGCCGCTCCGGTGCCAGCACCTCGGGCGGTGGACCGGCGGCCACCAGCCACCCCCGGTCCAGCAGCAGCAGCCGGTCGCAGTAGCGGGCGGCCAGGGACAGGTCGTGCAGGGCCACCAGCACCGTCCAGGGGCTGCCGGAGAGCAGCTCCATCAGCTCCAACTGGTGCGTGATGTCCAGGTGGTTGGTCGGCTCGTCCAGCAGCAGGCAGGGCGCCTGCTGGGCCAGCGCCCGGGCGATGCGGGCCCGTTGGCGCTCCCCTCCGGACAACTCCCGCCAGGGGGTGCCGGCCCGGTCCGCCAGGCCGACCCGGGACAGGGCCGCGTGGACGGCGGCCCGGTCCGCCGGGCCCGGTCCGCGCCAGCGGTCCCGGTGCGGGATCCGGCCCAGCCCGGCCACCTCCGCGACCCGCATCCCGCCGTCGGTGGCCGCGCTCTGCTCGACGAAGGCCAGCTGCCGGGCGATCCGGCGCGGACTCCAGCCGGCGATGTCCTCGCCCCCGTACCGGACCCGTCCGGCGGACGGTCGGCGCAGTCCGGCCAGGCAGCGCAGCAGCGAGGACTTGCCCGAGCCGTTGGGTCCGATCAGGCCCACCGTCTCGCCGGGGGCGACCTCCAGGTCCACCGCGCGCACCACGGTGGCCTGGCCGGCCCGCCAGCTCAGCTGCTCCGCGGTGATCCTCACAGCTCCCCCCGCCGCCGGAGCACGAGCAGGAAGAGCGGCACCCCGGCCAGGGCGGTGAACACCCCGACGGGGACCTCCCGGGGGGCGAAGGCGACCCGGGACAGGGCGTCCGTCCAGACCAGGAACACCGCTCCGGCGGGGGCCGCGTAGGGCAGCAGCCGGCGGTGCAGCGGCCCGGTGAGGAAGCGGACCCCGTGCGGCACGATCAGTCCGACGAACCCGATGGCGCCGACCGTGGCCACCGCCACCGAGGTCAGCAGCGCCGTCACCACCAGCAGCAGCCGGCGGACCCGGGCCACGTCGATGCCCAGGGAGGCGGCGGTGTCCGCGCCGAAGGACAGCGCGTCCAGGGCGGGCGCGCAGCACCACACCACGGCCAGCCCGAGTCCGGTGACGGCCGCGCAAAGGGCCACCGCCTCCCAGCGGGCCGGGGCCATCGAGCCGAGCAGCCAGTGGGTGACCGCCCGGGTGGTGTCCGCGTCCCCGGCCGCCATCAGCACCAGGGAGGTGAGCGCGCCGAACAGCTGGCCGACCACCACGCCGACCAGGACGATCCGGGAGGAGTCCAGGCCGGTGCCGCGGAGCAGCAGCAGGAGCAGTCCGAAGGAGAGCAGGGACCCGGCGAGGGCCCCGCCGGTCACCCCCAGCACCCCGGCGCCCACCCCGAGGACCACCACCAGGACGGCTCCGGCGGAGGCGCCGGAGGACACCCCGAGGAGATAGGGGTCGGCCAGGGCGTTCCGGGTGACGGCCTGGAGCACCGTCCCGCACACCGCGAGGGCGGCTCCGACCAGTGCCGCCATCAGCACCCGTGGCACCCGCAGGTCCCAGACCAGCGAGTCCAGCAGCGGGGGCAGCGGGGCGAGGTCCAGTCCGAGGCGCGGGCCGAGCACCCGGGCCAGGTCCGTCCAGCCGATGTCGGCGGTGCCGACCAGGACGGCGGCGGCCAGCGAACCGGCCGTCACCACCGCCACCAGCACCGGCGGCACGGCCCGCCGCAGCAGGCCGGACGGCCCGCCGGGCGGGCTTCCGGGCGTACGGTCCGGGGGCGCGGGCCGCGCCCGGTCCGGCGGCGGCGCGGCGGCCGCCGGGTCGAGGGGTCCCGGGCGGGTGCTAGCGGACATGCCCGAGGTCCTTGAGCCCGGCGGCCAGCAGTTCCAGGGCGTGCACCGACCGCACGGAGGGGTCCATCTCGATGCCGGGGACCTCGATCATCCGGTTCTGGCGCACCGCGCGGAGCTTGGACACCACCGGGTGCCCGGCGAGCACGGCACGCTTCTCGGCGGCGCTGTCGCCGGGGCGGCCCCGCTCGGAGAGGTCGCCGAGCACGATCACGTCGGGGTCGCGCCGGGCGATCTCCTCCCAGGTGACCTCGGGCCAGTCCTCGGCCACGTCGTCGAAGGCGTTCCGGGCGCCCGCCAGCCGGCTCATCTCGCTGGGGAGGCCGCCGCGCCCGGCCACGTACGGGGTGCCGTTGAACGCCGAGTACAGCCACACCACCCGGGGCCCGTCGGCCCGTCCGGCGGCGCCGGCGGCGGCCGCGTCCACCCGGGCCCGCTGGGCCGCGGCGAGCCGCTCGGCGCGTTCGGCGACCCCGAACACCCGGCCCAGCGAACGGTAGTCCTCGAAGAGCAGGTCGAAGGGGCGCCGGCCGGCGGGCTGCTGTCCGGGGCAGTCCACCGCGCTGACGAAGGCGGGCACGCCCAGCCGGCCGAGTTCGGCGCGGGTGCCCGCCCGGTCCTTGGTGAACAGGTCGGCGGAGGAGCCCAGCACCATGTCGGGTCCGGCGGCACGGAGTTGTTCGGCGGTGAGGATCTTCGGGCTGAGCACCGGGACCTTGGCGTAGGCCCCCCGGTAGGCGGGGGCGACCTTGGTCTTGAGGTTGGCGGTCCCGGCCATCCGGTCGCCGAGGCCCAGTTCCAGGAGCAGCTCGGTGGTGTTCTGGTCGAGGGTGACGGCGCGCTGCGGGGGGCGGGCGAAGGCCAGCGGCTGTCCGCAGCTGGTGAGGGTGGTGGCCGCTGCCCCGCCGGTGGCACCGGCGGTGGCGGTGCGGGCGGGTGCCGGGTCCGCGCAGCCGGTGAGGGTCAGGGTGAGGGCCAGGGCGGGGAGCAGGGCGAGTGCGGGACGGCTGGGGTGGCGCACGGGTGGATCCTCCGTGGATTCAGGCAGGTTGAAAGGCGCAAAAAGGGCAGGGAACGGCAAAGCGGGCCCATCGGAACGTGGGGCGCTGCCCGTCGGTGGGCTCCGACGAGTGTGTACTGTAATGGCAATCGTTTTCATTAAGCTAGTCCGGGGTGGCCCCGAAGACTCGCCCCGGCATCCCGCCCACACCCCAAGGAGCAGCCCGACGTGGCGACTTCACCCGCCCGGACCACCCCCGACAGCGACCGGACCGGCCCGCGCCCGATCCTCCTCGACCCCGACTTCCTCCGGCTCTGGTGCGCCACCACCGCCTCCGGACTGGCCACCTGGGCCCTGCCCTTCGTCCTCGGACTCGCCGTCCTCACCGGAGAACTCGGCCCGGCCGCCCTCGGCCTGGTGCTGGCCGCCCGGACCGCCGGATTCCTGCTGGCCGTCGCGGTCGGCGGAGTCCTCGCCGACCGGCACTCCCGGCGCGCCGTGGTCCGCTGGGCCGGGCTGGCGGCCGCGGCCGCCGCCCCCCTGCTCGCCGCCGGACTCGGCCGCTCGGTCCCGCTGATGACGGCCGCCGCCGTGCTGGCCGGCGCCGGACAGGGCGCCTGCCGCCCCGCCTTCCAGGCCCTCACCGCCGAGGTGGTCACCCCCGAACGGCGCCGCCACGCCAACGCCGCCATGACCCTCTCGGTCCGCGTCACCACCCTGGCCGGACCCGCCCTGACCGCCCTGCTCGCGGTCCTGCTGGACACCCGCGCCCTGCTGCTCGGCATCGGACTGCTCTGGCTGACGGCCGCCCTCGCCCCCGCCCGGACCGCCGGCCCGGGCCCGGCCGCGCCCGGCGGGGCGGCCCCGCGCGGCAGTCTCCGTACCGAGTTCCTGGACGGGGTCCGGGAGGCCCGTCGGCACCCCTGGTTCCTGGCCGGGCTCGGCGCCCTCACCGCCGTCATAGCCACCGGCTACTCGGCCACCGCGGTGGCCCTGCCCCTGGTCAGCCGGGACCGCTACGGCACCGAGGTGGTGCTGGCGGCCGCCACCACGGCCTACACCCTGGGCGCCCTGGCCGGGGCCTTCGCCATCGCCCGGCTCCGGCCCCGCAACCAGGGCTGGGCCGCCCTCGCCGGACTCGCCGCATACGGTTTCGCCCCGCTCAGCCTGATGCTGCCGGTGCCCGCCGCGGTGGTCCTCGCCGCCTACGCCCTCGCCGGTGCCGGCATCGAACTGTTCAACGTCCCCTGGTTCACCGCCACCCAGCGCGAGGTGGCCCCGGACCGGCTGGCCCGGGTGTCCTCCCTGGACTTCCTGATGTCCTACGGGCTGGCACCGGCCGGACTCGCCCTGATCGCACCCGCCGTCACCGCCTTCGGCACCGGCCCCGTCCTGCTGGTCTGCGCCCTGGTCTGCTTCACCGCCCCGGCCGCCGCCGCCCTCGCCCCGACCGCCCGGCACTTCTCCGCAGATGAACGTCCGGTGACGGCCGGTCGACAGTAACGGGCAGCTTCGGCGGAGCCGTTGCGCATCCGGGAAACGGCCATAGGGTCGGAACCGCAGTTGGTTCCCGGGCCGGGAGGCGGCCCGGCGGATCCTTGCCACTTTCCCGGAGGACGACCGCTCCATGTCTGAAGACCCCGCAGCCGCACTGCCCGCCCCGACCAGCCTCGACGAGGTCAAGGGCTGGTTCTTCGCCGTCGACCAGCTGCTCTTCGATTGGTTCCTGAGCAGGCAGAACGCAGAGCCGGCCGACCCGGCGGACCCGGCGGACCCGGCGACGCGCGGGGACCTGCTGGAACTGGGCGCCTACATGGGGAAGAGCGCGGTGTTCCTCGGCGGCTACCTCCGCGAGGGCGAGGAGTTCACGGTCTGCGACCTCTTCGACTCCACCCCGCCGGACGCCTCCAACCTCAAGGAGATGGAGCAGTCCTACTCCACCCTCACCCGGCGCGCCTTCGAGGCGAACTACCTGTCCTTCCACGACTCGCTGCCCACCGTGATCATGGCCCCGACCTCGGTGGTGCCCGACCGGGTCCGGCCCGGCAGCTGCCGGTTCGTCCACGTCGACGCCTCCCACCTCTACGAGCACGTGCACGGGGACATCGCCGCCTCCCGGCAGGCCGCCGCCCCCGGCGCCGTGGTCGTCTTCGACGACTTCCGCGCCGAGCACTGCCCGGGGGTCGCCGCCGCCGTCTGGGGCGCCGTCACCCACGAGGGACTCCGGGTGATCGCCATCACCGGCACCAAGATGTACGCCACCTGGGACGACGCCGAACCCCACCGCGAGGCGCTGCTGGCCTGGCTGGAAACCCGCGAGGACCTGTGGCACGGGGTGGAGGAGGTGGCCGGCGCCCCGCTGATCCGGATCGTCGGCAAGCGGGCCGTGCCCCCGGAGCTGCCGAGGTCCCGCCACCGGGCGCCCGAACCGGCACCGGCGGCACCGGAGCCCGCGCGGCCGGAACAGCCCGCCCCGGCAGCCGAACCGGCCGCCGCCCCGGCCCGCCGGCCGCGGTCCCGGGCGAAGAAGCTGGCCAAGGACCTGCTGCCGCCGATCGTCACCCGCGCCCTGGTCTCCCAGCGCCGCCGCTGACCCCGGCCGCACCACCCGCACCATCCGCACCACCCGAACCGCCCCGCCGCGCACCGTCCGTGCGGGGCGGGGCGGTTCTCCTGTACCGCCTAGCCGACGGCCAGCGGGTTGGGCAGCTCCGTCCACTGGTCCCCGGACACCCCGGGGCTCAGCCGCATCAGGGTCAGCGCCTTGGTCGGCAGCGGCCCGCCGAGCACGGCGGCGGTGTCCGGACCCGGCGGCAGCAGCCCGGCCGCCGCGCCCAGCGCCTCCCCGAACGCCGCCGCCGAACCGGCCGTGGCACCCAGCGCCCCGGTGAGGACCGAGCCGAACAGCTTCCGCCGCAGCACCAGCTCGTCGTCCGTGACCAGCCGGCCCGCCACCGGCGGCACCGGCAGCCCGTTCCGGGCCAGCCGCGCCGGACTGATCCGCACATCGGCCAGGTCCCGGTAGACCAGCCGCACCGGCTCCCCCGAGGCCGAGAGGACGACGAGGAGGTTCTGGCCGTGCGCCTCCAGGGCCACCCCCAGCTCCAGCACCCGCATGCACACCGGCAGCACCAGCCGTGCGAAACGCTCCAGCCAGCCCGCCGAACCGGGCAGACCGGTGGCCGCGAGGGCCCCCACCGGAACCACCCGCTCGCCCGCCGCCGGATCCGCGTACACCTCCGGGGCCTCCCGCAGCACGGCCGCCAGGTCCGGACTGTAGGCGGTGGCCGCACCCAGGGTGCGGGTGAAGTGCAGCCGCCCGTCGAGGCGTTCGGCCAGCAGCTGGGCGAACCGGGAGACCGCCTCGGCCGTCTCCACCGAGTACACCGAGATGTCCCGGACCGAGGAGGTCAGCCGGCTGCTCAGCGCCGTCTTGATGTGCGGGGCGGGCCCGGAGCCACCGCCGAACGGACCCGCCCCGGCCGGCGCCAGGGTCCGCAGGGACATCAGCGGATGCGCCTCCAGGCCCGCACGGTCCGGGGCCGACTTCAGGACGTGCCCCGCCTGCCAGGGGTGCACGGGGATCAGCACCCGGCCGCCGTCCCGCAGGCCGTCCGGCCAGTCCCCGGCCAGCAGGGCCGCACCCGCCGGAACCGCCGCCAGCCCCAGCTGGACCACCGGGCCGTGCTCCGGCGCGTACGCCAGCTGCTCCGCCGCCGAGAAACCCGGCCGGGAACGGCAGTTGGGGTGGTACGGGTGTCCGTCCACCACCCGCTGCTCCCACTCCCAGCCCGCCACCGGCCGGTCCGCCGGCCCGGTGCCGGCCGGCCGCAGGGCGGCCGCAGCCCGGGACAGCGCCAACGAGGCCGTGCTGTGGTCGAGTTCCTCGGCGAACGCCGAACCGTAGGGCAGGTCCAGCGCCCGGACCAGCCGCCCGGCCTGCCCGAACTCCCGCCCGTCCAGGTCCACCCGGCGCACGTACGCGTCCGTGGCGTACGGGTCCGCGGCCGGACCGCTCAGCCGCGCCCCGGCGGCCGACACCAGCGTCAGCCCGTCCGGCCCGGCCTCCCGCCGCACCACCCACGGCAGCGGATCCACCGCCAGGCCCCGCCACAGCCGGGTCAGCACCGCCGCCCGCGCCCCGGGCAGCGCGGCCCGGAAGCCCGCCGCCAGCCCGGGCCGCACCGCAAGCAGCTCGCCGGCCATCGTCTCCTCGGCCGGCGAGGCCGCGTACCGGTCGTCTTCGTACCGGTCATCCATGTCGTCTACCCGCTTCCGCGTCAAAGGCCCTCACCACGGATACTAGGAATCCGTGAACCACATCTCCGACGCCGCCGACGCGTACGCCGCCGCCCCGCTCCTCAACTGCCTGCTCCAGGAGGCGGCCGACCGGGTGTCCGACCGGATGTCCGACGGGGTGTCCCACCGGGTGCACCGGCTGCGGGCCAGCGGCCGGCTGATCCGGGTGGCCGGCGGCCGCCGCCCGGTCCGCCCCGAGCTGCGCACCCCGGCCGGCTGGCAGCCCCTGGGCCATGCCGAGCTGGTCAAGCTCACCGCCGACGAACTCCGGCAGGGCACCGGCGTCCCCAACGACGAACTGCCCGCCGAGATGGCCGACAGCCGCGAGGTGGTGGCCGCCCTGCTGGCCGCCCGGGAGCTCTCCGGCCCCCCGGAGGACCCCTACCTGCGCTCCGAGCAGGCCCTGGTGATGGGCCACCCCAGCCATCCCGCGCCCAAGACCCGGGGCGGCGGCCCGGCCGCGAGCTGGCTCCCGTACGCCCCCGAGGCGCACACCAGCTTCCCCCTGGAGTTCCTCGCGGTCCGCGCCGACCAGGCGGCCGAGGACGGCGGCCCGCGGGCGGCCCGCGAGGTGGACGGGCTGGCCGAACTCCTCGACGGCCCGCCCGCCCCGCCCGGATACCGGCTGCTGCCCGCCCACCCCTGGCAGCTCGCCCTCACCGGGGACGCCCCGGAGATCCGGCGGGCCCTGGCCGACGGGCGGCTCCTCCGGCTGGGCCCCACCCGGCTCCCCGTCTGGCCCACCGCCTCCGTACGCACCGTCTACGCCCCCGGCCGGAACGGCACCGCCGACCGGTTCGTCAAGTTCAGCCTGGACGTGCGGATCACCAACGACATCCGCCGGCTGTGGCGCCACGACCTGCTGAAGCTCCGCGCCACCGACTCCGCCGTGGAAACCGCCTTCGCCGCCCGCCCCGGCCCGGCCGGCTGGCTCGCCGACCGCGGCTACCGGACCGCCTCCTTCGCCTTCGAGGAACTCGCGGTCCTGGTCCGTGACGGATTCGACGGCCACCTCCTGCCCGGCGCCACCCCGCTGCTCGCCGCCGCCCTCGCCGAGGGCTTCGAGGGCGGCCCGCTGTCCGCCCTCACCGCCCCGGCCGGCTGGTGGGCGGCCTATCTGCGGCAGGTGGTACCGCCGGTGCTCGGCCTCTTCGCCCGGGACGGCATCGTGCTGGAGGCCCACCTCCAGAACACCGTGATCGCCCTCGACCCGGCCGGAGACCCGGTCCAGGCCCTGTTCCGCGACGCGGAGGGGGTCAAGCTGGTCCCCGAGGTCGGCCGGGCGGCCGGCTGGCAGCGGCTGGTCTACTGCCTGCTGGTCAACCATCTGACCGAGATCGCCGCCGCGATCGGCGAACGGCACCCGGCGGTGACCGGCTCGCTGTGGCCGGCGGTCCGGGCCGAACTGCTCCGCTCCGGGGCCGGGATCCCCGAGGTGGCCGAGCTGCTCACCGCGCCCGAACTGCCGGGCAAGGCCAATCTGCTGCTCCGCTGGACCGGCGCGGACGGCGCCTCGGCCCGCTATCTGCCCCTGCCCAACCCCCTCGCCGCAACCACCCCGACCGCCCCCTGGAACAACCCTTCCTGACCGCCCGTCATTGCGAACGGGAACGGTGAACCGGGGTGGGGGAGGCGGTCCGCGCACCGTCCGGCGGGGCGTTGTCAGAGGCCCCGCCTAGCGTTTCGGGCATGACGACAGCGCACACCTTCGCCTATGTCCGCCCGTCCGCCCTGAGCTCCTCGGCGGCCGGCCGGACCCTCGGCCTGGAGACCTCCGGAGGCCTCACCCCGGTCGGTGCCGAGGCCCATCCCCAGTTCTTCGCCGGCTTCCTGAGCGCCCCTCAGGCCGCCGCCCGGGCCCTCCTCGCCGTCGCGGACGTGGCCGCCGCCCGGTACTTCCGGCGCACCCTGCGGGCCTCCCTGGACCCGGTGGTGACCGGCAACGGCGACCGGCTGCGCTTCGAGTCCTTCTCCGGCTGCTGCGGGGTGTACGCCCGGCTCGACGTCCTGCCCGAGGGGCTGCGCGGCGCCGACACCGGCCACGGCACCACCAACGTGGACGTCAACCACCCGCTGCGGGCCGCCCTGACCCGGCTCACCGGGGACGATCCGCTGCACCTGCGCGTCGGGCCGGACGAGATGGCGGTCACCACCCTGGACGGACCGGTGGTGGAGAAGAAGGTCCCGCTGCCCGACCGCTGGCTGCGCGGGTTCGCCGAGTCCCAGGTGGTCTCGGCCGGCTTCGACCTCCGGGCCGAACTGACCGCCACCGAGGCCGTACGGTTCCTCCGCGGCCTTCCGCGCGCCGCCCCCGGCGGCGGCTCCGCCGGAGCCGCCGGCTGGGTGGTCCCCGCCGGGCGCACCCTGCGCCGCACCACCCGGCCGGTCCCCGGCGCGGTCTGCCTGCCCGGGCCGGAGCGCCTGGCCGCCCTCCAGGGAGTGCTGCGGCACGCCACCGGACTGCGGGTCTTCGGCCCGGCCGTGACCGGCCCGGACTCCGGCGCGCCCACCGCGAGCGCCTGGGAGCTGACCCTGCCCGGCATGCGCCTCACCCTCACCCTGTCCCCGGAGCCGGACCGCGGGTTCTCCGGCGAGGGAGGGGTCCTGGAGGCGCTGGCCACCGACGAGGCCGCCGCCGACGCCGAACTGGTCTCGGTGCTGCTGGCCTGGGAGCCGCGCATCGACCCGGCCGACCTGGCCGAGCAGTCAGGACTGCCGGTGGCCCGGGTGCGGGCCGCGCTGGCCCGGCTGGGCACCGCGGGCCGGGTGGGGTACGACATCGCCGACGCCGCCTACTTCCACCGCGAACTCCCCTACGACGCCCGCCGGGCCGAACGGCACAACCCCCGGCTGGTCGCGGCCCGCGCCCTGCTGGCGGCCGGCGCGGTCGGCCCCGGCACGGACGGCACCACCGTGGTCACCTCCGGCGAACGCCGCTACCAGGTACGGGAGTCCGGCGGCGGCGCGCTCAGCTGCACCTGCCAGTGGTGGGCCGACTACCGGGGCCGGCGCGGCCCCTGCAAGCACGCCCTCGCCACCCGGATGGCCCTGCGGGCCGCCGGTACCGCCCCGGGCGGCGCCGGCCACCCCGCCGCCGCGTCCAGCACCGACCCCGCCGCCCCGACCGGAGCCACCCGATGAACACCGCCACCACTGACGCGACCACTGCCACCCCCTCCGCCGCCACCGACTCCTCCGCTGCCGGGGCCGCCCCCGCGGGAACCGCCGTGCACACCGTGATGGAAGCCGTCCGGGCGGGCCGTACCACCGGACTCGCCGACCTCGTCGCCGGTCTGGACCGGGCCGAGCGCCGTGCCCTGCTCCCCGAGCTGAAGGACTACCGCCGCGAGGTCCGCGGCTGGGACTGGAACCGCTGGGACGCCCGGGCGCACCGGGGCCGGGCCCTGCTCATCGCCGGGGCCGGCTGCCACACCGGTGCCGCCGCCGCGGCCGCCTGGATAGGCGCCCGCGACCTGCGCGGCTGGCAGGGCCTGCCGGAGGCCGCCCTGCTGCGGGTGCTCGCCGACCGGGAGCCCAAGTGGCTGGGGGACCTGGCGCACCGGCTGGCCGGGCGGGCCGCCACCGCCGCCCAGGACCATCCGCTGATCAGCGAGCTGGTCCGGCTGGCCGGCTGCCCGGTGCCGCTGACCGACGGCTATCTGGAGGGCTGGGCCACGGCCGTGTCGACCGCCACCCCGGATCCGTCGTCCGGCCGCCGGGTGCCGCTCGCCCACGCCCTGCGCGCCGACCCGCACGCCGCCGAGCTCGTCCCCCGGCTGTTCGAGACCGCCGAACCGGTCACCGCCTTCGCCTGGCGCTCCGACCCGGACAAGCCGCACCACTGGCCGTCCGCCCTGGTGTCCCTCGCCGAGCACGGGATCGTCGACCGGGCCGTACTGGTCGACGGCTGCACCGGCCGGCTGATCCGCGGCGGGAAGCCCGGGCACCTCGCCTTCTATCTGACCCTGCTCCAGCGGCTGGCCCTGACTCCGGAGGAGGAGCGCGAACGCGCCGCCGACTGGCTCGCCCTGGCCGCGACGGCACCGGCGGCCGTGGCCGGGCACGCCCAGCGGATCCTGGCCGGGCTCGCCGAGACCGGCGGCCTGGACATCCGGCTGCTGGCCGAGATGTCGGACGCCGTCCTCTTCCGCCCGGAGAAGAAGTTCGTCCGGGCCCAGCTGGTCCTGCTCGGCAAGGTGCTGCGCCGGGACCCGGCCACCGCGGCCGAACTGCTGCCGGTGGTCGGTGCGGCCTTCGGCCACGAGGACACCGACATCCAGGACCGCGCCCTGAAGCTGGTCGCCGCGCACCTCGGGAAGGTCTCCGGCGAGGACCCGGAACCGTACGAGCGGCTGGCCGGGCTCGCCGCGCTGCTCGGCCCGGTGCACCGGGACCGGGCCGCCGAGCTCTTCGGGGCCGAGGCCGTGCCCGCGGACCCCGCCGACCAGGAGGAGACCCTGCCGCCCCGCCCGGTCCCGGCCCTGCTCGCGCCCGCCCCCGGGACCGTGGCCGAGACCGTCGAGCTCCTCGCGGCCCAGCTCAACTCCACCACCGCCGCCACCGAACCCACCGTCGCCGAGTTCGAGCGGGCCCTGGACGGTCTGGTCCGGCACGCCCACCGGGACCGGGCGGCCCTCGCCGAAGCGCTGCGCGCCGCCCTGGCCCACCGCTGGTGGCTGGAGCCCGGACGGGTCGGCGGGCTGCCCACCGCGGACCGGTTCGCGGGTCTGGAGCTGGTCGCGGCCGCCGTCGTGGACGGGGTGGCCCCGCTGCCCAAGCGGCCCCGGTCGCACCCGTCGACCACCCGCTTCCACGAGGACTGCGCGCACACCGCCCTCCCGCTGGTGCGGGAGCGGCGGCTGCGCGAGGCCGCCCACCGGATCCAGACCGCCCCGCTGCCGTTCCTGCTGGCCGTCCCCACCGACGAGACGGGCTCCCTGGAGCCGCTGGAGCTGATCGCCCGGCTGGCCGAGTACCGGCGGCTCGGTGTGGAACCGGCCGCCGCCGACTTCGCCCAGGCGCTGTTGCGGGTCCGCCGGGACCCGGCCGCCCGTTCCGCGGCGGCCGGGATCGGCACCCGGGCCGGAGACCGGCTGGCCGCCTGGATCGGGGTCGCCGGGGTTCCCGCGGCGCTGTCCCGGCGGATCGCCGAGGAGCCCGTCCGGCCGGGCGCCCCCTGGTGGGAGCGGGCCGGCCGGCTGGAGCGGCCCCATCTGGTCCTGGAGACCGGCGAACGCCCGCTGGACCGGGACCTGTTCCCCCGGGAGTTCCGCGACCTGGGCCGGGCCTGGCCCGGTACGGTCCGCTGCCGCTGGTGGCGGATCAGTGCCGCCGACCTGTCCGTGATGCCCCAGGACCGGGAGACCCTGGCCGTCTGGCTGCTGCCCGAACTGACCGGCTGTGCCGCCTCCGACGAGTCCGGTGCGGCCGCGACCCTGCCCCGGCTCGCGGAGGCGGGCGGGCCGGCCGGGGAGGCCCTGCACCTGGCGGTGGCCACCGGACTCGGCGCCCGGCAGGCCGAGGACCGGTTGGCCGCGGTCGACGCCCTGCTGACCCTGGCCGCCCGGGAGGAGCTCGACCCGGCGAGGCTGGGCGCGGACCTGGCCGCCCAGCTGACCCTGGGCACGGTCAAGCCCAACCGGCTCGCCGACGCCGCCCGGACCGCCGCCTCGACCGGGGCGCACGCCACCACCTGGGCCGTGCTGGGGGTGGCCCTGCCCGCCCTGCTGACGGCGGAGACGGTGCCGACCGGTGCGGGGGAACTGCTGGCGGTGGCCGCCGACTGCGCGGAGCGCTGCGGGGCCCGGGGCGGGGAGCCGGAGGGGTTGGCGGCCGTCGCCGGGCGCGGCGGTCGGTCCCGGCTGGTCACCCAGGCGGCCCGGCTGACGGCGGCTCTCCGGGCCCACCCGTAGGGCCGGGCGCGGTCCCGCCCGCCCGGTCCGCCCGGGCGCGCAGCAGGTCGCGTTCCCGGGTGTTGCGGGTGAGGGCCGCGGCCCGCTCGTACTCGGTACGGGCCTCGGTGCCGCGGCCGAGCCGTTCCAGCAGGTCCCCGCGGACGCTGGGCAGCAGGTGGTACTCGCGCAGCGCGGGTCCGGCGGCCAGCGCGTCGACGAGTTCCAGGGCCGGTCCGGGGCCCTGGGCCATGGACACGGCCACGGCCCGGTTGAGTTCCACCACGGGGGAGGGGACCAGCCGGACCAGGCGCCCGTAGAGGGAGGCGATCATCGCCCAGTCGGTGTGCTCATAGCGGGCGGCCCGGGCGTGGCAGCCGGCGATGGCGGCCTGCACGGCGTAGGGGCCGGTGCCGGCCCGGGACAGGGCGGTCATGCCGCGGGCGATGAAGAGCCGGTTCCAGCGGGTCCGGTTCTGGTCGGCGAGCAGCACGACCTCCCCGTCCGGGCCGGTCCGGGCGGGGATCCTGGAGGCCTGGAACTCCAGCAGCGAGGCCAGCCCGTGCACCTCGGGCTCCTCCGGCATCAGTGCCTGGAGCATCCGGGCCAGCCGGAGGGCGTCCTCGCAGAGGGCGGGGCGGACCAGGTCCTCGCCGGCGGTGGCCGCGTACCCCTCGTTGAAGACCAGGTAGACCACCTCCAGGACGGAGGACAGCCGGGCCGCCCGGTCGGTGCCGTACGGGACCTCGAAGGGCAGTCCGGCCCGGGCCAGGGAGCGTTTCGCGCGGACGATCCGCTGGGCCACGGTCGGTTCGGGGACCAGGAAGGCCCGGGCGATCTCCGGGGTGGTCAGTCCGCCGAGCAGCCGCAGGGTGAGGGCGATCCGGCCCGGGGTGGGCAGGACCGGATGGCAGGCGGTGAAGATCAGCCGCAGCAGGTCGTCGTCGATGTCCTCCGGGTCGGCCGGTTCCACCCCGTGCTCCCCGGGCGGCTGGTCCCGCAGGGCCCGCCCGACCTCGGAGAGCTTGCGGGCGTAGGTCTCCTTGCGGCGCACCAGGTCGATCGCCCGGTGTTTGGCGGTGGCCATGAGCCAGGCGCCCGGCTTGTCCGGGACACCCGACTCGGGCCACTGCTCCAGTGCGGCGACCAGCGCGTCCTGCGCGATCTCCTCGGCGATGCCGATGTCGCGCACGATCCGGGTCACCCCGGCGATGATCCGCGCGGACTCCATGCGGAACACCGTCTCCACCGCCGAGGCGGGAGTGCCGGTCGCCACGGGCCGGTCAGCCCTCTTCGATCTCGCGGACCTCGCAGGTGACCTGCCACTCCGCGGGGTGGATCTCCAGGAACCGCTTGGCCCATTCCACGGCCTCGGCCTTGTCCTTGGCCTGGATCAGGGAGTAGCCGCCGACGACCTCGCGGGTCTCGGTGAACGGGCCGTCGGTGAACCCGATCCGGCCTTCCGACCAGGTGACCCGGGTGGCTTCGGAGGTGGGCAGCAGTCCGGCCGTGTCCAGCATGACCCCGGCCTTGGTGATCTCCTCGAAGAGGGCGCCCATGCGTTCCTCGAACTCGGGGTGCGGGCCGTCGGCGGGCAGGTTCTGCTCGTCGATGCGGACCAGCGTCAGGAAGCGCGGCATGGTGACTCCTCGGTCGAAGGGCGGGGCCGTTCCCCGCCTCTCACCCCTGCGTCGAACGGCGACCGCCCGGATCGACGGACCCCGGGAAGATTCTTCCGGGAATTCTTCCGCCCCGCCCGCCGTCCGGCCGGAGTGCCGTGCCCGGGGGCCGGACGGAGGATGGACACGAGGCTTTCGCGCACCGCTGCGTTCCGAAGGTGACACGGGAGGTACTTCGCCAAGGGCGGCGGGAACTGGCCCGCCGCGGTCCTCTCAGGTGCCGCCGTGCTCGCGCATCCGGCGGCTGACCTCGCCCAGGCCGTCGGCGACGGCGGTGAGCTGGTCGGGGCTGAGGACGTCGATCAGCAGCTCCCGGACCGCCGCCACATGGCCGGGGGCGGCCGCGACCAGGCGTTCCCGGCCGGTCTCGGTCAGCACGGCGAAGACCCCCCGGACGTCGGAGGGGCAGGTGCGGCGGCGGACCAGGCCGGCCTTCTCCAGTTGGGTGACCTGGTAGGTCAGCCCGCTCTTGGTGTTGATCAGGGCGTCCGCGAGCTCGGTCATGCGCAGCTCGCCCTCGGGCGCGGCGGACAGCCGGACCAGGATCTCGTACTGCGGGTGGGAGAGCCCGGAGTCCACCTTGAGCTGCTGGTCCAGCCGCCGTCCCAGCAGCGCGGAGGCGGCCAGGAAGCCCTTCCAGGCGCGCATCTCTTCCTCGTCGAGCCATCTCGTGTCACCCATGGGTCCAGGATACGGCAGGTTGTTCAAATTCGAATAAGCCTTTAGGGTCATGGTGATGGTTCGAATTTGAACTCAAACCACCGGACCCAGACCCAGGGAGCCGTGATGACCACGCCCGCCGCCGGCCGGATGCCGGCCCTGTTCCTCAGCCACGGCGCGCCCCCGCTGGCCGACGATCCCGTCTGGCCGGGGGAGCTGGCCGCCTGGTCCGCCGGGCTGCCCCGGCCCCGGGCGGTGCTGATGGTCTCCGCCCACTGGGAGGAGGCCCCGCTGGCCGTAGCCGCCACCGAGACGCTCCCGCTGGTCTACGACTTCTGGGGCTTCCCCGAGCACTACTACCGGGTCCGCTACGCCGCCCCGGGCGCCCCGGAGCTCGCCGCCTCGGTCCGCGCCCTGCTGCGCGGCCCCGGCACCCCGGTCCAGGACGTCCCGGACCGGGGGCTCGACCACGGGGCCTACGTCCCGCTGGTGGAGATGTTCCCGGCGGCTGACGTGCCGGTCCTCCAGATCTCCCTGCCCACCCTGGAACCGCGCCGGCTGATGGAGATCGGCCGTCGGCTCGCCCCGCTGCGCGACGAGGGCGTGCTGATCGTCGGCAGCGGCTTCTTCACCCACAACCTGGCCGCCCTGCGGCACACCGGTCCGGGAGTCCCCGGCTGGTCCGCCGAGTTCGACGCCTGGGGCCGGGAGGCCCTCGCCGCCGGGGACGTGGACGCGCTCCTCGACTTCGAGCACGCGGCCCCGGCGGGCCGACTCGCACATCCGCGTACCGAGCATTTCGCCCCGCTTTTCGTCACTCTGGGCGCGGCCGACGCAGCCGGAGACCTGTCCGCCCACCGCACCCCGGTGGACGGCTTCTGGATGGGGCTGGCCAAGCGCTCCGTCCAGTTCGGCTGACCCGCCCGTCCCTCCGTCCCCTCGCAGGAAGAGAACAGATGTCCACCACCAGCTCCCCGCTCCTCGGCACCGGAACCCGTGCCCCGGCCGCCGTGACCCCCTACGACGTGGGTCTGCCGGTGCTCCGGCTGGCCCTCGGCCTGATCATGGCCGTGCACGGGACGCAGAAGCTCTTCAAGTGGTTCGACGGCGGCGGCATCAAGGGCACCGGCGGGTTCTTCAGCCAGGCCGGCTACCCGGCGGGCGAGACCATGGCCGTCATCGCGGGCCTGACCGAGACCCTGGGCGGTCTCGGGCTGATCCTCGGGCTGCTCACCCCGCTGGCCGCCGCCGGAGTCCTCGGGGTCATGATCAACGCGATCAGCACCAAGTGGGCCGGTTCGGTCGTCGGTGCCGAGGGCGTCGAGTTCGAGTCGCTGATCATCGCCGGTGCGATCACCCTCGCGCTCACCGGGCCCGGCCGCTTCGCCGTGGACCGCTACCTCCCGGTGCTCCGGGACCACCGGCTGGTGTACGGCCTGGCCGCGCTGCTGCTCGCCGTGGTCCTCGCGGTTCCGGTTCTGCTGATCCGCAACTGAACACCGCCGAACAAGACCGCTGGTACAGACATAAGTTACTAATCGGTATCTATCGACTTACCTCGCTCGCGGAGTTAGAACTCGTTTCTCTTCCGCCAAGAGTGAGGAAGGTCACATGAGCAACAACACCCCCCGCGAAAAGCGTTCCAACGGTCTTTCCCGCCGTGGATTCCTTGCAGGAACAGGTTCCATTTTTGGAGCCGTGGCCCTGGCCGGCCACGGCTCCGCCGCCTATGCGGGTCAGGCCGTGTCCGCCACCGGCACCCCCATAGCCGGCGGCGACCACGTTCCGGTCCTGATCGTCGGCACCGGCTACGGCGGCTCGGTGGCCGCCCTCCGGCTGGCCCAGGCCGGGGTCGACGTCCACATGATCGAGATGGGCATGGCCTGGGACACCCCCGGACCGGACGGAAAGATCTTCGCCAACACCACCAAGCCCGACTACCGCTCCTTCTGGCTGCGCACCAGGACCAAGCAGCCGCTCAGCAATTTCCTCGGGTTCCCCCTCGACAAGGACGTCCCCCGCTACACGGGCATCCTCGACGCCGAGGAGTTCGCCGGGATCACCGTCTACCAGGGCCGCGGCGTCGGCGGCGGCTCCCTGGTGAACGGCGGCATGGCCGTCACCCCCAAGCGGGAGAACTTCGGCGCCGTACTGCCCTCGGTGGACGCCGACGAGATGTACGGCACCTACTACCCCCGGGCCAACGCCGGCCTCGGTGTCACCCATGTCGACCAGGCCTGGTGGGAGACCGCCCCCTGCTACCAGTACGCCCGGGTCGGCCGCAAGCACGCCCAGCGGTCCGGATTCCCCTTCGTCTTCGTGCCGAACGTGTACGACTGGAACTACATGAAGCAGGAGGAGGCCGGCACCGTCACCAAGTCGGCCCTCGCGGGCGAGGTCATCTACGGCAACAACGCGGGCAAGAAGTCCGTGCAGAAGACCTACCTCGCCGAGGCCGCCGCCACCGGCAAGGTCTCCATCACCCCGCTGCACCGCGTCAACTCGGTGGCCCCGGCCTCCGGCGGCGGCTACACCGTGGTCATCGAGCAGCTGGACACCGCGGGCGCCACCACCGCCATCAAGACCGTCACCGCCGACCGGGTGTTCTTCGCCGCCGGCAGCGTCGGCACCAGCAAGCTGCTGGTCCGCCTCAAGGCCCAGGGCGTCCTGCCGAACCTCAACAACGAGATCGGCAAGGGCTGGGGCGACAACGGCAACGTCATGTGCGGCCGGGCCAACCACATGTGGGACGCCACCGGCAAGCTCCAGGCCTCCATGCCCACCGCGGGCATCGACAACTGGGACGCGGGCGGCGCCTTCGCCGAGGTCGCCCCGCTGCCCACCGGCATCGAGACGTACGCCTCGTTCTACCTGTCCATCACCAAGAACCCGCACCGGGCCGAGTTCACCTGGAACGCCGCCACCGGCAAGGTGGACCTGAGCTGGCAGCAGGCCTGGAAGCAGGACTCCATCAACATGGCGAAGACCATCTTCGACAAGATCAACAAGAAGGAGGGGACGATCTACCGGACGGACCTGTTCGGCAGCAACAAGATCTGGGGCGACCACCTCACCTACCACCCGCTCGGCGGCGCGGTGCTCAACAAGGCCACCGACAACTACGGCCGTCTGCACGGCTACTCCGGCCTGTACGTGATCGACGGTGCGCTGATCCCCGGCAACGCCAGCGTCAACCCGTTCGTCACCATCACGGCCCTCGCCGAACGCAACATCGAGAAGATCATCGCCACCGACCTGTGAGACGGGGCGGGGCCGGCCGGTGCGACCGGCCGGCCCCACCGCGCGTTCACCCGGTGGGCAGCATGCACACGCTGTCGAGCCCCAGGACGTGGTTCAGCCGTCCGAACGCCAGCCACGAGCCGATGCTCATGCTCAGCTCCACGATCTCGACCTGGCTGTAGTGCTCCTTCATCCGGACCCAGAACTCCTCGTCCAGACCGTGGTGGTCCAGGGCGTACCGCTCCGCGTACTCCGCGGCCAGCCGGGTCCGGTCGTCGAACCGCTCCGTGGTCCGCCACTCGGTCACCGCGTCGGCGAACTCCTCCTCGACCTTCTCCCCGTCCCGGTCGGTCCGCCAGTCCAGGCAGAACACACAGCCGTTGATCTGCGCGATGCGCAGCCGGGCCGCCTCGAACTCGCGCAGCCCCAGCGTGGTGTGGGCGTACACGGACAGCGAGAAGTTCGCCGCCGCCATCCCGATCCCGGGGACCATGTCCCCCCACACGTACTCGATCGGATGCTGCCCCTCGGGAATGTCGATCTGCATCAGCTGCTCCTTCCGTAGCTGCCGAAGGCGCCGACCGCGGGCCGGAGCGGGACGTCCAGTGCGTCGTACAGTCCGGGCGCGGCGTCGGCCAGCCAGTCGATCGCGCCGACCAGCCGCCCCACCGCCGTGGCGTTGCCGCCCGCCGAGCGGTTCTCGCCCTCGTCGGAGGCCTCCACCGTCACCTCGATCCGCGGCCGACCCTCCACGATCACCCGGTGCGCCCCCGTGCCGTCCGGCGGCACCGGCCAGTCCGGGGCGCAGGAGGGATGGATCCGGGTCACGTGCTCGATCACGATGCGGGGCTTCCCCCCGACGATCCCCTGGACCTCGAACCGCACCGCGCCCTGGGTTCCGGCCTCGAACTCGCCCATGGTGCGGGTGGTCACCGTGGTCTCCAGCGCACGCCGCTGGAGGGTCTCGCGGATCTCGTCGAGCTCCACGCCCAGCGCCCGGGCCATCAGGCGTATCTGGCCGCCCCACACCATGGTGGGGACGGTCTCGATGAGCATCGGGGCCTGGTAGTCCATGGGCTGGCCCATGCCGATCAGGTACCGGACGGAATCCGGCTGCTCATAGGTGGAGTAGTCGAAGATCTCCTGGCAGCGGATCCCCTCCACCTCGCTGCCCAGCCCGCTGATCAGCAGCGGCAGGACGTCGTTGCCCCAGCCCGGGTCGACCCCGGACACGAAGAGGGAGCCGCCGCCCTCGGCGACCGCCGCCAGCATCGGGTCCCGGAACTCGGGCGGGGCGTTGCGGTGGTCGTAGAGCGGATAGAGGGCGGGGGTGACGACGACGGCCCCGGACCGGATGGCCCGCGCGATGTCGGCGAGGGCCTCGTCGGGCCGGATGTCCCCGGACGCGGCGTACACCACCGCCCGGGGGCCGGCCTCCAGCACGGCGGCGATGTCGTCGGTGGCCGTCACGCCCAAGGCGTGGTCCAGGCCGGCGAGTTCACCGGCGTCACGGCCCACTTTGGCGGGATTGTTGACGAGTACAGCGTTGAGTTTCAGCCTCGGGTGGGCTTCGACGGCGCGTATGGCCGCACGTCCGACGTTGCCGGTACCCCAGACAACCGTGGAAATCATGCGGCGGAGGGTAGCGCGCACCCCTTGCGGTTCCCATACCCGTGAACCGGAAAGGTCCAGGCCTGATCCGGCCGTCCGGTCGGGCGCCGGGCCACCGGCCGGTGGTCAGGGGGCGAGCAGGTCCAGTACGCCACGGTGGCCGTCCGCCGCGAAGGCGCGGCGCTGGCGGTCCGCGCCGTTGCCGAGCCGGAGCAGGTCCTCCACCAGCCCGGTCACGGCGGCCCGGTCGCCGGCGGCCACCAGCGCGGGCGCCACGTGGTCGAGCAGCGCCCCGACCGCGGCCCGGGCACTGACCGGAGTCCCGTCGCCGGGCGCCGGCAGGGTGCCGGACAGGCCGTGCCGGGCGGCGTGCCAGTTCGCCGCGTGCAGCAGCTCCGGGGCGCAGTCCGGTACCGGCATCCCCGCCTCGGACTCCCGCAGCGCGGTGCCGACCAGGGCCCGGACCAGCCCCGCGAACCGGGCCGCGTCCTCGGCGCGCAACTGGACGTCCATGCAGCGCACCTCGACCGTCGGATAGCGGTCGGACAGCCGGGCCTGCCAGTAGAGCTGGCCGGAGTCGATGATGGTCCCGGCCGCGACCAGGGAGCGGATCCGCCGTTCGTGGTCGGGGAGGGAGGCGAACCGCGGCGGCGGCCCGCTGACCGGCCAGCGCCCGAAGACCACGGTGCGCCAGCTGGCGAAGCCGGTGTCGGCGCCGCCCCAGTACGGGGAGTTCGCGGCCATGGCCACCAGGACCGGCAGCCAGATCCGCAGCCGGTTGAGGACCGCGACCCCGTGGGCCCGGTCCGGTACCCCGACGTGCACGTGCATGCCGTTGATCAGCTGTTCCGCCACCAGCTGCGGAGCCTGCTCGGCCATGGCCAGATAGCGGTCGCCGTCGCTCAGGGCGAGCGGGCCGGACCCCGGCAGGGGGGCCGTGCCACAGGCCGCCGGACGGCAGCCGAGCGGCCCGGCCGCCTCCCGGAGCAGCCGGCGCATCCGCAGCAGGTGCCCGGCCACCTCGTCCAGCGAGGTGCACACCGGGGTGGCGATCTCCACCTGGGCGGCCAGCAGCTCCGGCTGGACCTCGCCCTCGCCGAGGTCCGGCCTGCAGTGCGGGGAGGCCGCCGAGCGCACCTTCTCCGCCAGCGGCACCGGCAACCCGGTCCCCGCGTCGAGCAGCACGAACTCTTCCTCGACCCCGACCGTCATCACGCAGGTCACCTACCCGCAGGGCGGCCGGATAAGGCAGGGCGGGACGGTCCTGGCCGGTTCGCGCCCAGCCGCCCGGGCCGGAGCGGGGCACCCGGCCCGCGCCCCGCCCGGCGGCGTCCGGGGGTCAGCCGCACTGCAGGCCGGTCTGGGCACTGGCGACGGCCGTGTCGAGCTTCTGGAGGTCGGGGGTCAGCTTGGTCAGCGCCTCCGAGCCGGTGGTGTCGCCGGGCAGGTCGTCGTAGGCCTTCTTCACGCTGTCGGCCGCGGACTTGATCGCGTCCTTCTGGGCGGCGTTGAACTGCGCGGTGGACTCGGCGACGGTCTTCCAGTCCTCCTGCACCGCGTCGTGCGCGGACTTGATCTGGTCCTTGGTGGCGGTCGCCGGGTCCAGCGCGCGCAACTTCGCGTTGTCGGCCTTGAGTTCGGTCAGACTGCTGCACAGCTGCTTGGTCGCGTCGTCGGTGGGCTCGGCGGCGGACGCCGAGGCGGCCGCACCGGCCAGCAGAAGCGCTGCGGCGGCCGTGCTCACGGCCGTGGCGAGAAGTCGGTTCATCTGCGATGCACCCCTTCGGGAAATCGGGAGAGCGGGAGGCCCGGAGACCGGGGAAGGCGTACCCCCGGTTCAGCCTCCGCTCGTACCAAGCTGGCACAGGGCCCTGCCGCCCGCATCCGCACAGCGGCCCTCCACCCCCGCGCCGGCACCGGCGAAACCGCAGGTCAGGAGGGGTTGGCGGCCTGCCAGACAGTGGTGATGTTGCAGAACTCGCGCATCCCGTGCCCGGACAGTTCGCGTCCGTACCCGGAGCGCTTGACCCCGCCGAAGGGGAATGCGGGGTGCGAGGCCGTCATCCCGTTCACGAAGATCCCGCCGGCCCGCAGGTCCCGCACGCACGCCTCCACATCGGACTCCTGCCGGGTCCACACGTTCGAACTCAGCCCGAAAGGCGTGTGGTTGGCCCGCTTCACCGCCTCCTCCAGACTGTCCACCCGGTAGAGGGTGGCCACCGGCCCGAAGGTCTCCTCCTGGTCCACCCGCATCTCAGGGGTGATCTCGGCGAGCACGGTCGGCTCGTAGAACCAGCCCTGCTCCCGGTCGGCGGGTCGGCCGCCCCCGCAGAGCACGGCGGCGCCGTGCCGGACCGCGTCCTCGACGAGCTCGGCGAGATCGGTGCGGCCCTGCTCGGTGGCCAGCGGGCCCACATCGGTGTCCTCGTCCATCGGATCGCCCACCCGGAGCGCGGCCATGCCCGCCGTGAACCGTTCGGTGAACTCCTCGAACACGTCGCTGTGCACGATGAACCGTTTCGCCGCGATACAGGACTGTCCGTTGTTCTGCACCCGCGCGGTCACCGCGGTGCGGGCCGCCCGGGCGACGTCCGCCGAGGGGAGCACCAGATAGGGGTCGCTGCCGCCCAGTTCCAGGACCGTCTTCTTGACCTCGTCCCCGGCCACCGAGGCCACCGCCCGCCCGGCGGGCTCGCTGCCGGTCAGGGTGGCCGCCGCCACCCGGGGATCGCGCAGGACCCCCTCCACGGCGCCGGAGCCGATCAGCAGGGTCTGGAAGCAGCCGCGCGGATAGCCGGCCCGGTGGAACAGGTCCCCGAGGTAGAGGGCGGTCTGCGGGACGTTCGAGGCGTGCTTGAGCAGTCCGGTGTTGCCGGCCATCAGGGCGGGCGCGGCGAACCGTACGACCTGCCAGAGCGGGAAGTTCCACGGCATGACGGCCAGGACCACGCCCAGCGGCCGGTAGCGGGTCAGGACGGCCGAGGCCCCGCTGTCGCGGACGTCCGCGGCGGCGGGCAGCTCGTCCGCGAGCAGCCCCTCGGCGTGGGCGGCGTACCAGCGCATCGCCTTGACGCACTTGCCGGCCTCGGCGCGGGCCGCGCCGATCGGCTTGCCCATCTCGGTGGTCATGGTGCGGGCGATGTCCTCCAGATCCTCCTCCAGCAGGTCCGCGGCCCGCTCCAGCAGCCGGGTCCGCTCGGCGAACGGGGTGGTGCGGTACGTGTCGAAGGCGGCCGCGGCCTCGGCCAGCCGCTGCTCGACACCGTCGGGCCCGAGCGGCTCGAAGGTGCGCAGGGTCTGTCCGGTCGCGGGGTTCACGGTGGCGATGGGCATGGCTGGGGGTCCTTCCCGGGAAGGGGCCGGCGGTGCGGGGTCCGGGCCGGGCGCCGGTGCCGCCTCCTCGACCGTCCCGCCGGGGGGCCGGGCGCGCAACGCGGGCGTCCGGCCGGGGCCGGTGCAGCGGTGGCCGGGCGGGCGGGGGCGGGCCACCATGGAACGGTCGATCCGTTCGCTCGGGGCCGATCCGGCGGGAGACGCCGATGGCGCACACGGGCACGGACACCGAGGGCGCGGCCGGGGGCACCGCGTCCGGCGGCCACGGGGCGTACGGGACCGAGGTCCTGGTCGCGGGAGCGGGCCCGGTGGGCCTGACGGCGGCCGTGGAGCTGCGCCGGCGCGGGATCCGCTGCCGGCTGGTGGACCGGCTGCCGGCCCGCCCGATGTACGCGAAGGCGGTCGGGGTGCAGCCCCGCACCCTGGAGCTCTGGGACCGGACCGGCCTGGTGGGCGCCGCCCTGGACGCGGCCACCCCCATGTACGGACAGCTGGTCTACGTCAACGGCGCCGAGGTGGCCCGGATGGAGCTGGCCCTGCCGCCCGAGGTGCCGTACGCCTTCGCCGCGCTCCCGCAGTACGAGACCGAGCGCGTCCTGGAGGAGTTCCTGGCCCGCTTCGGCACCCGGATCGAACGCGGCACCGAACTGCGGTCCTTCACCCAGGACGCCGACGGGGTCACCGCCCGGCTGGCCCCGGTGGACGGCGGGCCCGAGGAGGAGGTCCGGGCCCGCTATCTGGTGGGCTGCGACGGCGCCCACAGCAGCGTCCGCAAGGAGCTGGGCCTCGCCTTCGGGGGCGGGGCCTTCCCGGAGGAGTACATGCTGGCCGACGTGGAGCTCGACTGGGACCTCCCGCCCGGCTACGGGGTCCGCTCGATGCACCGGGACGGCGGGGGGCGGGTGGACGACGTGCTGGTCTGCATCCCGCTGCCCGGCCGGGGCCGCTACCGGGTGTCCATGCTGGTGCCGCCCGAACTGTCCGCGGCCCGCTCCGGGGCCGGAGCCGGGGCCGGAGCAGGGTCAGGGTCCGGGTCCGGCGATGGCGGGGGTGCGGCGGCGGACGCGGCGGCGGACGGGGTGGCCCATGGGCTGGAGGGCGGCCGCAGACCCGGACTCCCGCACATCCAGAGCGTCCTCGACCGGCTCTCGCCCCGTCCGGCCACGGCCTCCGCGATGCGCTGGTCCTCGGTGTTCCGGATCAGCCACCGGATCGTGGACCGCTACGCGGCGGGACGGGTCTTCGTCGCCGGGGACGCCGCGCACATCCACCCGCCCACCGGCGCCCAGGGCATGAACACCGGGATCCAGGACGCCTACAACCTGGCCTGGAAGCTGGCCCTGGCGGTGCGGGGGGCAGCCGCGCCCGGTCTGCTGGAGAGCTATGACGCGGAGCGCCGGCCGATCGGTGAGGAGGTGGTGGGCCGCACGGTCCGGAACGCGGCCGAGGGGGTCCACGCCGATCCGGACGACCCGGAGGCGGTGCTGCTGCGCGAGGCCCAGCTGCTGGTGCACTACCGGGACAGCCCGCTGCTGGCCGCCGGTCCGGCGGCGGACCCGGGCCTCTCGGAGCCTGCGGGCGGTCCGGGTCCGGGGGAGCGGGCCCCGGACTGCGCCGGCCTGACCGAACAGATCGCCACCTATCCGCTGCGGCTGTTCGACCTGCTCCGGCAGCAGGACCACGTCCTGCTGCTGCACCGGACCGCGCACACCGGACCGGACGATGCCGGTCTGGTGGAACTGGCCGCGCTGGCCGCGGAGATGTCCCAGGGGCTGGTGGTGACCCGGGTGGTGCTCGGGGAGGGGGCGGAGGTGCCGGCGGGGCTGCCGGTGCCGGTCTGCCGGGACACCGCCGGGGAGTTCGCCCGGCTCTACCGGTCCCGGGGCGGAACGGCCTTCCTGATCCGCCCGGACGGCTACCTGGGCGCCCGCCTCCACCCGCCCACCGGACCCGCGCTGGCGGCCGCGCTCGCCCGGGTGTTCACCGCCCGGCGGCGCCCGGCCTGAGCCGCCGGACGGGCCGGCCGATCCGCCCGCGGGCACGGGACGATCCGTGGGGTGTCACCGGAGATCCACCAAAAGTTTCCTACCGGCCAGTAGACATCCGGCCCCTTCATGCCGAGGCTTGGCCATGTCCATGCCACCGCATGTCATTGGAGACACCCATGCGCACCCTCCGCATCCGGATGCCCCGACCCGCCGCCACCGCCGCCACCGCGGTCGCCGCAGCGGCGGTCCTCGCCCTCCTCCCGACGGCCGCCGCCGAGGCCGCCCCCGCGCCGACCGCCGCCCCCGCGGCCAAGGCCTCGGCCCCGGGCGGCAACGCCGCCATCCTGGGCATCGACTACGGAGCCTGGCAGCGCGACGTGTCCGCGGTGGTGGACGTGGCCCGCCCGTACGTCGAACAGCGCATCGCCGCCTCGCCCGCGGGCGAGAGGCCGGCCATCGTCCTCGACATCGACAACTCCTCGCTGGAGACGGACTTCCACTACTTCTGGACGTTCCCGACCCCGGCCATCGCCAAGATCCGCGACCTGACCCGCTACGCGCACGACCGCGGTGTGGCGATCTTCTTCGTCACCGCCCGCCCCGGCATCATCCAGTCGCTGACGAACTACAACCTCAAGGCGGTGGGCTACCCGGTCTCCGGTCTGTACGTCCGCGACCTGCCCGACCTCTTCGAGGAGGTCAGTGCCTACAAGACGGCCAAGCGCGCGGAGATCGAGGCCCGCGGATACACGATCATCGCGAACATCGGCAACAAGCAGAGCGACCTGGTCGGCGGCCACGCCGAGCGCACCTTCAAGCTGCCGGACTACGACGGCAAGCTCTCCTAGCACCTGCTCCGGGGGGGCAGGACCTGCTCTCAGGGGTCGACGGGGTCGACGGGGTCGATGGGGTTGACGGAGGTGAGCAGCACCGCCGTATCCGTCAGCGCCGTCACCGAGTGGCGGGTGTCCGGCAGCAGGAACAGCGCTCCCTCCGGCAGGTCCACCGCCTCCCCGTCCGTGGTCACCCGGGCCGATCCCCGCAACACCTGGAGCGATGCCGCGGGCGGTCCGGTGTGCTCGCCGAGCCGGGTGCCGGCGGCGAGCCCGATCACCGACTGGCGCAGTGGGGCCTCCCGCAGGATCAGCCGGGCGCTGCGCCCGTGGCCGTCGGCCCGGGCGGCGGAGATCCGTTCCTCGGCGAGTTCGCCGAGGCCGAGCCGTTCACCGGCCGCGCGCTGGGCCGTGCTGCTGTGCGGCCGGATGCGTCCGTCCATCGTCCGCTCCACTCGCTCGGGAGTTCACTGACGCGCGGCTGCCCGGGGCGCCCCCGCCCAAACCTATTCGTGCACGCGTTCGAATGAGGCGTACGCTGGGAGCATGCACGCACCGCACGCACCGCTGCAGGGCTCCCTGTTCGACCAGACCGACGCGCCGGCCCTCGGCCCGCTGACCGGGACGGTCCGCCGGGAGCTGGGCCGGGGCGCCTGGCTGGACCGGCTCCCGGGCTGGCTCGACGGCTCGGACGGGCTGTTCGAACAGCTGGCCGCCGAGGTGCCGTGGCGGGCGGAACGCCGCCGGATGTACGACCAGGACGTGGACGTGCCGAGGCTGCTCGCCTTCTACGGCGCCGACGACCACCTGCCGCACCCCGTCCTGACCGAGGCCCGCGACGCACTCTCCGCGCACTACGCCGCCGAACTCGGGGAGCCCTTCGTGACCGCCGGCCTCTGCTTCTACCGGGACGGCCGCGACAGCGTCGCCTGGCACGGCGACCGCACCGGCCGCTCCTCCACCGAGGACACCATGGTGGCCATCCTCTCCGTCGGAGACCCCCGGGACCTGGCCCTGCGCCCCCGGGGCGGCGGCCCGGCCGCCCTCCGGCTGCCGCTGGGCCACGGGGACCTCGTCGTGATGGGCGGCTCCTGCCAGCGCACCTGGGAACACGCCGTCCCCAAGTCCGGCCGCGCCGTCGGCCCGCGCATCAGCATCCAGTTCCGCCCCCACGGCGTCCGCTGACCCACCCGGCCCCGGGCGCACGCTCAGGCCGAGGCCCCGCCGTCGATGACCAGGTCGGTGCCGACCACCGAACCGGCGGCGTCCGAGGCGAGGTAGAGGACGGCCGCCGCGACCTCGGCGCCGGAGGAGATCCGGCCCAGCGGGGACTCGTCCTTGATCCGCTCCGCGCGGTCGGCCTCGGTCTCGCCGGGCCGCAGGGACATCGAGGACTCGGACGGGCCGGGGCTGACCGCGTTGATCCGGACGCCGTCGCCGATGTGGTCGATCGCGGCCGCCCGGGTCAGCGCGGACACCGCCGCCTTGGTGACCGCGTACCCGGCCACGCCCGGGATCCGCAGGTGCGCGCCCAGGTTGGAGGAGATGTTGACGATGGCGCCGCCGCCGTGCGCCCGCATGTGCGCCACCTGGGCCTGAAGGGACAGCAGGACGCCGGTCACATTGGTGTCGAGGAGGGTCCGCCAGTCCTCCTCGGCGAGGTCGGCGACCGGACCGCCGCCCCGGAACACCCCGGCGTTGTTGACGGCGATGTCGAGCCGGCCGAACCGCTCCACGGCCGCCCGGACGAGCTCCCGTACGTCCTCGGCGCGGCTCACGTCGGCGGTACGGGCCGCCGCGGTGCCCCCGGACCGTTCGATCAGGGCCGCGGTCTCCGCCAGCGGCTCGGCGCTCCGGCCGGCCACCAGGACGTTCGCCCCCTCGGCGGCGAACGCGAGGGCGATCGCCCGGCCGAGCCCGGACCCGCCTCCGGTGACCAGGGCGGTACGCCCGGCGAAGCGGGGAGCGGCGGCAATGGCAGTGGTGGCAGAGGCGGCAGTGGTGGTTGTGGTGGTGGTCATGGTCACTCCTCGGAGTAGGACGGGACGGACGGGACGGACGGGACGGGGGAAGGGCGGTGGGACAGGGCCCGGGACGGCGCGGGCGCCGGCGCCGGCGCCGGTGGGTAGGGGCGGGTGCGGGTGGCCAGTGAGACGGCGGCGAGGGCGGTGAAGAGCAGGGCGGCCCCGGCCAGTGCGGCGGTGTCGCCGCCCAGGGCCAGCAGCAGGGCGAACAGCACCGTGGCCCCGGCCTCCATGGCCGTGTTGAGCACCCCGCCGGCCAGCCCGGACTGCCGCCCCGGCACCCCGGCGGTGGCCAGGACCGCGGCCCCGGCGAAGGCCAGGGCGCCCCCGGCGGGCAGCAGCACCAGTCCGGGCAGCAGCGAGGAGGCGTAGGGCAGTCCGGGATCGAAGCCGGTGGCCGCCAGCAGTCCCAGGCCCACCGCGCCCAGGGCGAACCCGGCGCCGGTGGTCCGGGCGGGGCCGAAGCGGCCGATCAGCCGGGGTGCCGCCCGGCCCGCGCCCAGCAGGGCGACGGCGAACGGCAGGAAGGCGGCGGAGGTGACCAGGGCCGAGTAGCCGCGCTGCTGCTGGAGGGCCAGCGAGAGCAGGACGAACACGGTGGCGGTCCCCGCCGCGGCGCAGGCGATCGAGGCCAGGCCGAGACCGCGCCGACGGTCGGTGAGGAAGCCCGGCGGGAGCAGCGGGTCGGGCCGCCGTCGTTCCACCGCGGGGAACACTGCCAGCAGGACGGTGCCGGCCAGCAGCGGTACCAGGACCGCGGTCGAGGCCCAGGAGCGGTCCTCGGTGAGGACCAGTCCGGTGCCGGTCAGGGTGATTCCGGCGGTGGCGAGCAGGGCGCCCGGCAGGTCCGGGGCGCGGCCCGGGTCCGGGGGAGCGGGGGGCAGCAGCCGGTGTCCGAGCGGTAGTGCCAGCGCCGCCACGAGCACCGGTACGGCGAAGGTCCAACGCCAGGACAGCAGGGCGGAGATGACCCCGGACAGCAGGTTCCCGGCGGTGGCGCCGAGCACCGACAGTCCGCCCCAGGTGGCCATGGCCCGCGCATGGTCGGCCGGTCCGGGGTAGAGGGTCCGCAGGATCGCCATCGCGGCCGGGGCGACCGCGGCCGCGCCGATGCCCTGGGCGAACCGGGCGGCGAGCAGCGCCTCGTAGGCGGGGGCGAGGGCGGCGAGCAGGGAGGCGGTGCCGAACAGCGCCAGTCCGGCGCCGAGGGCGGGGCGGCCGCCGTACCGGTCGGCGAGTCGTCCGCCGTAGAGCAGCAGTCCGGCGAAGGACAGGCCGTAGGCGGCCGTCAGCAGGATCAACTCGGTGCGGTCCAGGCTGAATTCGGCGCCGATCCGGGGCAGCGGCACGGCCACCGAGGCCAGGGTGAAGATCAGTACCACCTGCACGGTGCCCAGCAGCGCGAATCCGGCCCCGGGCCCCCGGAGGGTCTTCCGGGTCGTCACTTTCCTCATCCCCCGTTCGTTTGCTTCGAGATTTGATTCGAGACTGAACATTCCAGAATCAAGGCACGGCCCGGTCCGCCCCCGGATGCCGGCCGGCCGGGCGGGCCCGGCACGGCCGCCGTCGCCGGATTCCGGTCAGTCCAGCAGGGCGAGGGCCTGTTCGGCCGCGTCCCGGACCCTTGCCGGGTCGGCCGAGGACTTGCCGACCACCCGGATCCCCTGGAGCAGTACCAGCAGCATCCGGGCCAGCGCCCGCGGGTCGCGGTCCGCCGGGATCTCGCCCTGTGCCCGGGCCCGGACCAGCGCCGAGTGCAGCGGGGTCTCCAGCGCGTCCCAACTGCGTTCCACCATCCGGTTGGCGGCCGGATCGTGCGGTCCCAGCTCGGCCGCCGTGTTGGTGACCAGGCAGCCGAGCAGTCTGGTCCCGTCGGTGCTCGCCTCGGCGGCGAACCGCCGGACCAGCTCGCGCACGGCGGGCAGGGCCGGTCCCGGCTGGGAGAGTTCGGCGACCAGGGGCGGGTTGCGGTCCTCGCCGTAGCGGTCGAGGGCCTTCAGGTACAGATCGTGCTTGCTGCCGAAGGTGGCGTAGAGGCTGGCCCGTCCGATCCCCAGGTGTTCGACCAGGTCCGCGAGGCTCGTCTCGGCGTAGCCGCGCCGCCAGAACAGCTCCAGTGCCGCCAGCAGTACCGCGTCCGGGTCGAATTCCTTGGTCCTGGCCATGAGGTGAATCCTAGATCGTTCTGGAACGGTCGGTCAAGTATGGATCTCGGTTACCTCTCGGGGGTTTCAGGATCCGCGTGTTCGACATGTGGTCTTCATCTGTACGGCACATGACAATGTGAGCCTCGCTCTGCCACCTGACATCCCGCCAACTCCACTGGTGGGAGCGGTGCGTGTGTAGGGACCCCCACATGAAGAGAATCCCCCGCCGGACGCCCTGGGCCGTCGGCGTGGCGGCGACCGCCGCCCTCCTGCTCCTCCTCCCGGTGTCCGCCGAGGCGACCCCGGCCGACTCCGGCGCCCCCACCGCCGCGGCCGGCGCCCGGGCCGCGGCCCTCGACACGTACTACGCGCCGGCCGAGGGCAAGACCGGCGCCGCGCTCAGGTCGGCGCTGCACGGCATCATCAAGAACCAGTCCCGGGTCAGCTACGACGGTGTCTGGAACGCGCTGAAGGTCACCGACCAGGACCCCGCGAACGCCAACAACGTCATCCTGCTCTACTCCGGCCGCTCCCAGTCCAAGTCCACCAACGGCGGCGGGGTCAACGACTGGAACCGCGAGCACGTGTGGGCGAAGAGCCACGGCGACTTCGGCACCGCCACCGGCCCGGGCACCGACCTGCACCACCTGCGCCCCGAGGACGTCACGGTCAACAGCACGCGCGGCAACAAGGACTTCGACAACGGCGGCTCCGCCGTCTCCGAGGCCCCCGGAAGCCGCACCGACGCCGACTCCTTCGAGCCCAGGAACGCGGTCAAGGGAGATGTGGCCCGGATGCTGCTCTACATGGCCGTCCGCTACGAGGGCGGCGACGGCTTCGCGAACCTGGAGATGAACGACCGGGTCAACAACGGCTCGGCGCCCACCCACGGCCGGATCAGCGTGCTGAAGCAGTGGCATCTGCAGGACCCGCCGGACGCCTTCGAGCAGCGCCGCAACCAGGTCATATTCGACAGCTACCAGCACAACCGGAACCCGTTCATCGACCACCCGGAGTGGGTCAGCTCCATCTGGTAGCCGTCGCGGCGAGCACCGTGCCGACCGAGCCCACCAGGAACGCCGTACGCAGCCCCGGCCGACCGGAGTCCACCAGCGCGTCCTGGAGCCGCCCCGCCCAGCGGGCGGTGGCGGCCGGCCCGGCCGGCCGGGCGGCGGGCTCCTCCGGCCCGGCCGCCCGCCCCTCGGACCGCCCCTCCGCCGCCGCCGCCGACTCCGCCGACTCCACCGACTCCACCGAATCCGCCGGTGGCTCCGCCACCCGGGCCGGGGCGCAGCGAGGGCAGTCCTCGTCGTGGGGCGAGTTCCAGTAGGCGCCGTCCAGTACGGCGTATCTCACGTTGTCCACGCCCCGTCCAACCCGCCGCCGGGGCCTCCGGCAACGGCCCGCCCCGGGATGTGACCGGACCGGTATCCGAGGGCGGGCCGGCGGGTGCCGGGCCGACAGGGCGCGGGGCGCCGGGTCAGCGGGCGGTGGCCCGCGCGTAGGAGTCCCCGGCGATCAGCGCGTCCGCCACCATCTCCGGGCTCACCGCGAACGGCATGTTGTGCGTGGTCTCGCCCTCGACCGTGGCGGCCCGCCCGATGGCGAGCAGTTCCTCCCGGCCCGCGTCGCCCAGCCCCACCTCGGCCAGGGTGGTGGGCAGTCCGACCGCCCGGCTGAACTTCAGATAGGTGTCCAGCTCCTCCGTGGGGGCGCCCTCCAGGACCAGCTGGGCGAGGGTCCCGATGTTGACCTTCTCGCCGTGCATCATTCCGTGCGTGCGGTGCGACACCGTCAGCCCGTTGTGGATGCCGTGCGCGGCCGCCAGCCCGCAGGACTCGAAACCGAGCCCGGACAGCAGGGTGTTGGCCTCGGTCACCTTCTCCAGCGCCGGGGTGACCACATGGGCCTCGGCGGCCAGCCGGGCCTGCGGCCCGTACTCCATCAGCGTCTCCCAGCACAGCCGCGCCAGGCTCAGCGAGGCCCCGGTGGCCAGTCCGCCCGCCATCGCGGTCCGGTTCGCCGCCACGCACACCCGCGCCTCGTACCAGGTGGCCAGTGCGTCACCCATCCCGGACACCAGGAACCGGCTCGGGGCGGCGGCCACCAGCGCCGTGTCCACCAGCACCAGGTTCGGGTTCCGGCGGAAGAAGGAGTACCGCTCGAAGGCGCCCTCCTCCGTGTAGATGACGGCCAGGGCGCTGGTCGGGGCGTCCGTGGAGGCCACCGTGGGGGCACTCACCACGGCGATGTCCCCGAGGGCGTGCCCGACCGCCTTGGCCGTGTCGATCGCCGTGCCGCCGCCGATCCCGATCACCACGTCCGCACCGGCGGCCGAGGCCGCCGCCGCGACCCGGTCGATCTCCTTCCGGGTGCACAGCCCGCCGAAGACCTCCTTGGTCAGCTTCACCGCCGAGCCGGCCAGGGAGTCGCTCACCGCGCCGTCCACGAATCCCCAGACTCCGGAGTCCGCCAGGACCAGGGCGTTCTGCCCCAGCGGGGCCACGTGCTCACCGAGATCGTGCATGGCGCCCGCCCCCTGCACGTACTTCGGCGGGCTGATCATCATTCGCGTTCCGGTGCTCTTCACGACGGATCCTCAATTCCCAAGCGCTTCGCATTCGGGCGCCGAACCGGTCGGTCCGGCATCCCGATTCATACCTATCACGCGGAATCGGGAAATAGGGCGACCCGGCGGGTCCCCTCCTGAACAGGCCTTTCCGCGCCTGGATACGGGACCAACGGCCCGCTCCGGCCCCCACCCGGAGCGGCGTAGTTTTCAAGCCACAGGTCCGCATTCCACATTCAGGAGACCCGCGTGAAGAAGCTCATCAATTCCCCGGAAAGCGTCGTGGTGGACGCCCTGCGCGGAATGGCCGCGGCGCATGCGGGTCTGGTCGTCGACGCCGAGGCGGGCATCGTCACGCGGGCGGGCGGGACCCCGGCCGGGAAGGTCGCCCTGCTGTCCGGCGGCGGCAGTGGGCACGAGCCGCTGCACGCCGGGTTCGTCGGCCCCGGCATGCTGGCCGGCGCGGTCGCCGGACCGGTGTTCACCTCCCCGGTCCCGGACACCATCGCGCGCGCCACCGCCGCGGTGGACGCCGGGGCGGGCGTCCTGCACATCGTCAAGAACTACACCGGGGACATCCTCAACTTCACGATGGCCGCCGAGGACGCCGAGGACGAGGGCATCACGGTGGAGCAGGTGGTCGTGGACGACGACGTGGCCGTCGCCGCGGACGCCGGCGGACCCGGCCGGCGCGGCACCGGCGCCACCCTGTTCGTGGAGAAGATCGCGGGCGCGCTCGCCGAGGAGGGCGCCCCGCTCGCCGCGGTGGCCGCGGTGGCCCGCAAGGTCAACGCGAACTCCCGGAGCTTCGGAGTGGCCCTCAGCTCCTGCACCACCCCGGCCAAGGGCAGCCCCAACTTCGCGCTCGGCGCCGACGAGATCGAGCTGGGCATCGGCATCCACGGCGAACCGGGACGCGAGCGCCGCCCCCTGATGAGCGCCGCGGACACCTGCGGGGCGATGCTCGACGCCATCCTGGAAGACCTCCCGGAGGCCGCCGGCGCACCGGTGATCGCCCTGGTCAACGGCCTGGGCGGAACCCCGCCGATCGAGCTGTACGTGATGCGGGCCGAGCTGGAGCGCCAGCTCGCCGCCCGGGGCGTCACCGTGGCCCGGTCCCTGGTCGGCTCCTACGTCACCAGCCTGGACATGGCCGGCTGCACCCTCACCCTCTGCCGGGCCGACGAGGAACTCCTCCGGCTGTGGGACGCGCCGGTGGACACGCCCGCCCTCCACCGGTCCTGACCGGTCCCCCCACCGCCCCCCGGCCCCGCCCGTTCAGAGGAGTACCCCGTGGACACCAGCACGATCCCCGCCCAGCCCCGCCCCCAGGCCCCCGCCGAAGCGGCCCCGGCCGCCGACCCCGCCCGGGCCCTCGCCGAACCCGCCCTGGACACCGCCTGCTTCCGGCGCTGGCTCGCCGAGTCCACCCGCCTGGTCCGCCGCGACGCCGCCCGGCTCACCGAGCTCGACGCCGTGATCGGCGACGGCGACCACGGCGCGAACCTGGTACGGGGCTTCGGCGCGGCCGCCGAAGCGGTGGCGGCCCAGCGGCCCGCCACCCCCGGCGCCCTGCTCACGCTGGCCGGGTCCACCCTCACCAACACGGTGGGCGGCGCCTCCGGCCCGCTGTTCGGCACCGCACTGCGCCGGGCCGGCAAGACCCTCGGGGAGACCGGTGTACCGACCGCCGCGGAACTGGGCCGGGCCCTGGAGGCCGGGCTCCGTTCCGTACGCAAGCTCGGCGGGGCCGAACCCGGAGACGCGACCATGGTGGACGCGCTGGACCCGGCGGTGGCCGCGCTGCTCGGCGCCGCCGAGGCGGGCCGCCCGCTCCCCGAGGCGCTGGCGGAGGCGGCTCGGGCGGCCCGCGAGGGCGCCGACCGGACCGCCGGACTCCAGGCCCGCAAGGGCCGCGCCTCCTATCTCGGCGCCCGCAGCATCGGCCACCAGGACGCGGGGGCCAACTCGATCGCCCTGCTGATGGAGGCCCTGAGCACGGCCGCCGACCCGGCGGCCGCCGTCGAAGACCTCCTGGAGGCCGTGGTCGAGGCCGGTTCCGAGGCCGGTTCCGAGGCCGGTTCCGAGGCCGGTTCCGAGGTTGAGGCCGAGACTGCGGGACCGGCCGCCGCCCGCACCGAACCCGCCGCCCCCGCAGAGCCGGCCGGCGCGACCGCCACCGCGACCGCCACCGGCCGGGTCGGCGTCGTCCTCGTCTCGCACAGCCGCGCGGTCGCCGAGTCCGTCGCCGATCTGGCCCGTACCCTCCTCGGAGCGCTCGACCCGGGCCCGCTGGCGTTGGCCGGCGGCACCCGCGACGGGGGCATCGGCACCAGCGCCGAACTGGTCCTGGCCGCCGCCCGGAAGGTGGACGAGGGCGCGGGCGTGGCCGTGCTGTGCGACATGGGCAGCGCGGTCCTCACCCTGAAGTCCCTGCTGGCCGACCCCGCCTCGGGGCTGCCCGCCGACACCCGCATCGTGGACGCCCCCTTCCTGGAGGGTGCCGTGGCCATCACCCTGACCGCCGCCCTGGGTTCGGCCCTGCCGGACGTCCTCCTCGCCGCCGAGGACGCCCGCACCTACCGCAAGGCATAACGGCCCGGGAGCGTCCCCGGTCCGTTTCATACAGAACCGAACGGAAGGAATTGTCGGGCCCGGCCAAAACCCGGCATTGCGGCTGCTTGTCAATAGGAAAAATGCACGGTGAGGAATGCGGAGTGAATCTTTTTCGAGGAGTCCGCCGACTGCTAGCTTCGCAGGCGTGCCGGGAATGAAACCGATCCTCACCGGAAGAGTTGGTTCACATGCACCGCAGGGCGGACATCGACATCACTTCCGAGGAGCGAAATGAGAGAGTCAGACGGCTGGATCCGCTCCGGTTGGACGACGAACTCCGCACCCTGTACAAGATGAACGAATCCGCCGATGTTCCCGCGCTCGCGCGCGTCCTCGGCGAGGCCCTCCCCTCCGACGAGGAGGTGGCCGCCTTCACCCTCCCCGAATGCCTGGCCGCGATGCGCGACCTCGGCATGTACCTGGGAAGCCTCAAGCGGCACGAGGTGTCCGCCTTCGACGTGATACCCGGTGCGACCCGCCCGTTCGAACTGCTCGGGCGGCGCACCGGGATGATCCCCCGGGACACCGTCTACCACTACACCTGCTGGAATCCGCCGGGCGAACGCGAGCGGCTCTACAGCGGGGACCCGATGGAACGCAGCCTCATCGACGCGGTCCGCGGCTGCGTGCCGGACCTCGCGAAGGCGGTGGAGGCCGGCCGCGCGGTCCGGGAGGAAACCCCGGGAACCCCCGCCCACGCCGACCGCATGGCCTGTCTGGCCCTGCATGTCACGGCCGCGGACCGGGCCATGGGGACCGTCGTCGAGACGGTCACCCCCGAATTCTTCGCCCAGGTGCTCAGGCCCTACTTCGAGGACGTCCACATATCCGGCCGGAAATACATGGGTCCGGCCGCCGCCCACATTCCGCTGTTCCTCGTCGACATCCTCTTGTGGGCGTCCGACCGCGGCAGCCCGGAATACCTGAAGTTCTGCGACGAGGTCGCCTTCCACACCCTTCCGCACTGGCGCGCCCAGCATGCCGAGGAGAAGGAGCGGCCCTCCCTCGTGTCGAGCATGGCCGCGGCGCTCGGCGGCCCCGGCCCGGTATCCGACGCGGACTGTCTCCAGTCAAGCGCGCGAAGCCTGCGACAGGCCCTCAGATCACTCACCGTGTTCCGCGGAAAGCATCTGGTGATGGCCCGCCGCGCCTATCACACGGAAGTCCGGCTCTACGAACTCGGCAGCGGCGGCGGCAGCGTGGGGCTGCTGGAGGAGATCCTCGCCCTCACCCGGCAGAACGGGTCCATGATGGGCCCGCCGGCCGTGCGGTCATGACCCCCGGAGCGAAGCGCAGGTGACCTGATGACCCCGATGACACGGCCGCTGACGTTCACGATCGTCGGCTCCGGAATAGCCGGACTGGCCTCCGCGATCGCCCTCCACGACGCCGGATTCGAGGACATCACCGTCTTCGAGGCCGACCCCCGCATCCGCTCGCTCGGCCTGGGGCTGAACATCCTCCCCAACGCCGTCCGCGAGCTCGCCGAGCTCGGACTGCTGGACACCCTGCTCCGGCGCTCGGTCCCCACCCGCGAACTGGCCATGTACAGCCCGCGCGGCGAGCTGGTCTGGCGGGAGGACCGCGGACGGTCGGCCGGCTACGCCTGGCCCCAGCTCTCCATATCCCGGTCGGTCCTCGTCCTGGCCCTGGCCGCCGAGGTCCGCCGCAGACTGGGCGACCGGGCCCTGGTCACCGACGCCCGGCTCACCGCCCTGGGCCCCGGGCCCGGCGGCCGGACCCGCGCCGTCCTCACCGCGCGCGACGGCTCCCGCCGGACCGCGGACTCCGACCTCCTGCTCGGCGCCGACGGCATCCACTCGGCCGTTCGCGCCACCCTGCACCCCGGCGAGGGACCGCCCCCCGGCAACGGGACCACCCTCTACCGGGGCACCGCCTGGGGCGAACCCTTCCTCACCGGAAGCTCGATGGCCGTCCTGGGCGACGACCGCCGCAGGCTCGTCCTCTACCCGATCGACCGCGACCCGGCCACCGGCCGCACCCTGATCAACTGGGTCGCCGCGTTACCGGACTCGGAGCTCCCGGAGGTCCCGGAAGTCCCGGACGTCACGGAAGCGGCCGGAGCCACGGACGGCACGTACGGATCGGATGCCGCACCCGCCGCCTCCGGCCCCGAGCGGGACCGGGCCGGACGGGCGGCGGTCCTCGGCCGGTTCGGCGACTGGACGCCCCCGGGAGTCGACCTGCCCGGGCTGCTCGACGCCACGACCGGCATCCAGCGGTACCCCATGACCGACCGGGACCCGCTGCCCTGGTGGACCCGCGGCGGGACCACCCTCCTGGGCGACGCCGCCCACGCCATGTACCCGGCCGGATCCAACGGCGCCACCCAGTCCGTCATCGACGCCCGGGTGCTCGCCTGGCACCTCGCCCGGCACTCCGACCCGGCCGCCGCCCTGCGCGCGTACGAGGACGAACGCCGCCCGCAGATGACCGAACTCCAGCACAGCAACCGCTCCATGGGACCGGAGCGGGTGCTCACCCTCGCCCACCAGCGGGCCCCCGGGGGGTTCGACCGGATCGAGGAGGTCTTCAGCGAGGAGGAACTCGCCGAGATCTCCCACAGCTATGCCACGACGGGGAAGTTCGACCAGGCCTGGGTGAACACCCGGCCCACGCTGTCCGTCGGTCAACGCCAGCAGTCCGCCATCGGGCGACGCGACACCAGGAGCGCACAGTGACGGAGACCGCCCGCCGGGACGACAGGTCCGCGGCCGTCAAGGAGACCAGCTTCATCACCGCCGTCATCAGGGCGATGGAGACCGAGCGCCCCGACGCCTATCTGGTGGACCGGCACGCCGCCCTGCTGAGCACCCCCGGCTCCCGGGCGATGGCCCGGGAGGCCCTGGACGCCGGCGGCACCATCGGATCCGTCATCGTCCGGGGCCGGTTCGGGGACATCGCGCTCCGCCGGGCGGTGGCCGAGGGCATCACCCAGGTGGTGTGTCTCGCGGCGGGCGGCGACACCCGCGCCTGGCGCCTGGACCTGCCCGCCACGACCCGGTTCTACGAGATGGACCTACCGGGCCAGTCGGCCGCCAAGGAGGCGCTGCTGGCACCCGTCGAGGAACAGCTGAGCTGCCGCCGGATCTCCCTCAGCGGGGACCTGAGGCAGGACGGCTGGCCGGAGCGGCTGGCGGCGGCCGGCCACGATCCGGCACTGCCCACCGTCTGGATCGTCGAGGGGCTGCTGCCCTACCTGGAGCGGGAGCACTTCACCCGGCTGGTCGAGAACCTCGGGAAGGCCTCCGGGCGCGGCTCGCAGCTGCTCGTGGACGCACCGCACGCCGCGTTCTACCGGGACCCCGCCAACGCCCGCTTCCTGGAGTTCATGAGGTCCCGGGGCTCCGCCTTCCAACTGGGGCTGGAGGACTTCGGCGGGTTCCTCGCCGACCACGGCTGGCGGGCCGAGGCCTACACCCTGCGGCAGTTGGCCGCGGGGGAGTGCGCCTGGCTGCCCGCGCCCCCCGCCCGTCTCTGCCCGCCCCACGACCACCACTGGGTGGCCCGCGCCGAGCTCGCCTGAGTCCGCCGCCGACAGCCCGCACCGACAGCCGCCTCCCGCGGCCGACGGCCGACGCCGACTGTCAGTGCCGGCTGGCATGGTGGCGGCATGGACGAGCAGATCATGCGCGGGCGCGTCTACGGCGCCGACCACGAAGACCCCGACCCGGGCCCCCGCCCCGGACACGACTACGCCGAGCTGGTCGGCGGCCCCCTCGACGGCCTGCTCCTGGACGTGACCGGGTGGACCCCCGGCGAGCGCGCGGAGGGAGCCCTGCTGATGACGGAGATCGGCCGCTACGGCCCGGGCGGCCGGGCCCAGTACAGGGCGCGCCCCGGCGACCCCGGCCGGTTCGACTGGCACGGCGACGCCCGCTGACGGGACAATGGCCGGTAACGCCCGCTGCCGGCCGAACCCCGGGCAACCGCCGGAGTGCCGGCCGGCCGGAGGAGGTCAGCCATGCATCGCAGCGGATACGTCTCGGCGGCCGCGGCCGCGGTCCTGCTGGCGGGAGGCCCGGTGGCGGCAGCCGCGGCGGCCACCGCCGACACGACCAGGTCCCCGGCCGCGGCCACCGCCGCCGCCCGTGCCGACATCACCGCCGAGGCGGCGGTGGCGGCAGCGCTCAAGCACTACCCCGGAGCCGTGGAGTCCCTGGACCGGGACGGTTCCGTCTGGCACGTGGACGTGATCGGGAAGAACGGCGGCCACGCCGAACTCCTGGTGAACGCGGGCAACGGCAAGGTCACCACCGAGAACACCGACCGGGACGGCGACAGCGGCGAGTACAAGGCCCTGACCTCGGCCAAGGTGAACGCGGCCCAGGCCATGAAGGCGGCCCTCGCCGCCCAGGCCGGCCAGGTGGTCTCGGTGGACTGGGACGATGACGACGACAACGACCCGGGCACCAACTACTGGGACGTGGAGATCAGGACCTCCGACGGCCGCACCCAGCACGTCCATGTCGACCCCACCAGCGGCAAGGCCACCCTCTCCACGGACTCCGACGACGACGGCGAGGACGACGACAGCGACAACAACTGACTCCGGGGACCGCGGGCGGATGGTGTTCGATGTCCCCATGAGCACCAGTGCGTTCCACGCCACCCTGCGCTCCCTGCGCGTCTGGGACACCGAACTGCCCCGGTTCGAGGCCGCCTCGGCGCCCGCCGACCCGCTGCCCCTGTTCCGGGAGTGGTTCGTGCACGCCGCCGGGGCGGGCCAGACCGAGCCGCACACCATGACCCTGGCCACCGCCGGCCCCGAAGGACGGCCGGACGCGCGGATCGTGATGCTGCACGAGGCGGACGACCGGGGATTCCACTTCGCCACCCACTCCACCAGCGCCAAGGGCCGCCAGCTGGCGGCCCGGCCGGAGGCCGCCCTGGTCTTCTACTGGCCCGCCGTGGCCCGGCAGGTCCGGGTCCGCGGCCGGGTGGAGGCCGCCGGGCCCGCCGAGAGCCGGGCCGATCTGGCGGTCCGCTCGCGCGGTGCCCTGGCGGCGGCGATCACCGGCCGCCAGAGCGAAGTGCTCTCCTCCGCCGAGGAGTTGGCGAGGGCTGCGGACGCCGCCTGGGAGCGGGCGGGACGGGAGCCCGGGGCGCCGGCGCCCACCTGGACCCGCTATGCGCTTTGGCCCGAGGAGGTCGAGTTCTTCCAGGGCGACGCCGCGCGCCGGCACGTCCGCCTCCGCTACCGCCGTCCGGCCGCCCCCGCCCAGGCCGCCGCCCCCGTCCCCGGGGAGGAGTGGACCCGGGAGCTCCTCTGGCCGTAGCGAACGGGGCGTGCCGGGGCCGCGAGGGCCGGTCCGGCTACTCGAACCGGGAGGTGTCCCCGGCGCCCCGCCGGACGATCTCGGCCTCGCCCTCGGAGAAGTCGATCACCGTGGTGGGTTTGGTGCCGCAGTCCCCGGAGTCGATCACGGCGTCGACCACGTGGTCCAGCCGCTCCTTGATCTCCCAGCCCTGGGTGAGCGGCTCCTCCTCGTCGGGCAGCAGCAGGGTGCTGGAGAGCAGCGGCTCGCCGAGTTCGGCGAGCAGCGCCTGGGTCACCACGTGCTCGGGGATCCGCACGCCCACCGTCTTCTTCTTCGGGTGGAGCAGCTGCTTGGGCACCTCGCCGGTGGCCTTCAGGATGAAGGTGTAGGCGCCGGGGGTGGCGCCCTTGACCGCCCGGAACACGTCGTTGTCGATGTGCACGAACCGGCCCAGCTGGGCGAAGTTCTGGCACACCAGGGTGAAGTGGTGGCGGTCGTCCAGGTTGCGGATGGACCGGATCCGGTTGATCCCCTCACGGTTGCCGAGCTGGCATCCCAGCGCGAAACAGGAGTCCGTGGGGTATGCGATCAGCCCTCCGGAGCGGATCGTCTCGGCCACGCTGCTGAGGGTGCGCGGCTGCGGGTTCTCGGGGTGCACGTCAAAGTACTTCGCCATCCGCCGAGCGTACGCCCTGCCGGGCACCCCGGCGGCCCCGCCGGTCCAGCCACTGGCTAACGTTCCGTCCATGAGGAACACCGAAGCGAACACCCCGGCCGCCCCGGCCACCTCGGCTGCCCCGGCCGCCCCGCGGGCCGCGCACCCGCTGCTCGGCCACCTGCTCGCGGCCGCCGACGGCCGGTTCCCGGAGATCGACGGCGGGGTGACCGTGCTGCCGCCGTTCGCGGGCGGGCTGGAGTGCTCCTTCGCGTTCACCGGCCACGCCTACGTGGCCACCCGGCTGCCCGCCGAGGAGGTGCTGGCGCAGGGGCCCGACGGGTTCGGCCTCTCGCATGCCCCCGACTTCCTGCGCCATCTGGCCGGGCCCGCCGGCTGGGTCGGTGTGACCGACTGCAGTCTGGTCGCCCGCGGCTCGGGTGCCGCCGACGGATCCGACGCCGCGCTGGGGCTCCGGGACGACCGGGACGACCACCCCCGGGTCCGGCACGCCCGCTCGGTCCGCGCCGACGTGCGGGTGCACGGTGACGAACGGGGCTTCGTCACCGTGGGCCGCGGGCTCGCCGGGCGGCGGGAGATCGGGATCGCCCTCGACGAGGAGACCGGGCAGAAGGCCGGCCGGGGCATCGGCCGGTCCCTGCTGCTCGACGCGCTCACCCTGGTCCCGGCCGGGGAGCCGGTCTTCGCGGCCGTCTCCCCGGGGAACTCGCGTTCGCTGCGGGCCTTCCTCGCCGTCGGGTTCACCCCGGTCGGCAGCGAGGTGCTGATCCGCCCGCAGCCCTGATCACACGATCACTCGGTCGCGGGACCAGTCGGTCACCCGGCCGGTCCTCCGGTCAGCAGGTCAGGTTGGAGCCCGGGGTCGTGCCCAGGAGCTGGGTGAACTGCTGGTACTTGTTGACCCGGCTCTGCACCTGGGCGGGGTTGCCGCCGTTGCATTCCAGCGCCCCGTTGATGGAGCGGATGGTCTCGCCGAAGCCGGCGCCGTTGACCATGGCCGCGTGCCCGGTCATGGTGCCGGGGCCGTTCTGGGTGTTCCAGTACCAGAGGGCGGTCTTCATGGCGATGGCCGGGTCCTGCTCGACCAGGTAGGGGTTGGCCAGCAGGTTGATGCCGAGGGCGTCGCCCGCGGCCTTGTAGTTGAAGTTCCAGCTGAGCTGGATCGGGCCGCGGCCGTAGTAGGCGGCCTGGCCGGCCGGGCAGCCGTAGGGCTGGTTGCGGTCGCAGTAGTGGGGGTAGTTGGCGGTGTTCTGCTCGACGATGTGCACCAGGCCGCCGGTCTCGTGCGAGACGTTGGCGAGGAAGGCCGCGGCCTCCCGGCGCTTGGTGGTCTCGTCGCCGGTCTTGGCGAAGGCGGGGTAGGCGGAGAGGGCGTTGACCAGCCCCTGGTACGTGTAGAAGGGGTTCCGGTTCGGGAACATCTGGTCGAACTGGGCCTGGCTGACCACGAATCCGGACGGGTCGGGGTCGGGGTCCTGGCCGCCCCCGCCCCCACAGCTGCCCTGGTCGGCCCAGACGCCCCACTGTCCGGTGGTGCCCGGGGTCTCGCCCTGGGTCCACCACTTGGCCTGCCAGTTGTGGCCGCCGTGGGAGATCGTCATGCCGCCGGTGTAGACGGCGGAGGTGGACCAGGGGGAGGCGCAGGCCGCTGCCGCCGCGGGGGTGGCGGGCAGGGCGACGGACAGTCCGATGACGGCGGCTGCGGTGGCGGCCAGCGAGAGGGCGCGTCGGCTGAGTGCACGCATCACGTAACTACTCCTTGGGTGGGGGGAGTTGCCGTGGCGGAGGCAACTCCTCCACTCAACCGCTATTGGTCTGGACCTGTCAAGGTCCAGACCAATAGCCCGTACGGTCGTCACCCGGGCGAGCGCCCCCGCTGGCACCCGGGAGCCCGCTTCGGCTTGCTGGACGAATGAGGACGAGACGCACCCCGAAGCCGCACGAGCCCCATCCGTTGCGCACCCCCCGGGCCGCCGGCATCGCCGGCATCGCCTTCGCCGTGCTGCTCGCCACGGCGATCGTGCTCGTCCGGACCGCCCTGCCCGCCGACGCGGCCGACGGCGACACCCCGCTCGACGCCTCCCAGCGCGACGCCGTCACCTGGGCACTCCAGCTGGTGCCCTTCGCCGGGATCGCCTTCCTCTGGTTCATGGGCGCCCTGCGCGAGCACACCGGGGAGGCCGAGGACCGTTTCGTCGTCACCGTGTTCCTGGGCAGCGGACTGGTCTTCGTGGCCACCCTCTACGGGTCCGCCGCCGCGGCCGGCACCGTCCTCGGCTCCGACCGGAGCTCCGAGTTCGGCCGGCACTACGCGTACACGCTGCTGATGACCTACGCGATGCGGATGGCGGCCGTCTTCGTCTTCTCCACCTCCACCATCGGCCGGCGGCTCGGGGTCCTCCCGCGCCCGCTGACCGCCCTCGGCTTCCTGGTCGGGCTGGTCCTGCTGACCGTGGGCTCCGCCGCCCCCTGGTTCGAGCTGGTCTTCCCGGCCTGGGCGCTGGTCGTCAGCCTGTACATCCTGCGCGCGGCCCGGACCACCCCCGCCCCGTCGCCGCCCGGCGCCGCGGGGGATCCGGGGTCCCCCGCATCCCCGGGCACCCCCGGGACGCTCGCCCCCTGACCCCCTCCGGCCCGCACGGACTCCTCCGCGTTCACTCCGACGGCCCTCCCGGACGGGCCGCGGCGGGCCCCACCCCCCACGCTGGGCCCGTGGGGAGCCGGGGCTCACGAAAGGATTCCACCTTGCTGAGACTTGTCGTCGATCTCAACCGCTGTCAGGGATACGCGCAGTGCGCCTTCCTCGCGCCGGACGTCTTCGCCATGCACGGGGAAGAGGGACTGCTCTACGACCCGGAGGCCGAGGAGGCCCAGCGGGCCCGGGTGGCCCAGGCCGTCGCGGCCTGCCCCGTCCAGGCCATCCTGGTGGACGAGCTGGACATGGCCGCGGCCGCCGCCCGCGCCGGTGGCTCGGAGGCCCGCGATGCCTGAATCCGCCGCCCTGGAACACCTCAAGCGCGAGGGCCGGATCGTGGTGGTCGGCGCCTCGCTGGCCGGCCTGCGGGCCGCCGAGACCCTGCGCGAGAAGGGCTTCGCCGGAACCCTCACCATGGTCGGCGACGAGCCGTACGAGCCGTACGACCGGCCGCCGCTCTCCAAGCAGGTCCTGCTCGGCCGGGCCACCGCCGAGCACACCGCGCTGCCCCGCCGCCGGGACATCGCCGCCGAATGGCGGCTCGGCGTCGCGGCGGCCGGCCTGGACATGGCCGCCCGCCGGGTCCGGCTGGCCGACGGCGACGAGATCCCGTACGACCGGCTGCTGATCGCCACCGGGGTGCGGGCCCGCCCGTGGCCGCACCCGGCGGAGGCCGACCTCGACGGGGTGTTCGTCCTGCGGACCCGCGACGACGGCGCCGCCCTGGCCCGCCGGCTCGACCAGGGCCCGCGCCGGGTCCTGGTCATCGGCGCCGGGTTCACCGGCTCCGAGATCGCCTCCGCCTGCCGGGAGCGCGGGATCGACGTCACCGTGGCCGAACGCGGGGCCGCCCCCCTGGTCGGTGCCCTCGGCGGGGTGATCGGCGAGGTCGCGGCCGAACTCCACCGGGAGAACGGCGTCGACCTGCGCACCGGGGTCATGGTCACCGGTCTGGAGGGCGACAGCACCGGCCGGGTCCGTGCCGCCCACCTCTCCGACGGCAGCACCATCGAGGCGGAGGTGGTCATCGTCTCGCTCGGCGCGATGCGGAACACCGAATGGCTGGCCGGCTCCGGTCTGGGCGCCGGCCCCCGGGGCATCGCCTGCGACGCCGGCTGCCGGGCCTTCGACATCCGGGGCATCGTCACCGACGACATCTACACGGCGGGCGACGTCGCCCGCTCCCCGCACCCGCTGTTCGGCTACCAGTTCCTGTCTCTGGAGCACTGGGGCAACGCGGTCTCCCAGGCGGAGACCGCCGCCCACAACATGCTCAGCGAGAGCACCGACCGCCGCCCGCACATCTGGGTGCCGGCCTTCTGGTCCTCGCAGTTCGGCATCAACATCAAATCCGTCGGAGTGCCCTCGATGGGCACCGAGATCATGATCTCCCAGGGCTCCACCAGGGAACGCCGGTTCAGCGCGGTCTACGGCTACCAGGGCCGGGTCATCGGGGCGGTCACCTTCGACAACTGCCGCTGGCTGCAGTTCTACCAGCAGCAGATCGAGAGCACCGCCCCCTTCCCGCCGCCGTTCGACAACGTGGACCGGCGGCCCGAGGGCCGGCACCCGATGCCCGCCGACTTCCCCGACCCGTCCGTGCCCACGCACGGCCCCACCGTGACCCTCAGCGGGTACTCCCCGGCGGACCGCCGGCTCACCTTCACCCCCGCCGGCCACTGACCGTCGCCGACCGTCACCGAGGCCCCCGGAGGAGCCGCACATGACCGAGCCCGAGTCCATCCTGCGCAGGATCCTGGACCCCGCGAACCGCCCGAACCCCTACCCGCTGTACGCGGAGCTCCGCCGGACGCCCGTCCACCACGAGCCCGACGGCCCGTACGTCATCAGCAGCTACCACGACATCCAGGCGCTGCTGCACGATCCCCGGATCAGCTCCGACGCCCGCAACCTGACCACCAAGGACGCGGACCCGCTGGCCTCCGAGGAGCAGGAGGAGTCCTCGGCCCTGCCGCCCGCCTTCCTGCGGCTGGACCCGCCCGAACACGACCGGCTGCGCCGGATCACCAACCGGCCCTTCGGCCCGCCGCACTCCCCGCACCGGGTCGAGGACATGCGCGGCGAGCTCGGCGAGATCGTCACCGGGCTGATCGACGGGATCGGCGCCACCGACCGGATCGACCTGGTGGACCAGGTCGCCTACCCGTTCCCGGTCACGGTGATCTGCCGGCTGCTGGGCGTCCCCCGCGAGGACGAGGCCCGCTTCCACGTCTGGGCCGACACCCTGGCCGCCAGCCTGGACCCCGATCCGGACGCCGACCAGGAGGCCCGGGCGAAGGTCACCCACGACGCCCGGATGGAACTGGGCATGTACCTGGCCGGGCTGATCGAGGAGCGCCGCAAGAGCCCGCGCAACGACATGCTGTCCCAACTGGCCGCCGGACAGGGCCAGGACGAGACCATGACCACCATGGAGCTGCTCAGCACCTCCGCCCTGCTGCTGATCGCCGGCCACGAGACCACGGTCAACCTGATCACCAACGGGATGCTGACCCTGCTGCGCCACCCGGAGGTGCTCGCCGACCTCCGGGAGAACCCCGGGCTGGCCGTGCCGCTGGTGGAGGAACTGCTGCGCTACGAGCCCCCGGTCCAGCTGGTGCCGCAGCGCACCTCACTGGCCGACATCGAGCTGCGCGGGGTCACCATTCCCAAGGGGTCCTCGATCTGGCTGGTGCTGGCCTCCGGCAACCGGGACCCGGAGATGTTCGAGGATCCGGACCGCTTCGACCCGTACCGCAAGGACATCCAGCACCTGGGGCTGGGCAGCGGGATCCACAGCTGCTTCGGCGCCCCGCTGGCCCGGCTGGAGGCCCAGCTCGCGCTCACCGAGATGGCCCGCCGGCTGGAGAACCCGCGGCTGCTGGAGGACCCGCCGCCCTACCGGCAGAACGCCGTGCTGCGCGGGCCCCGCCACCTCTACATCGCCTGCGACGGCATCCGCCCCTGATCCGGGCGCCCCGGCCCCGGAGGCTGCCCACCCGGGAGCCGCCCACCCGGGGGCAGTTCACCCGGTGCCGCCCGGAAGGGCGGCACCGGCCGCAGTTCCAGCCGCTTCGCCGTCCGGTCGTCCCCGGAGGAGCGGCCGCGCAGCCGCCGCCCCAGCCACGGGCCCAGGAAGGTTCCGGCCCAGCGCACCTCGCCCGCCACCACCCGCCAGCCGGTGGCGGCGGGTCCCTCCGGCGGCGGCAGCGGCCGGGTCCAGTCGTTCCCGCTGCCCGGCAGCCCCAGCGCCTCGGCCAGAGCCGCCGCGATCCGCTCGTGCCCCAGCGCGGAGGCGTGCAGCCGGTCCACGCTCCACATCCGGGGATCCGTCACCGCCGCCGGGGCGGCCGTGTCCGCGACCAGCACCCCGTACCGGTCGGCGGCCGCGCGCACCCGCCGGTTGAGCGCGTGCACCCGGCCGCTCACCGGCCGGGCCACCGGAATGACCCGCCCCAGATCGGGGAAGGTCACCGTCGCCACCCGGGCCCCCTGGGCGGTCAGCGCCCCGAACATGGCCGCCAGTTCGGCGGCCACCTCGTCGGGGTCGAACCTCGGCCGCAGCAGGTCGTTCACCCCCGCCACCACCGTCGCCAGATCGGGCCGCAGCGCGAGCGCCGCGTCCAGCTGCCCGGCCCGGACCTCCCCGGCCCGGCGCCCCCGCACCGCGAGGTTCGCGTACTCGACCACCTCCGGGCCGTGCTGCGCCGCCAACTGCTCCGCCAGCCGGTCGGCGAACCCGCGCAGCCCGCCCGGCGCGCCCTCGTCCGGGTCGCCCAGCCCCTCGGTCTGGCTGTCGCCCAGAGCCACGTACCGCATGGTCCTCATCCCTCCGCACGCGCCGCCCGCCGTGCCCTGAGCACGGCAGCGGTCCGTTCGCACCAGTCCAGATTCCCCCGCTCGAAGGCCAGCCCCCGAAGACAGGTCAGATAGGGGCCGATCCGCTCGCCCTCCCGGAGGAACTCCTCCTCGGGGCGGCCCCCGCGCAGCTTCACCAGCAGCCCGGTGAACAGCTCCACCTTCGCCGCGGCGAACTCCGCCCGCTCGGTCAGCCGGGCGATCACCGCCCCGGCGTCCACCAGGTCGGCGGCCTGCACCATCACCACCAGGTCGTCCCGCATGAACGAGGGCTTCGCCGAGCCGGCCACGAACCTCTCCAGCTCGCGGACCCCCGCCCCGGTCACCCGGAACAGCCGCTTGTTGGGCCGGCTGTCCTGGACCACCTCGCGCCCCTCGACCAGCCCGTCCGCCTCCAGCCGGGCCAGCTCCACGTACAGCTGCTGGGGGAGCGCGTGCCAGAAGTTGGCCACGCCCAGGTCGAAGGACTTGGCCAGCTGGTAGCCGCTCAGCTCCTCGTCCAGCAGCGCCGCCAGCACGGCATGCCGCAGGGCCATCGGAACGCCCTCCTCCTCTGTCGGTCGCACCCGCACCCGTGATAGTCAGTATGGATACTCAAAAAACTGATTAATCAAATTCCCGACCATCATCACCGCAGAGGAGCCCCATGACAACCACCGACCGGTTCCGCGCCGCCGTCGAGGCCCGCGACCTCACCGCGCTGGAAGACCTCCTGACCGAGGACGTGCGCCTCTTCAGCCCGGTGAAGTTCCGCCCCTTCGAAGGCCGCCCGGCGGTGCTGGGCCTCTTCGGGGTCCTCCTCGACACCTTCGAGGACTTCCGCTACCTCGGGCGGCTCGACGGAGCCGCCGAGATGACCTCGGGCGCCCCGGAGGCACCGTCCGCGGTGCTGCTGTTCCGGGCCACCGTGGCCGGCAAGGAGGTGCACGGCATGGACCTGCTCCAGTTCGACGAGAGCGGCCGGATCAAGGAGTTCACGGTGATGGTCCGCCCGCACTCCGCCGTCCGGGCCCTCGGCGAGGCCGTCCTCGCCGGTCTGGTCGCCGCCGGCCTCGCCCCCGGGAACTGACCTTGCCCCCCACCCTCCCCGCCCCGGCCCCCGGCGGTCCCCGGGTCCGGCCGGCCGAGCCCGGCGACGCCCGCGCCATCGCCGGGATCCAGGTGGCCGGCTGGCGCGCCGCCTATGCGCACATCCTCCCGGCCGGGGAGCTGGCCGGCCTGGACGCCGACCGCAGGGCCGAGTTCTGGCGGACCCTGATCGCCGGGCCGGCCGCCCCGGACGCCCACACCCTGGTCGCCGAGACGGACGGCCGGGTCCTCGGCTTCGCCTCCCTGGGCCCGGCCCGCGAGGAGGACCTGCGGGACGGACCCGTCCAGGAGCTCTACGCCCTCTACACCGACCCCCTCCACTGGGGCGCCGGAACCGGCCACGCCCTGATGACCGAGGCCCTCCGCATCTGGTCCCGCACCGGCACCGGCACCGTGGACGCCGTCCTCCGGGTCTTCGAACGCAACGACCGGGGCCGCGCCTTCTACGAGCGCGCCGGCTGGACCCCGGACCCCGCCGCCGCACCGGTCGGCGAGGACCCGGCCGCCCTGGAACTCCGCTACCGGCTCCACCGGCCCGGCGGCGGCGCCCGGTGAGGATCACCGCGACGGAACTGGGCCGGGCCACCCTCGCCCGCCAGCTGCTGCTGGAACGCGTGCCCCTGGACCCGGCCGAGGCCGTACGCCGGGTGGTCGCCCTCCAGGCCCAGGAGCCCGCGTCCCCCTATCTGGCCCTCCGGAACCGGCTCGCCGGCTTCGACCCCGCCGCACTGGACACCGCCTTCGCCGACGGGACCGTGCTCAAGGCCACCCTGATGCGGATCACCCTGCACGCCGTGCACGCCGAGGACCATCCGGTGTTCCGCTCCGCCGTGCACCCCACCATCCGCGCCGCCCGGCTCGGCAGCCGCTTCACCGCCTCCGGGCTGACCGCCGAGGACGCCGACGCCCTGGTCCCCGAGGTGCTGGCCTTCACGGCCCGGCCCCGCGGCAACGCGGAATGCGAGGCATGGCTGGCCGACCGGCTGTCCGCCGCCAGCACCAGCGCCAGTGCCGAGGCCCGCCCGGACGCCCCCGCCCACCCGGGGGCCTGGTGGGGCCTGCGCCACCACACCCCGCTGGTCCACGCCCCCACCGCCGGCCCCTGGTCCTTCGGCCACCGGCCCGCCTACCGGGCCCCCGCCGTGCTTCCGGCCACCGACCCCGAGGCCTCCCGGGCCGCCCTGCGGACCTTGGCGCTGCGCCATCTCGAAGGCTTCGGGCCCGCCTCGGCCGCCGACCTCGCCCAGTTCGCCACGGTCCGGGTGGGCGACGCCCGGCAGGCCCTGAAGGACCTCGCCGACCGGCTCGTCCGGCTGACCGGCCCGGACGGCACCGAGCTGTACGACCTCCCGGACGCCCCCCGACCGGACCCCGGGATCCCGGCACCGCCCCGGCTGATGGCCATGTGGGACAGCGTGCTGCTGGCCCACGCCGACCGCACCCGCGTCCTGCCCGACGCCTACCGGCCCCTGGTCATCCGCCGCAACGGCGATGTCCTGCCGACCCTGCTGGTCGACGGGCGGGTGGCCGGAGTCTGGCGCCCGGCCCCCGAGGGCACCGGCATCGAGGCCACCGCCTTCCACCCGCTCCCGGACCGCACCTGGGAGGCCCTCGCGGCCGAGGCCCGGGACCTGACGGCCTTCCTGGCGCCCCGGGACCCCGCCGTCTACGGCCGCTACGCCCACTGGTGGTCCAAGCTCCCGCCCGCCCACTCCCGGCTGCTGGGCGCGGAGGGCCCGTAACCCGACGCGGGACGCGGGACGCGAGAGGCCCCGGGACCACGACGTCCCGGGGCCTCTCCATGCCGCACTTCACTTGACCGACGGGTTCAACGACCGGCCCCGCCCGAGGTCACGGCCCACCCGCCCCCGGTTCTCCGCGGCGGCCCTCCGGTTGCGGGCCGACACCCCGGCTCCTATATCTGGACGAACCCCGCACATAAGGGTCATCCGCCGCTGCGCCCCTCCCGGGGCCCACCCGAAGGATCGGACCTCCCGTGGCCCGTGCCCCCGGTTCCGGACGCTGGGCGATGCTGGCCGTGCTCTGCGCCAGCCTGCTGCTGGTCGCGATGGACGCCACCATCCTCAACGTGGCGCTGCCCTCCCTCATCGACGACATGCGCCCCACCGCCCTGCAACAGCTGTGGATCATCGACATCTACGGCCTGGTCCTCGGCGGGCTCCTCGTCACCACCGGAGCCGTCGGCGACCGCTACGGCCGCAAACGCCTCTTCCTCGTCGGCTTCGTGCTCTTCGGCCTGGCCTCCGTGGTCGCCGCCACCGCCACCAGCCCCGCCGCGCTCATCGCCGGCCGGGTGCTGCTCGGGGTCGGCGGGGCCATGGTCATGCCCTCGACCCTGTCGCTGATCCGGAACATCTTCACCGATCCGCACGAACGCACCATCGCGATCGGCATCTGGGCCGCCGTCGCCGGCGCCGGCGCGGCCATCGGCCCGCTCATCGGCGGATTCCTCGTCGAACGCCACGGCTGGTCCGCCGCCTTCTGGGTCAACGTGCCCGTCGTCCTGGTCACCGTACTGGCCGGGATCCGGCTGCTCCCCGAGTTCAAGGCGGCCGGCGCGCACGGCCTCGACTGGCCCAGCGCCCTGCTGTCCGTCACCGGGATCGTGGCGCTCGCCTGGGGCATCAAACACGTGGCCAAGGGCGCCCCCACCGCCGCCGACCTGGCCGTGCTGGCCATCGGACTGCTGCTGCTCGCCGCGTTCGCCCGCCGCCAGCTGCGGCTGCCCGACCCGCTGCTGGACGTACGGCTCTTCCGGAACCGGCCGTTCACCGCCGCCGCCCTGGTCACCCTGATGGCCATGCTGGCGGCCGGCGCCGCCCTGTTCCTGGTCTCGCTGTGGTTCCAGTACGTCCACGGGTACTCGCCCTTCGAGGCGGGCCTGCGCACCCTCCCGGTGGCCGTGGCCATGCTCCTCGGCTCGCTCCTGGCACCCCGGCTGCTGCACCGTCTCGGGGTCCGCGCGGTGATGGGCATCGGCCTGCTGGGCCTGCTGGCCGGCTTCCTGCTGCTCGCCCTGGCCCCACAGCCCACCTCGTACGGCTATGTCGCCGTGTTCCTTGCCTCCCTCGGCCTCGGCGACGGACTGGCCGTCACCTCCGCGGCCGCCGTCCTGGTGTCCGCGGTCCCGGCGGACCGGGCGGGCCAGGCCGGGGCCGTCTCGGAGACCTCGTACGAACTCGGGGTCGGGCTCGGCGTGGCCCTGCTCGGCTCGGTGCACGCGGCCGTCTACGCGGCCCGGATGCCGGCCGCCGCCCCGGCGCACGCCCGGGAGTCGATCGGCGGGGCCAAGGAGGTCGCCGAGACCCTGCCGGGCCCGACCGGGGAACGCCTCCTGGACGCGGCCCGCACCGCCTTCGACACCGCGCTGACCAGCACCTCCTATGTTTCGGCGGGCATTGTCGCCGCCGTGACCCTGCTGGTCCTGTGGCTGGTCCCGAGCGGTTTCCGGGCCACCGGCGGAGGCCACTGACCGTCCTACCGGGGCCGCGCCCGGCGGCCGTTCAGGCGTCCAGGGTGAGATCGGAGACGGGCACCGACTGGCAGGTCAGCACCTCACCGGCCGGAAGGTCCTCCGGGACGGCGGTCAGATGGGCCGCCTCGCCCGCGAGGACGGTGCGGGCGCAGCTCTCGCACTGCCCGACCCGGCAGCCCGAGGGCATCGCCACCCCGGCCGCCTCGCCCAGGGCCAGCAGGGGGCCGTCGCCCTTGGTCCAGCGGGCGGTCCGCCCGCTGCGGGCGAAGGTCACGGTGAACTCGGCCCCGTCCGGCACCGCCACCTCCCGCCGGGCCGGCCGGAAGGTCTCGCTGAACACCTCGAACCGGGGGACCCCCTGCTGCCGCAGCCCCCGGGTGAGGGACTCCAGCATGGGCGCGGGGCCGCACAGGTAGAAGCGGGCCCGGGCGGCGATCAGGGCGGGGGCGATCCCGTCCGGGGTGATGAACCCGGCCCGCGCGCCCCCGGTGTCGCCGCCGGTGCCCTCGGTGTCGCCGGGCAGCGGGTCGGCGTGGTGGTCGATCACGGTCAGCTGCGGGAGGGCCTCGGCCAGCGCCCGGATCCGGTCCCGGAAGGGGTGGTCCAGGGAGTTCCGGTTGCCGTGGTGCAGGACCACCTCGGGGACCGTGCCGCCGGTGGCGGCGAGGGTCTCCAGATAGCCGAGGAAGGGGGTGATCCCGATACCGCCGGCCAGCAGCACCACCGGGTGGCCGGTATGCGTCGGCAAGGCGAACACCCCGCGCGGGGAGGTCAGGTGCAGCCGGTCCCCGGGCTTCAGCTCCCGGTGCACCAGGGTGGAGAACAGCCCGTCCGGGACGTGCCGTACGGCGATCCGGTACGCGGTGCGGCCGGGGTCCAGGGCCGGGCCGGTCAGGGAGTAGCTGCGGGCGGTGGCGTGGCCGTCGGTGCCGGGGGCGCCGTGGTGCACGGTGACGTGCTGTCCGGGCCGGTAGTCGGGGAGCGGCCCTCCGTCGGCGGGGGACAGGACGAGTTCGCGCACCCCCGCGCCGATGTCGGTGACCTCGGTGACGGTGAAGGGGCGGGTGCCGGTCCAGGAGCCGTCGTCGGCGGCCGGCCGGATCTGGCACACCGCAGACCGCAGGGCCACCGAACCGCTCAGCGGGTCGCTGTCGCCGTGGTCGACCAGCCGGTTGAAGTTGGATCCGCCCGGGCCCGTCGGGTCGGCGCCGGGCAGGGCCAGGTCGGTGGCCTCCTGCCACCACCCGTACTCGCCGACGACCACACCGGGGTGCAGCGAGTCGTCGAACCGGGCCCGCAGCCGGATGGAGCCCAGCCGGGTGGAGAGTTCCACCCACTGACCCTCGCCGATGCCGCGGGCGGCGGCGGTCCGCGGGTGCAGGTCCACGGACGGGTCGGCGGCCCGCCGCCGCAGCGAACTCAGCGACCGCTGCTGGCTGTGCACGAAGTAGCCGTGCTTGGCGCAGGTCAGGACCAGCGGGAAGGCGGTGTCCGGGTCGGCCGGCCCGCGGTGTTCGGGCACGGCCGGGTAGCCGTGCTCCAGCAGGCGCTCCGAGTACAGCTCCACCCGGCGGGTGGGCGTGCCGAAGCCCCGTACGCCGTCCCCTCCGTTCCCGTCGGCCGCCGCGTAGCCCCGGTACGTCCGCTCGCGCGGCACCCGCACCCCGCCCGGCCGCTCCCGCAACCCGGCCACGGTCAGCCCGAGCGGCTCCAACTGCCAGTTCCAGGCGGCCTCGACGTCCCCGTCGAAGAACTCCCCGCCCAGACCGAACCGCCGGGCGAGCGCGAACACCACCTCGGTGTCGGAGCGGGACAGCCCCTGCGGCTCCACCATCCGCGGCCGCAACTGCACCTGCTCCTGGGCCCGGTGGCCGATCTCGAAGCCGAAGCGGAGGGCCTCGTGCTCGTAGGCGCTGTTGACCGGCAGCACGATGTCCGCGCTGGCACTGGTCGGGTTGTGGAAGAGGTCCAGATGGACCTGGAAGTCCAGGGAGCGCAGGGCGGCGGCGGTCCGGTCCGATCCGGGCTGGGACACCACCAGGTTGGATCCGAAGCCGATCAGCGCCCGCACCCGGTAGGGCCGTCCGGTCTCGATCGCGGTGCACAGGTCGCCCGCGTTGACGTATCCGGAGGCGGGCGGGCCCAGCGGGTGCTTGTCCCGCCCGAGGGCCTTGGCCAGCTGGGCCGGCGCGAACTGGGCCGGGGAGGCGGCCGGCCGGTAGCCGGGCGGCGGGGCGAGCTTGTTGCCGCCGCGGGTGTCGTAGCAGCCGGTCAGCGCGTAGAGGGTGGCCATCGCCCGCTCGGTCTGCGCGGCGTTCGCGCTCTGCCCCACCCCGGTCCACCCGTAGTACGCCACCGAGGGCGCGGCGGCGATCTCCGCCGCGAGGGCCCGCACCTGGGCGGCGGGGATCCAGGTGGTGGCCGCGACCCGCTCCGGGGGCCACAGGGCGCAGGCGCGCGCGTACCGCTCGAAGGCCGGCTCGCACTCCACGGTGCCGGTGCGGGTCCGGACCGGCCGGGAGCCGCGCAGCGCGAACCGGTCGGGGCGGACGGCGGCGCGGCCCGTGTCGTACGCCTCGGGCCGCCCGGCCCGCTCGTCCCAGACGACGAACCGCTCCGGCCCTTCCCGGCCCTCCTCCTCCGGGAGGAGCGGGCCGGCGCCGGGCGGGCACTCCAGATCGGCGGCGCGCAGGAACCGGCCGGTGTCGGCACGGACCAGCAGCGGGCCGTTGGTCCAGGACCGGACGAACCCCTCGTCGAAGCCGCCGCCCTCGATCAGTAGATGGGCCAGGCCCAGGGCCAGCGCGGCATCCGTACCGGGCCGGACCCGCAGCCAGTGGTCGGCGCCCAGCGCACTGGTGGAGCGGCGCGGGTCGACCACCGCGAGCCGCATCCCGCGGCCCCGGGCCGCCGACAGGGCGGCCGACTGGGACAGCCAGGTCTTCGCAGGGTTGAAACCCCACAGCAGGGTGAGACCGGCGTGCTCGTAGTCGGGCGGCGGGAGAGGGGAGCCGAAGGTGAAGGCGTGCGCGAAGTCCTTGTGCCAGTTGCAGATCTCCGCGCTGTAGACGGTGTTCGGGCTGCCGAACAGCCGGACGAACCGCTCGATCCACTCGGTGGCGTCCGACACCGAGGTGCCGGACGGGGTCGCCACCCCGAAGGCCACCGCCTCCGGCCCGTCCTCGGCCGCGATCGCGCCGATCCGCGCCGTGATCTCGTCGAGGGCCTCGTCCCAGGAGATCTCCTCCCAGCCCGGGTCCGGGTCCGACTTGGGCCGGGTGCGGCGCAGCGGCACGGTGAGCCGGCCGGTGCTGTGCGCGAGCTCGGGCGCGGACCGGCCCTTGGGGCACATGGCGGCGCCGGTGGGGTGCTCCGGATCGGGCCGGACCCCGGTCAGCCGGCCGTCCTCGATGGTGAAGACCGCGCCGCAGCGCGATTTGCACAGGGTGCAGAACCCGCGCTTCTCCTCGACCGTCCGCTCCGCCGCCTCCGGTCCCGCGACCACACCCATCCCGTACCTCCTGTCGGCCCCGGCGGCCACACCGCCCCGTCCTCCCATCGGACACCCGGGAGGAGCCCCCTTCCAGCGGCCGAAGGCCCCGAGCCCGCCGCCGTACGTCCCGCCGCACCCCCGGGGCACGGCCGGCCAGGGCACCCACCGGCCCGCCTACCCGGCGGACGCGGGCCCCCTGGGTACGGTCGCAGGATGTCAGGGAGCCCCCCACCCAGTCCCGCCCCCGCCCGGCTGCTGGCGCTGCTCAGGGAACGGGCCGTGGCCGGGTTCGGCGACGGGATCACCATCCTCAAGACCGTGATCGCCGCCGCCCTCTCCTGGTGGATCGCCGCCGACCTGATCGGACTGCCCGAGCCGGTCCTGGCCCCCGTCGGCGCGATCCTGTGCGCCCAGGCCACCCCCTACGCCACGGCCCGCAAATCCCTCCAGCGGGCGGCCGGAATCGTCTTCGGCGTCCTCCTGGGAGCCGCCACCGGAGCGGTGGTGGGCGCGGGGCTGCCCACCATCGTCCTCGTCACGCTGGTCGGCATGTTCGCCGGACGGCTGCTCCGGCTGGGATCGCAGATGCACCAGATCGCCATGACCGCCGTCCTGGTCGTCGGCAGCAGCGAACAGCTCGGATACGGCACCGCCCGCATCGAGGAGAACATGCTGGGGATCCTCGTCGGAACCGCCGTGGCCCTGCTGGTGCCGTCCGCCGGGTTCACCCGGCGGGCCCGGGAGGAGACGGTCCGGCTCACCGGGGACATGGCCGGGCTGCTGGCCGCCATGGGAGAGGGCCTCGCGGACGGCTCCTGGACCGCCGCCGCCGGCGGCTGGGTGAGCCGGGCCAGGGAACTGACCGACCGGCTGGACCTGGTCCGGTCGGCGGTGCGGCAGGCCCAGGAGGCGGCCCGCTGGCGCACCCGGTCCAGCGCCGAGGCGGTCGCCCAGCTGGCCGAGGCCTCCGCCGCCCTCGAACACGTCAGCCACCAGCTGCGCGGCATCGCCCGCGGCCTGTACAACCTCACCTTCCGGGAGGGCCGGCCGCCGGCCGTCCACTGGGATCAGCGGGACCCGGCGCTCCGGCCGGAACGGGCCCCGGCCCCGGAGGGCCTGGACCTGCTCCTCGGCGATGTCGCCCGACTGGTCGCGGAGGTCGCCGCCCACCACATCGCCGCCGAACGCCCGTCCGAGGAACGGCGGGACCGGCTCGGGGAACTCCAGGGCCGGGCCGAGACCCGCTTCCTGGCCACCGCGGTCGCGCACTCGCCCTCGTACGGCCACTGGCGGGTGCTCTGCACGGCGGGAATCCTGGAGGACGCCCGCAAGGTGCTGCACGAACTCGACCCGGAGCACGGCCCCCACCCGTCGGCGTTCCGCTAGTCCGTCTCCTCCGCGTGCGTGCCGCAGGGGGCTCACGGCCGGCGGGCGGGCAGCGGTCGCAGGGCCGGCCAGCGGAGCAGCATCCGCCGGCGGGTCTCCTCGGCCAGCAGCCCGAACCCGCCCAGCGGGCCCACCGGACCGCCGCCGGGCCCGGCGGCCGTCATCCGGGCGATCACGCCCAGGCGGTGGGCGAGCCGCCGACGGGCCGTCGCGGTGCCCCACTCCCAGTCCTCGGCCGGCACCCGGGCCAGATGGTCCCGGCCGTTCCGCTCGGCCCGCGGGACCAGCGCGTCGCCCCGGAGCAGCCAGCCGGCGCAGGCGTCGGTGAGGTCGCCGCCCGCCTCGGAGCCGGTGGCGGCCAGCCATTCCGCGCGGTAGGCCCGCTCCGCCCGGTCCAGCAGCGGGGCCGCCGCCGAGGTGGCGCACCAGCAGGTGGGGAACCCCATCCGCAGATAGGCCAGTTCCATCAGACCGCTGCCGAGCGAGGCCTGCTCGAAATCGACGAACCGGATACCGGCGGCCGTGTGCAGGTCGTTCCCGGGGCAGGGGTCCCCGTGGAGCAGGGCGTGCCCGGGGGCCCGGTCGAGCCGCTCCACCAGGGCTTCGAGCTCCCCGGCGACCCCGGGCACGGCGGCCCCGGCCCCGAGGGCGGTGGCCAGCCGGAGGAAGGAGTCGGTGTCGGAGCGGTCCGGTCCGCGCCAGCGCGGGAGGGCCTCCGTGTCCTCCGGGCGTCCGGCGGCATGCAGCCGGGCCAGGGCGGCGGCATAGCCGACGATCCAGTCCGCGGGCGGGGGAAGGTGGTCGAGGTGTTCCAGCACCAGCACCCGTTCGGTCGGATCGGTGTCCAACAGGGCTGCCGTTACGGGCTGTTCGGTCCGGGCGGCGAGCCGTAGGGCGGTGATCTCGCGGGCGTACCGCTCGTCGGCGTCCGCGCCCGCCACGAGCTGCTTCAGCACCACCCATCCCGAGGGCAGCCGCACCCGCCACACCCGTGACCGGGGGCTGCTGGAGAGCCGGTGCGAGCGGCCGGGAGCGCCCAGCCGGGCCCGCAGGTCTTCACCGAACGGCAGTCGTGACCACATCCGCGCATCCTCGCAGGCGGAGTCCGGAGGGCGCCGGGATTTTCCGGGCGCCCGATCATGATCGACCCGGTCATAAAATCGTGATAAATCCATCCAATCCGGGTGGTGGGCTGCTGCGAATCCCCTGTGTCGTTCCGGCTTGGGGCGGCGGAGGAGAGAAACCGACTGGGTGAAGGAGGTGGGACGCGATGGCCACTGCTCCGCGTCTCAGGAACCTGATCGCCGCCACCGCGGCCACCGGGCTGCTCGCCGGTGGCGCCCTGCTGGGCGGGGCCGGCGCGGCCACGGCGGCACCGGCCGCCACGGCGGGCGCCGCGACCTCGGCGAGTTCCGCGATCGGCGGTGACCGCGACCAGCGGCACGACCAGTGCCGATGGGTCAAGGGCCACTGGGAGAAGAAGTGGGTCAAGGGGTACTGGAAGAAGGTGTGGCACCACGGCGGGAACGGCTCGTGGTACTCCAACTACCGCTCCGTCGCGGTGGGCGGCGACAACGGCCGCGGTGACAACGGCCGCGGTGACAACGGCCGTGGCGACAACGGCCGCGGTGACAACGGCCGCGGTGACAACGGACGTTACGACGGGGGCGGCTACGACAAGGGCGGTCACGGCAAGGGCGGCTACGACAAGGGCCGCGGTGGCGACGACCGCAACGACAAGCGCTGGAACAAGGGCTACTGGACCTACAAGTGGGTGCCGGGCCATATGCAGGCCGAGTGGGTGCCCGGACACTGGAAGTGCCACTACAAGTGGTAGCGCCCGGCGTCCCAGGACCGCGGGTGGCGGCCGCCGACCGCCGCCACCCGCACCGCCGTGCCCTCTCCCGTGATGACCTCTGGGCCGCCTAGAGGCTCAGCGCGTCCTCGGCGTTGTCGACCCACGGGGTCACCGAGTTCTTGTCCGGGGAGACATGGAGTCCGGGGGTCTTCGCCGTCAGCGGGGTCTGCTCCAGATCGGACTCGGTGTTCATCGTCATCGCGATCGAGCCGACCGTCTTGCCCCCGCCCGTGTCGAGACCGCCCATCAGCCCCGCGTACGCCGAACCGCCCGGAGCGAGCCGGACGGCCTCCTCGATGGCCGGGGCCTTGCCCCGCTCGGTGGCCGCGCCGTCCAGGTCGCCGAAGGTGACCACGGGGTGCCCCAGTGCCCGGCAGGCCTTGGACCCCTTGTTGGTGATCTTCAGCAGATAGCTGCCGGTGGTGGGTTCGGCCAGGGTCGCGGTGAACGTGAGGTCGGCGGTGCCGCAGGGGAAGACGTCGAAGTCGGGGTCGGTGGAAGGGGCCGTGGAGGGCTCCGTGGAGGGGACGGAATCCGCCGGGGTGCTCGGTGACGGGGTCTTCGCCGGGGTGGTCACCGGGGTGGTCACCGGAGCGGACGGCCCGGTGGGGCCGCCCGCCGCATCGTCCTCGGCGGGCCCGCAGGCGGTCAGGACCAGCGCGGACAGGGCGGCGAGGGCGAGGGTGGTGGCGGCTCTGCGTACGGTGCTCGTGCCTACGGTGCTCATGCGGGTGCTCCCCTGACTGGACTGCCGGCTGGACGACGCGGAATGCGCCGGGCTGAACTCCCAGAGTGGCGGCGTACCTTCACAGCTTGGCGACGGTCCGTCGCCGACTCGACCACGGTTCCCGCGACGGCGGGATTCAGCCATCGGCCGCCCGCCGCGCCCGCGCGGCCCGCACGGCCCGACCGAGCAGCGGGGCCAGCGCTCCCGCGGCCAGCGCGAGCACGGCGGTCAGCGCGATGCCGGCCCCCACCCCGCCGGCCTCCCGCCAGTCGGTCCGGTCCAGATTGGCGCGGATCACGCTGATCTGGCTGCCCGCCAGGAACAAGCCGCCGGAGAGCAGGACGCCGGCGGCCCACCGGCGTACGGGGGAGTCCTCGCGCCGGCACAGCAGGGCCAGGGTTCCCACCAGCCCCAGCCACATCAGGGAGGGCAGCAGGGCCACCCCCCATACCGGGGTCGATCCGTCCGGAGTGCCGCCGTCCCAGTGGGTGGCCAGGGCCGGTGGCAGGGCGCCGCTCATGGCCGGCGGCAGGACGGTCAGCAGTGTCAGTACGGCCAGCACCCAGCCGGTGGCCGCCCGTCGGCCGGTGTCGGATCCCCGGTCGTTCGCCATGGTTTTCCCCGTTTCCCCCGTCGTCCCCTGCGGTTTCCGCCCGTTCAGGATGGCCGATCCTGGTCTCCCGGGGCACCCCGAGCTACCGCCGAGTACACCGGTGGGACCAGAATCGGCCCCAGCGCCTCCCGATCCACCGGCAACTCCCGATCCACGCGCACCACCCGATCCCCCCGCACCGCCCGCCCCGCGCATCCCGCCCCCTGCCCCCGCCGTCTGGGGGCCCTCGCAAAGGAACGCCCATGGCCTCGGCCCCCGCCGTCGGAAACCCGATCGCCGATTTCACCCTCCCCGGAGGACAGCTCCGCGGAGAGGACTTCCACCGCGCCGACTACACCCTGTCCGAGCACCGGGACGGGCCCGTGGTGCTGGCGTTCTACCCCGGTGACGACACGCCGGTCTGCTCCGCGCAGCTGTGCGCGTACTCGGACGGCCTCGACCGGCTGGAGTCGGCGGGCGCCACCGTCTGGGGCATCAGCCCGCAGGGGGTGGACAGCCACGAACGGTTCGCCCGCTCCCGGAACCTGCGGATGCCGCTGCTGGCCGACACCGACCGGGCCGTGGCCCGGGCCTTTGGCATCACGGCCCCGCTGATCGGCCTGCGCCGCGCGGTGTTCATCGTGACGCCGGAGGGTCGGCTGCACTGGAAGCACGTGACCATGGTCGGCGCCACCTTCCCCGCCGCCGAGGTGATCGCGGGACGGCTCGCCGAACTGAAGGCCACCGACACCCCCGGCTGACCGCCGCCCCCACCCGGCCGACGGCCCAGCCGCCGGCCGGGGCTCAGGCCCGGCCGGTGAAGGCCCAGGACTCGATGTCCCGGTAGTGGATCGGCCCGGGGCCGCGGCCGATGTTGCTGCCCACCAGGTGCAGCCGCTCGGCGTGCCAGCGGCGGCCGGTGAACCCGGCGAGGCCCTCGGCGGTCCGCAGGATGCCTGCCGGGTCGTTCCGCCGGGCCCGGGCGAGGGTCAGATGGGGGCGCAGCGGCCGGTCCGGGAACGGGAGGGTGATCCCGCAGTCCTTGACCACCGTGCGCACCTCGGTGGCGAGCAGGTGCAGTTTTTCGAGCTGCCCGTCGATACCGGTCCACAGGACCCGCTCGTCGAACTGCCCGCCGCCGCGCAGCCCCAGCTCCAGGGCGCGGCGGGCCGCGGCGAGCTCCGCCAGCGGCGGCCTGAGCAGCGGGACCGCCGATACCGGCAGCTCGCCGAGGAAGGCCAGGGTGATGTGCCAGTCCTCGACGCGGTTCCACCGCAGGCGCGGGTACGCCTGGTAGGCGGTCCGCAGTTCCCGCACCAGCTCCTCCTTCGCCTGGTCGGGCGGGGCGAGCGCGATGAATATCCGGACCGTCGCGGGGGAGGGCAGGGGGATCTCTTCCGTCACGGGGAATTCGTACCGTGCGAGGACCCCCGAAGTCATCTTCGCGATCCTCGGGGCCTTCGTATCCCGGGGCCTCCCGGCGTCCCTCAGTCCTCGCGGCGGTTCTCGGTGTGGCGCCGCACCCACAGGGGGATGGCGAACCACCACAGCGCGAACCAGACGGCCATGGCCACCATCAGCCACAGGGCGAGCACGTTGTGCAGCACCACCCGCATGATCAACAGGAACGCGGAGGCCGTGGTGCAGTAGAGCAGCACCAGGCCCACCACGGTGAGGCGGGAGGCCCACTTCACCGTCTCGGGTTTCAGGCGCCGACCGGCCACCAGCCGGTGGAAGGACACCGGGCCGATCAGGGCGCCCACGGCGGCGGCGCCGAGCACGACCGTGACCACGTAGATGCCCCGGTCGAGGTCGCCGAGCTCGGCGAACCGCGGCTGGAACACCACGGCGAGCAGGAAGCCGAAGAGGATCTGCACCCCGGTCTGGGCGACCCGGAGTTCCTGGAGGATCTCGTTCCACCGGCGGTCGGCCCGCTCCAGGGCCGTCTCGTCGCGCTCGGGGTCGGATCCGGGACCCCGCGGCCCTGCCCGCTCGCGGTCCATGCGGGGCGTCTGCCCGGCGGCGGGCCGGATACGCATGCCCCGGATTGGCGGGGAATGACCGGCCGCACCGCACTGCGGACGGGAGCCGGTTGCCTTCCGGCGGAGCGGGTCATACTGTCTCGCTCGCAGGACATTTCGAATCGCCCACAGCGTTCAGCGGGAGTACGTGTGAATGAGAAGCTCGTCGCGGACCCGTCCGCGACGGCCGGACGCATCACCGCACTGCTGGAACGCGCGGGGCTGGAGCGCTCGGACGTGCTGCGCGTGGAGGGGCCGGGCGGGCTGTCGTACGCCTCCGGCCTGCCCCCGGAGGACGTCGAGACGCTGCTCCGCACCGGCTCCCTGGGCCACGACCCCTGCGAGGGGAAGGGCTACGACGGGAACCGCCCCGACTGCGTGGAGGCGCGCCACCGCCGGGTGGTGGAGCGGATCCTCTTCCTGCGCCGGACGCGTCTGAAGGTGTCCGCGGACGGCCAGCGCCGTGCCTACCCGCTGGCGGAGATCGCGGCCGGGGCGGGTACCAGCGCGCAGTGGCTGGACAAGATGATCAAAACGGGCAAGGCGCCCAACCTCGACCATGCCGCCGGGATCGCCGCCTTCTTCGGCGAGAGCATCGAGTTCCTGGTGGCCCCGCCCGCCGAGGCCCTGGAACGGGTCCTCCAGCAGATCCACAAGGAGCTGCTGGAGCGGACCGTGGAGCGGCAGGCGGAAGACCTCCAGCGGCTCAAGGACACCGGTCCGGCCGCCGGCCTCGACTCCGAACTGGGCGTCCTGGGCTATGCCGCACGCGCCCTCGCGGACGTGCCCGACGACACCGCACAGCCCCTGATCGCGCTGATCGAGTCCGTCGCCAGACGCTCGCGCGAGGAGCGGGAACGGGAACGGCTCGCGGCGTCCGGAGGAGCGGCGCCGGCGGCGACGGCGGACTGAACAGCGCGGTCGCCGTGTTCGGGGGAGTGCGGTGACAGGTTCGAGGAGCGGTAAGTGACACACCGGGGGCTCCGGTGCGTCCGGTCGGAGAGACGGGTGGGGACGCGGTGGGTATCTCCCGCGAGATGAGACGGCATCGTGACGAGCTGTTCAAAGGAGTCGGCAGCTCCATTCCGGAGGATCCCCGTGAGCTCTTCCGGGCGATCTGCGCCTATCTGACCGAGAGCAGCGGCCGGGAGGTCCGGCTGATGTTCGAGTCGTTCCCGTCGGGGACGGTCAGCGGACTCTGGCTGGACATGGGCGACTACGACCTGATCGCGGTGGAGGCGGACACCTCCCCGCTGCACCAGATGGTCATCGTGGGGCACGAGTTGTGGCACCGGAAGGAAGGCCGCTGCGGGCACCACGGCAGTGCGGCCGGCGCGGCGGCCGCGGCCCGGATGCTCGGCGACCGGTGGAGCGTGAGCGACGCCGTCGCCCATGTCGCGGCGCGCACCGAACCCGACCTCGAAGAGGAGCGGCGCGCCGAGAAGTTCGGCCGGCTGCTGGCGGCCCGGTTCCTCCCGCATCTGGAGGGTGCCCGCAACAGCCGGCCCGAGGGTGGCGTGGCGGGCCGTATCTGGGCTTCGCTGGAGGGCTGAACGGACCGTGGACCAGGGCGCCAACTACTACGTACCGGCCATGGCCCTCGCCACCGCGCTGCTGGTGAAGCTGCCCGGACTGATCCGGAACTGGCGGGTGCCGATGGTGCGTTCCGTCAACGCACTGCTGCTGATGGCCAGCGCCGGCTTCGCGTTCTCCGCACCGCCGACCATCGTGGTCGTCAACCGGATCACCGGGGTCGCCAACTTCTCGGCACCGCTGGTGTACTGCCTGGTCTGCGCCTACTCCTGCGCCGCCCTGGTGCTGGTGGAGAACTGGCGGGAGGACTCCCGTCTCCAGCCCCGCACCCGCCGCCGGATCCGGGTCTGGCTGGTGAGCTACGGGCTGGTCATCGCCGCCCTGATCACCCTGTTCGTGGTGGGCGAGGCACCGGACGAACGGCTCCGCGACTTCGACACGTACTACGCGCGGACCCCGTACATCGGGCCGATGATCCTCCTCTACCTGCTGGCGCACATGGTGGCCTCGATCGCCACGACCAAGCTGTGCTGGAAGTGGATGCTGGAGATCAACCGCGAGGCCCGGGCCGGCGGGGTCCGGATCACCGGCACCGCCCTGCCGGTCGCCCTGGTGGTCCTCGTCGCCGGATACGGCATCAACTTCGTCTTCGGGGTGATCAAGCTCACGGGCGTGCTCATCGGATCCGAACGGCTCAACGAGGGCGTGGCGCCGCTGATCTCGCTCGGCGGGCTGGTGGTCACCTTCGGATACCTCTACCCGGTCTTCGGCCCCTGGTTCCACCAGCGGGTCTGGCGGCCGTGGCGGACCTTCGCCGCCCTCGGCCCGCTGCGCCGGGTGGTCCTGCCGCCGCCGTCCGCGGGCGGCGGCAAGGGGGTGCTGAGGGCCCCCTGGTACTCCGGTCCGGAACGGAGGCTGCTCTACCGGATGACCCACATCCACGACTGGATCCTGGAACTCCGCGACCACTGTTCCGACCAGCTGCGTGCCGCCGTGTGCCGGGAGGCCCGGGAGCACGGGGCCGGGGAGGCGGAGGCGGTGGCCGCCGGCTTCGCCGCCATGCTGAGCGCCGCGGCCGAGGCCCGGAGCCTGGACCGGGAGCCGGCGGAGCCCGAAGCGGGCGCCCGGGCCCTTCAGTCGCTGCGGGCGGCCGAGTCCGAGCACCGGGACCTGATGGTGCGGATCTCCCGCGCGCTGGAATCCGGTCGCGGTCCGGCGGCGGCCGTGCCGGCGTCCGTCTGACGGGGTTTCCGCCGGCGGACGCGGGACGACGGCGCGTGGCCGTCGGCTCCCCCGTGCCCGACGGCGGCGTTGCGAACGCGCGCTGGAGCGTCCCCGTCCGCCGGCGGAAGATCAGGATCGCGGACGGGGCTTCCGCCCGGTCCGCGGTACGTCACCACGTCCACGTGCCGCCCGCCAGATCGGCGGACGGCACGTGGACGGGTCAGTGCGCGCATGCCGGACGATGAGTCCGTCACCCGCGCATCCCCCGTGACCCGTGTGGTTCCGTGCTTTCCGGACAGACACTAACCCCTCCGCACCCAGAGATCAACCAGGGTTGATCGCCATCAACGATGGTTGAATCACGGGCGATTCGCCGGTTCCGCGGACGGTCCTCCGGCCCCCGCCCGGCCCGCCGACCGGCCCGGCCCCGGCCGCCGAGGGTCCCGATCCGGACCCCGATGGTCCAGGCCGCTGATGGCTGTACATAGCATCTTCGCCATGACCACCCAAGACCTCCCGCCTTCCTCCACCCTGTCCGGCCGGGCCCCGAAGGGCGCCCGCCGCGCCCGCCGCGGGGCCGCAGCCGCGGCGGCCGGGCTGCTGCTCGCCGCCCTGACCGCCTGCAGTTCGCTCACCGGGGTGGTCTCCCCTGCCGACGCCCGGGGGGAGGCGGCCTCCCGGGGACAGGCCGCGCTCACCGACTCCAAGCCGGCCGGCGGGACCGTCGACTGCCGCACCGCCCACTGCGTGGCACTCACCTTCGACGGCGGGCCCAGCGCCCCGACGCCGAAACTGCTGGATCTGCTGAAGCGCGAGAAGGTGCCCGCCACCTTCTTCGTGCAGGGGAAGGGCCACACCGACACCTATCCGGCGATCACCCGCAGGATGGCCGACGAGGGCCACGAGATAGCGAACCACACCTGGTCGCACAAGAACCTCACCGAACTCGACGCGGACGGGATACGCGCCGAGATCGAACCGGTGCAGCGGGACATAGCCAAGGCCACCGGCCGGACCCCCACCCTGATGCGCCCGCCGGGCGGCAACACCGACGACGAGGTCTCGAAGGTCATGAAGGACCTCGGCCTCGCCCAGATCCTGTGGAGCGTCACCGCGAAGGACTACCAGACCACCGACACCGCCCTGATCAAGCAGCGGGTCCTGGACGGGGCCGAGCGCGACGGCATCATCCTGCTCCACGAGCGCTACGCCGGCACCATCCCCGCCGTGCCCGGCATCATCACCGAACTCCGCGCCCGGGGACTGACCTTCGTGACCGTCTCCCAGCTCCTGGCCCCCGCCGAGGCCGAGCCCGGCAAGGTCTACCGCCCGTAGCACCCGTATCCGCATGACCCGTGTGCGGGCGCGCTTGACCTCAACCGAGGTTGAGGACGGAGGCTCATGGCACGGGCACCGGAGAAGCCGGGGCCCCACGGAGGGGTGGATGTCATGCGTGTGACGAGGGCGATCGAATTCGGCGGTCCGGAGGTGCTGGTCCCGGGAGAGCTGCCCGAACCGGTGGCGGGTCCCGGGGAGGTGCTGGTCGCCGTCTCGGCCGTGGACACCATCTTCGTGGAGACCCAGATCCGGGCCGGCTGGGGCCGCGAGTACTTCCCCGTCACCCCGCCCTACGTCCCCGGCGGCGGCATCACGGGCACCGTCCGCGCCACCGGCGAGGGCGTGGACCCCGGGTGGAACGGCCGCCGGGTCGCCGCCTCCCTCGGCACCGGCGGCGGATACGCCGAACTGGCGGTCGCCCCGGCCGACGCGCTCGCCGCGATACCGGACGAGGTCTCCTTCACGGACGCGGCGGCCCTGGTGCACGACGGGGTGACCGCCGGCCGACTCCTGGACGTCACCGGGATCGCCCCCGGCGAGCGGGTACTGATCGTCGGCGCCTCCGGCGGCATGGGCACCGTACTGGTCCAGCTCGTCCGGGCGGCCGGAGCCCGGGTGGTGGGCCTGGCCCGGGGCGCGGCCAAGACCGCCCTGGTCGGTGAACTGGGCGCGACCGCCGCCATCGACACGGCACTCCCGGACTGGGCCGACCGGGCCCGGGAGGCACTCGGCGGCCCGGGCGCGGACGTGGTCCTGGACGGGGTCGGCGGCAAGCTCGGCCTGGCCGCCTACGCGCTGGTCGCGGACGGCGGCCGGTTCTCCGCCCACGGCGCCCCCACCGGCGGCTTCACCGCCGTGGACCCGGCCGACGCCGAAGCCCGCGGGATCAGACTGCTGGGCATCGGCGACGTCCAGATCCCCCCGGCCCAGCGGGCGGAGCTCCTCGCGGAGACCCTGGCCGCCGCGGCAAAGGGCGCCCTGCGCCCGGTCGTCGGCGGCACCTTCCCGCTGGACCGCGCGGCCGACGCCCACCGGGCGATCGAGTCCCGCGAACTCCTCGGCAAGGTGGTCATCACCGTATGACCCGCTGACGCCCGGCCACGCCCTTCCCCGATCCGGGGTGGGGCCGGGCGGAGGATATTCGGGCGCCGGGCGGGGGCGGGCCGGTACCGGCGGGCAGGCTCGCGGAGTGAGCCACTCCGCCCCGCCGCCCCCGCCCGCCGCGCCGGTACCCCGGCCGCCCTCGGCCACCGCCGGAACGGCCGGGGCCGGGGCGGCGGCGGGGCACGGAAGCGGGCCCGGCCCGCGGCGCGGAGTGCTGCTCGCCGGGGCGGTCGGCAACTTCGCCGAATGGTACGAGTTCGGGGTCTACGGCTACTTCGCCACCGTCCTGGCGGCCGTGTTCTTCTCCCCGGCCGGGGTGACCGACACCCCCTCCCTCCTCGCCACCTACGCCGCCTTCGCCCTGGCCTTCTTCTTCCGGCCGCTCGGCGCGCTGCTGTTCGGCCGCCTCGGCGACCGGCTCGGCCGCCGGCCCGCCCTGATCGCCTCCATCACCCTGATGACCGGCGCCACCACCGCCATCGGACTGCTGCCCGGCCATGCCTCCGCCGGCGCGGCCGCCCCCGTCCTGCTCACCGTGCTGCGGGTGCTCCAGGGCATCTCGGCCGGCGGGGAGTTCGGCGGGGCCGCCGCCCTCCTCACCGAAAGCGCCCCGCCCGGCCGCCGCGGCCGGTACGGCGCCTGGCAGTCCTGCACCGTCGCCCTCGGCCTGCTGGCCGGTGCCGGCGTGGCGGCCGGTCTGGCCACGGCCCTGCCCGAGCCGGCCCTCACCGCCTGGGGCTGGCGGATCGCCTTCCTGCTCACCCTGCCGCTGGGCCTCGCCGCCCTGGCCCTCCGCCTCCGGCTCCCCGAACTCCCGGCCCCGGCAGCCCCCTCGAACACGGCGGCCCACCCCACCGCCGCCCGCCACTCCCGCCGGGAGACCGCCGCGGCCGTCGGCCTCGGCGCCGGGCGGATCATCGGCTGGTCCGGTGCCGGGTACGCCCTGCTGGTGGTGCTGCCCTCCCACCTCCAGACCGCCCTCGGCGCCTCCTACCGCGACGCGCTGCTGGCCACCGTCCTCGCCAACCTCGGCTTCGCCGCCGCCATCCTGCCCGCCGGTGCGCTCAGCGACCGGGTGGGCCGCCGGGCCGTGATGCTCACCGGGACCCTCCTGGTCGTCCTGCTCGCCGTCCCGCTGTTCGCGCTGCTCCGGGAACCCGCGGTGCCGCTGGCCGGCAAGGCGGCCGCGGTGACACTGGCGGGTGCCCTCGTCGGCCTCCTCGCCGGACCCGGCCCCGCGATGCTCGCCGAGATGTTCCCCGCCCGGGTCCGCTGCACCGGCCTCGGACTCGCCTACGCCCTGGCCAACGCCCTGTTCGCGGGCTGCGCCGGTCTGGTCATCACCCGCCTGACCGAGTCCACCGGGCGTACGGACATCCCGGCGCTCTACGCGGTCGCCGCCTGCGCGCTCAGCCTGCCCGCCCTGTGGACCCTCCGCCCGGACGACCACCACCGCCCGCTCACCTGACCCGCGCCCCACCGACCACCGACCACCACCGACCACTGACCACCGGCAGGAAGTCATGACCACGAGCCCGGCGCCGTCCTCCCCGCCCTCGCCCCCGCCCCCGCCCCCGCCTCCGCAGGGCAGCACCCGGGTGGTCGGGCTCATGTCGGGGACCTCCCACGACGCCATCGACGCGGCGGCGGCCGATCTCAGCCTCCGGCCCGACGGCACCCTCCGGCTGGTCCCGCTCGGCTCGCTGTCCCGCCCCTATCCGGCCGACCTCCGCGAGGCCCTGGCCGCCGCCCTCCCGCCCGCCGCCACCACCCTGGCGCAGGTGTGCCGGCTGGACACCCGGATCGGTCAGGCCTTCGGGGCGGCCGCCGCACTCGCCGTACGCGAACTCTGCGGCGGCACCGCCCATCTGATCGCCTCGCACGGCCAGACCGTCTTCCACTGGGCCGAGGACGGCCGGGTGCACGGCACCCTCCAGCTCGGCCAGCCCGCCTGGATCGCCGAGGCCACCGGCCTCCCGGTGGCGGCGGACTTCCGGCCCCGGGACATCGCCGCCGGCGGGCAGGGCGCACCCCTGGTCAGCCTCGTCGACCTGATGTGGCTGCACGGCCGCCCGGGCAGCCCGGCCGCCCTCAACCTCGGCGGCATCGCCAACCTCACCGCCGTCCGGCCCGGCGGCAGCCCGGTGGCCTTCGACACCGGACCGGGCAACGCCCTGATGGACGCCGCCGTGACCCGGCTGACCGGCGGCCGGGAGACCCATGACACCGACGGCCGGCGCGCCGCCGCCGGCCGGGTGGACGAGGCCCTGCTGCGGAGGCTGCTCGCCGAGCCCTACTACCGGCTCCCCCCGCCCAAGACCACCGGGAAGGAGCTGTTCAACGAGGCCCATCTGCGCGCCGCCCTCGGCCCGGCCGCGGACCCGCACACCGTGGACTCGCACACCGCGACCTCCCGCACCGCCGCCTCCGGCCACGGGGACGCCGGGCCGGTGTCCGCGGAGGACCTGCTGGCCACCCTCGCGCTGCTCACCGCGCGGACCGTCGTGGAGGCCGTACGCCCGCTCGCCGTGACCGAGCTGGTCGTCTCCGGCGGCGGCACCCGCAACCCGGTGCTGATGGAGCTGATCCGTCGCGAACTGGGCCAGGGGACCCCGGTCCGCACCTCCGACGGGCTCGGGCTGCCCTCCCAGGCCAAGGAGGCGTACGCCTTCGCCGTCCTCGGCTACCTCACGGCCCGCGGGCTTCCCGGCAACGCGCCCGACTGCACCGGGGCGGCGGGCCCCCGGGTGCTGGGCTCGCTCACGCCCGGCCGGCTTCCGCTGCGGCTGCCGCCGGGCCCGCCGGCCGTCCCGCCGCACGCCCTGCTGATCGACCCGCCCGGCCGTCTCCGGGGGCCCGCGGCCGCCGAACCCGCGGCGGCGGGCCCCGGAGCCGGGGTCAGGCCCAGGGGTCGGTGAAGGACTTCCCCGGGACCGGCTTGGCGATCAGGGCCAGCGGGATGAAGAAGTTGACCTGCCCGATCGCCATGATCAGGGTGGTGAGCTCCTTCGGGGCGTAGTGCTCGGCGGCCTCCGCGTACAGCGCGTCGGACACCCGCTCGCCCTCCGCGGACGGCTGGAGCACCGCCTCCACCAGGGCGAGGGCGGCCCGTTCGGCCCCGGTGAAGTACGGGGCGTCCTGCCAGGAGGACACGGCGGTGATCCGCTCCTCCCGCTCCCGGCCCTGCCGCAGGAATCCGGTGTGCAGCACCGTCAGATAGGTGTTCCCCACGATCTGCCCAGCCCGCAGCTGGACCAGGCTGATCGTGCTCTGCGGTATGGAGCCGTTGCCGGCGGCCTTGAACAGCGCCGAGGACACCTCGGCCAGCTCCGGTACGAGCTCCAGCGGATCGGTGGCGAGCCGGGGGCCGGCCGGTACGGTCGCGGTGATCGAACGCGTGGTCATCGCGCACTCCTTCGAAAGCGGAATCAGTGACACGCTCCTGACGGATCCCGAGGGGCGGATGTGACGGCCGGACGCGGCGCCCGGACAGAATTCCCGAACGTGACCGAAAACCGGTGGTCCGGGTCAGTCCGCCAGTCGCTCAAGTTCCGCCGCGAGATGGTGGTGCAGGGGCAGGCCCATCGCGGCCATCTCCTGCCGGATCGTCAGCCGCCCGTCGCCGAAGGTGTACCGGCGGCGCATCCCGGTGACCTCCTTGGCCCGGGGCGTGCCCGCCACCCGGTCGGTGACCAGCTCGATCCCGCCGTCCGACAGCTGCCCGGTGTACGTCTCCACGATGCCCGTCGGATGCGCCAGCACCACCTCCAGGGAGGCGTCCGGCAGCACCCGCCACCAGCCGCTCTCCCGCCCCGACGGGCGCAGCGCCGCCCCCTCGCCGTCGACCAGCCAGGCCCGGGACTCGTAGCGGAGGAAGGGCCGGCCGTCATGGCCGAAGGTGATCTCCTGCTCGTACCGGAACCCCTCCTCCAGGGTGGGGTACTCGCCCAGGCCCCGCCCGCGCCACCGGCCGAGCAGGTCCAGGACCGGCTTCAGCTGGGGATGCGGTTCCGGCCCGCGGCCCGGGTCGGAGCTGTCGGGATACGGGTTCTGCTGCACCGGTGCGGGCACGGCGGTCCTTCCTCCTCGCGACGGCCCCGACGGGGCCGGTCCACCGCCCCATTGTCCCGCCGGTGTCCCGGCGGGCCCGCCCGCGCGGTCGCGCGCCGGGTCGTGCACCGCGCGCGCTCTCGCACGCCCCCGCACGGGGGCTGACCGGGACCGCCGGGCACCGCACCATGGGGGCCGGTGTGCGGTACCGGCTGGAAACAGGGGGTTCGATGGCGCGACGCTGGCTGGTGACGGGATGTTCCTCGGGTCTGGGACGGGCACTGGCCGCCGAGGCCGCCCGGGCCGGCGACCATGTGGCGGCCACCGCGCGCAAGACGGCGGCCCTGGACGAGCTGGTGGCCGCCTGGCCCGGCCGGATCACCCCGATCGCCCTGGAGGTCCGTGACCCGGAGCAGTGCGAGGAGGCCGTCCGCACGGCCGCCGACCGGCTCGGCGGCATCGACGTCCTGGTCAACAACGCCGGGGCCGGACTCCTCGGCGCGGTCGAGGAGGTCTCCGACGGGGAACTGCGCGACCAGCTGGAGACCCTGGTCGTCGGTCCCTGGCGGCTGGCCCGGCTGGTGCTGCCGCTGATGCGGGCCCAGGGCGGCGGCCACATCGTCAACGTCTCCTCGCTGGCCGGCCGGATGGCCTTCCCCGGGCTCGGCGCGTACGTGGCCGGGAAGTACGCCCTGGAGGGCATGACCCAGGCCCTGGCCGTCGAGGCCGCCGCCTTCGGCATCCGGGTCTCCGCCGTGGAACCGGGCTCCTTCGACACCCGCTACGGCAGCTCCATCGCCCGCACCGGCCGCCGGATGCCCGAGTACGCCGAATCGGCCGAGGCCATCCGCACCGCCTTCCGCGAGCTCGCCGAGGACCCCGCCACCGGCCGGGCCGAGACCTTCGCCGCCCGGGTCCTGGACATCGTCGGCGCCGAGGCCCCCACCCCGCTGCGGATCCCGATCGGGGACGACGCGTACGCCTATGTGGACGCGGCCGAGCACGCGGCCCGCGAGGAACTCGCCGCGGCCCGCGTACTGGCCCAGGGCCCGCCCCAGGTCTGACCGGCCGGCAGGGCAGTCGGGGAGACCAGGGAGGTCAGGGCCGCCTCGGCGCACCCAGCAGCGGGGTGCGGACCGGGGCGGCCAGCCCGATGAACACCACCATCTCGTGGCCGCCCGGGTTGGTCTGCTGAGGCTGCTCCTGCCAGTTGTTCGTCAGCCACACGTTTCCCGAAGGGTCCACCTGGACACCGGTGTTGCGCTCCAGCCCGTCGCTGGGATAGCCGGTGGCGGCCGGCGAGATCGGGTCGCCCGTCCGGACGCCGGGCGGGCAGGACGCCTGCCGCGCACCGCAGAGGTGGGCCAGCCGCTGCCCGCCGAAGTTCGCCACCCACACCGTGTCCGCGCCGTCCACGGCGATACCCCACGGCAGGAACAGGCCGCCGTTGACGAACGGCCGGGCCGGGGTGCTGCCGTCGGGGCGGACCATCGTCACCGAGGCGTCGATGTGCCCGGTCTCCACCGCCAGCACCGTCTCGGCCAGCATCTCGGGAGTGGTCCCCTCACAAGGGGCCACCACCGCGCCCCCGTTGGACACCCACACATTGCCCAGGCTGTCGGAGGCGATGCCCATCGGCCGCCGGATCCCGCCCCCGGTGACCGTGCGCAGCGGCCGGCCCCCCGGGGACATCAGGGTCACGGTGTCACTGCCGTTCGCCGTGACCCAGGCCCGGCCCCGGGTGTCGACCGCGATGTCGAACGGCTTCACCAGCGAGTCGCCCGCGGGCGCGATGGTGTGCGCCTCCTCCGGCCGGCCGTGCGGGATCCGGGTGACGCTGCGGCCGCCGCAGTTGGCGACCCAGATGGTGCCCTCCCGGTCGGAGACCACCCCTTGCGGCTGGGTGATCCGGCCCTGCCGCCAGCCGCCGCGCGGGGAAAGCGGCCGTCCGTCCGGGGTGAACTGCGAGACGGACCGGTAGAAGCGGCTCGCATCCAGCTCGCAACCCGTGCCCTGGAAGCCGAAGTTGCCGACCCAGACGCTGCCGCCCGGGTCCACGGCCGCCCCGAACCCGGCCCCGTAGAGCCCGCCCCCGCTGTAGGGGGCGCCGGGTGCGCTGCGCCCGGTGGGGGTGAACTTGGAGAGCATCCGCGAGCCGCAGGCCGGACGGCTCGGATCCGGGTCGTACGCGTAGTTGTTGGGGATCCAGGCGTTGCCCGCCGCGTCACTGCGGGCCCGGGCCAGCCGGCGCGGGGCGGCTCCCTCGCCCCGGCCCGCCTGGTAGAGGGTCACCTCGGCGGCCGGCAGGGAGTCCGCCCCGCTGCGGACGGTCCCGGCCTGCCGGACCGGACCGTCCCCTCGCGGGTCCCCGCCCGAGGTGTCGGCGAGCGAGAGGCCCGCGGGCAGGGACAGCAGGGCCGTGACGGCCGCGAGGGTGAGGGTGCGACGGCGCAAGACCACTCCGTTCCCGGACGGGACCGGACCGCCGCACCGCCGTGCGGGGCCCCGGTCCCGCGGGTGCCCCCACCCTCCCGCCGGCCCGCCGCCCACCGGCCCGCGACACCGCGGCGGGTGCGCCCCACGGGTGACGGGACCCCGGCGACCGGAGTACGGGCCGACCGGGCGGCGGAAATCGAGGTGCTCGCGGGCGATGAGTTCCGGACCCGGGGGCGGTCTGTACTTCCGACAGCACGAAGGGCCGGTCCCGCCGGCCCGTACCTTCGGGAGGACCCCATGACCGAGCCCGTCAGCCACACCCTGGAATCGGCCGGTGCCACGATCGCCTACGACGTCCGGGAGGCGGACGGCGGCTCCGGGCACCCGGCGCTGCTCCTGGTCGGCTCGCCGATGGACGCCTCCGGGTTCACCACCCTCGCCTCCCACTTCCCCGACCGGACCGTCATCACCTACGACCCGCGCGGCGCCGGCCGCAGCGTACTGACCGACGGCTCCCCGGAGAGCGTCCCCGCCGAACACGCCGAGGACCTCCGGCGGGTCGTCGAGGCCGCCTCGGGCGGCCGTCCGGTCGACGTGTTCGCCAGCAGCGGGGGAGCGGTCAACGCGCTCGCGCTGGTCGCCCGCCACCCCGCACTCCTCGGCGTCCTCGTCGCCCACGAGCCGCCGACCGCCCAGGTCCTGCCGGACCGGGAGGCCGCGCTGGCGGCCTGCGCCCGGGTCCGCGAGAGCTATCTGCGGGACGGCTGGGGCGCCGGGATGGCCAGGTTCCTGGCCCTGGCGGGCCGGCGCGGCCCCTTCCCGGCCGACCCCTCCGCCGAACCCGCACCCGACCCGGCGGCCTTCGGCCTGCCCACCGTCGACGACGGCAGCCGCGAGGACCCGCTGCTGGGCCGCAACATGCGCGGCTGCACCTCCTACCGGCCCGAGTTCGAGGCACTGCGCGCCGCCCCCACCCGGATCGTGATCGCCGCCGGGGAGGAGTCCGAGGGCCAGTTCCCGGCCCGCGCGGCGGCGGCCGTCGCCGAGGAGCTCGGCATCGGGCTCACCCTCTTCCCCAGCGACCACGGAGGTTTCCTCGGCGGCGAGTTCGGGCAGCACGGCAAGCCGGAGGAGTTCGCCCGGGCCCTCCGCGAGACCCTGGACGGCGCGGACCGCCCGGACCACACCGGCTGACGGGCCCCGGGGCGCCGACGGGCCGGCGCCCCGGTTCAGTCCACGAGGACGCCGGGGTTCAGGATCCCGTACGGGTCCAGCGCCCCCTTCGCGGCCCGCAGCGCGAGCGCGAACGGCTCGGGCCGCTGCCGGTCATAGGCCGGCCGGTGGTCCCGGCCGACGGCGTGGTGATGGGTGATGGTGGCCCGGTGCCGGTGCAGCACCTCGCTCGCGACGGCCTTCAGCTCGTCCCAGAGGGCCACCTCCTCCCCGGGCCGGCCGGCCGCCAGGACGGTGAAATAGGGTGCCGCCCCGTCCGGATAGACATGGGTCAGACGGCAGTTGACGGTCGCCGGATATCCGGTGGCCTTCAGCGCCGCCGCGCCCACCTCGGTGCGCACCGCCTCGATCAGCCCGGGCACCCGGTCCCAGGTGGCCGCCGTCTCGAAGGTCTCCGCGACGGCCCCCATCCGGGCCAGGCCGTCCCGCAGGTACGGCATCCGCAGGAAGGCCGAGCGCCAGGCGCCGACCGCCGCGTCCCCGCCGGAGCCGCCGTCCGGCCCGCCGGTCCCGCCCTCCCCGCCCCCGTACCGGCCGCCGTACCCCCGGGCCAGCTCGACGGCCCGGTCCAGCAGCGCACCGACCGGCTCCTCCGCCGACTCGAACCCCAGCACCAGCACCGCCGAACCGTCCCCGGAAGCGCCCGACAGCGCCGCCTCCCCGGAGTCCAGCAGCCGGCAGTTCGCGGGGGAGAGACCGGACTGCGCCAGCGCGCGCACCGCCCGCAGCGCGTCCGCGAACCGGGTGAAGGCCACCGCCGCCGAGGCCTTGTGCACCGGCCGCGCCTGGAGCCGTACCCAGGCCTCGGTGATCACCCCGAGGGCGCCCTCCGAACCGAGGAACAGCCGGTCGGGGGAGGGGCCGGCCCCGGAGGCGGGCAGCCGCCAGGAGCGGCTGGTCCCGGCCGGGGTGACCACGGCCGTCGACTGCACGAACTCGTCGATGTGGGTGCGCCCGGTGGCGTAGTGGCCGCCGGCCCGGGTGGCCAGCCAGCCGCCCAGGGTGGAGAACTCGAAGCTCTGCGGGAAGTGCCGCAGGGTGAGGCCGTGCGGCCGCAGCTGGTCCTCCAGGCTCGGCCCGAGGGTGCCCGCCTGGATCCGGGCGGCCCGCCCCTCCCGGTCGACCTCCAGCACCCGGCCCATGGCGGTCAGGTCCAGGGACAGCACCGCCCGGTGCGCGTCCCCCCGGTACTCCACGCCCCCGGTCACCGAGGACCCCCCGCCGTACGGCACCACGGCCACCCGCCGCTCGCCGGCCCACTCCAGCAGCTCCGCCACCCCCCGGTCGTCCACCGGCCGGGCGACCAGGTCGGGTATCCGGCCGGGCCGCCCGCGCAGGGCCCGCACCACGTCCCGGTACGCCTTCCCCATGGCATGGGCGGCCCGGTCCCCGGGATCCTCGGAGACCAGGTGCGCGAGGCTCGCCGGAGGCTGCACGGCGGGAGCGCCGATGCCCAGGTCGCGGACCCGGGGCACCGGGAGCGGGCGGGCGAGCGTGCCGGGCAGCAGGTCGCCCATCGCGAGGCACTCCGCCTCGCCGGGATGCGCGTCCGCCCAGCCCCAGCCCCACCAGGAACGGACGCGTGCGGTCTGCTGCGGGGTGGTGCGGGCCATGGGGGCGCTCCGGGGATCGCAGGAATTTACCAAGGGGTAAATTACCTACTGATAATATCGGCGGATGGCAACCCCCCCGACCCGAGCCGGCACCAAGGGAGTCCCCCGCGAGCACCGCCGGAGGCAACTGCTGGAGGCCGCCACCGAGGAGTTCGGCACCCGCGGCTACGCGGCCGCCTCGCTCCCCGCCATCGCCGGGCGGGTGGGCGTCACCAAGACGCTGCTGCACCAGTACCTCGGCAGCAAGGAGGACCTGTACATCGCCTGCCTGGTCCCGGTCGGGGACCGGCTGCTGGACGTCATACGGACCGCCATCGGCCCCGACGGCGCCGCACCGCACACCCCGCTGCGGGTGCTGCACGCCGTCTTCACCGCCCTGGAGGGCGGCCGGGAGGCCTGGTTCGTGCTCTACGACACCACCCTGCCGCCCGGCGGCGAGGCCGCCCGCCGGGCCGCCGAGTACTGGACGGCCATCGACGCGCTCGCCGCCGGCGGCGCCGCGGACCTCCTGGCCGCCACCGTGTCGGCGGATCCCGGATCCAGCGGTGCCGGATCCGTCGACCCGCTGGACGCCGACGTCCTGCGCTACGTCTGGCGGGATCTGGTCGCCGCCGTCGTCCGCTGGTGGGTCAAACACCCGGAGGAGACCCCGGAGGCCATGACCCGCCGCTGCGCCCGGCTGTTCGCGGCCGCCGCCACCCTGACCACGCCCTGACGGCTCCCCGACCAGCGCCTGACCACCTCCGGCCGGCGTCCCGCCTGCGCCCCGCCGCCGCCCCGGCCGCCCGCCCGGCCCGTCCCGGACTGTGCTCCGCGCCGATCGGGGTGATGATGGCCGGAGGCCGGCGAAACCGCTGGTCGGAGCCCGGAGGTGGGTGGTACCCGTGGACGAGTCGCGCAAGGCCTGGCTGATGCTCGGCACCGTCGTTGCGGTGATCCTGCTGAACCTCCTGGCCATCATCCTGATGAACACCGTCGGAGTCTGAAGACGGCCGATTCCGGCCCACGGGCGGCATCCGGACCACGCGTCCGGGTGCCGCTCCGTCATGAACGGTTCATGTTCGACCCCTTGCTGTGCCGACCCGGTTCGCGAATGATGCGCCCGGGCGGGTCGGCCGTCGGTGGCCGCGATCCGCCCGCGACCGCTCGTACCCGACCGGCCAGGAGGCCCCGCAGTGCGGACGAACCGTCATATCCGGAGCACGTCAGTGGTGATCGGCGCCGCGCTCGCGCTGGTGATCGGCGTCCCCCAGGCGGCCTTCGCGGCACCGCCGCCCGCCCTGCCCTCCCAGGCCGAGGCGATCGAGCTGACCTTCCAGCCGGCCTACGACTACGACACCGACGGCTGCTACCCGACCCCCGCGATCGGCCCGACCGGAGTGCTCAACGGCGGGCTCAAGCCCACCGGAGCCCTCAACGGCAGCTGCCGGGACGCCTCCGACCTGGAGAACACCAACGGGTACTCCCGCTGGAAGTGCAACAACGGCTGGTGCGCGGTGATCTACGCGCTGTACTTCGAGAAGGACCAGGCCCTGCCCGGGATCAGCCTCGGCGGCCACCGCCACGACTGGGAGCACGTGGTGGTGTGGATCCAGAACAACGAGGCCAAGTACGTGGCCACTTCGGCCCACGGGGACTTCAACGTCCACACCCGTGACCAGATCCGCTGGGACGGCACCCACCCCAAGATCGTCTACCACAAGGACGGGGTGAGCACCCACTGCTTCCGTGCCGCCAACACCAATGACGAACCGCCCGAGAACCACCGCCGCGCCTGGCAGTTCCCGGCCCTGGTCGGCTGGTCGGGCTACCCCGCCACGCTCCGCGACAAACTCACCCAGGCCGACTTCGGCAGCGCGCACTTCGGGCTGAAGGACGGCTCCTTCGCCTCCCACCTCGCGGAGGCCAAGCCCGCGGGCATCCCCTTCGACCCGTACGCGTAGCGGGCCGGCGCCCGGCGGGTCCCGCCGGGCCGGCCGTTCCGGTGGTGGTCAGTCGGTGCCGGTTTCCATGGCGGCGCGGTCGAGGAGGGTGTCGTCCTCGGTGGTTTCGGTGCGGGCGGTGATGGCGTGGGCGCCGCCTTCGGGCATGGTGCCGATGAGTCCGGTGGCGGCGGCTTGGGCTGCGCCGATGGCGGGGT
>NZ_JBVIRI010000010.1:0-312664 GCF_055576225.1 Streptomyces sp. NPDC033845 | reverse complement strand
GCCCGGTTACATTCCGAACCCGGAAGCTAAGCCTTTCAGCGCCGATGGTACTGCAGGGGGGACCCTGTGGGAGAGTAGGACGCCGCCGAACAATCTTTCAAAGGACCCTTGGTCCTCAGCGTTCACGCTGAGGACCAAGGGTCCTTTTTTGTTTTGCACACTTTACGCCGGAGCGCGGCCAAGGGCTGGTTGCGCAAGAATGACTAGCGGTACCCCGAAGACAGGAGTCACACCCATGTCCAACTCTCCCGACGATCGTCCGGAGCGCGAGCCCCGTCGCAACGACGGTGGTGACAGGGGCGGCTACCGCGGGGGCCGTGACGACCGTGGCGGTGACCGCGGTGGCTTCCGTCGCGACGACAACCGCGGCGGCGGCCGTCCCGCCGGTGGTGGCGGCGGCTTCCGCCGTGACGACCGGGGCGGACGCCCGGCCGGTGCCGGCGGCGGTGACCGTGGCGGCTTCCGCCGCGATGACAACCGTGGTGGCGGTGGCGACCGCGGCGGCTTCCGCCGGGACGACAACCGTGGTGGCGGCGACCGCCCCAGCTACCCGCGCCGTGACGACAACCGTGGTGGGGACCGTCCCGCGTTCCGTCGTGATGACAACCGTGGTGGCGGGGACCGCCCCAGCTACCCGCGTCGTGATGACGACCGCGGTGGTTACCGTGGCGGTCGCGAGGACCGGGGTGGGGACCGTCCCAGCTACCCGCGCCGTGACGACAACCGTGGTGGGGACCGTCCCGCGTTCCGTCGTGACGACCGGGGCGAGCGTCCCAGCTACCCGCGCCGCGATGACAACCGTGGCGGCGGCGACCGCCCCAGCTACCCGCGTCGTGATGACGACCGTGGTGGTTACCGTGGCGGTCGCGACGACCGGGGTGGGGACCGTCCCAGCTACCCGCGTCGCGATGACAACCGTGGTGGCGGCGACCGTCCGTCCTTCCGTCGTGACGACCGGGGTGACCGTCCGAGCTACCCGCGTCGTGATGACGACCGTGGTGGTTACCGTGGCGGTCGCGAGGACCGGGGTGGGGACCGTCCCAGCTACCCGCGCCGCGATGACAACCGTGGTGGCGGCGACCGTCCGTCCTTCCGTCGTGACGACCGGGGCGACCGTCCCAGCTACCCCCGCCGTGACGACAACCGTGGCGGCGGCGACCGCCCCAGCTACCCCCGTCGCGATGACCGGGGTGACCGCCCGAGCTACCCGCGTCGTGACGACGACCGTGGTGGTTACCGTGGCGGTCGCGACGACCGGGGAGGGGACCGTCCCAGCTACCCGCGCCGCGATGACAACCGTGGCGGCGGCGGCGGCGACCGTCCGTCCTTCCGTCGTGACGACCGGGGCGACCGTCCCAGCTACCCCCGCCGTGACGACAACCGTGGCGGCGGGGACCGCCCCAGCTACCCCCGTCGCGATGACGACCGCGGCGGCTACCGTGGCGGTCGCGACGACCGGGGCGGGGACCGTCCCAGCTACCCCCGTCGCGACGACAACCGTGGCGGCGGCGACCGTGGCGGCTTCCGTGGCGGTCGCGACGACCGTGGTGGGGACCGTCCCAGCTACCCGCGCCGCGATGACGACCGCGGCGGTTACCGTGGCGGTCGCGACGACCGGGGCGGCGACCGCGGTGGGTACCGTGGCGGCCGGGACGACCGGGACCGCGACTACCGCGACCGCAGCGACCGGGAGCCCGTGAAGCGGCTGCCGATCGACGAGGACGTCACCGGTGACGAGATCGACTCCGATGTGCGTCAGGAACTCCTCAGCCTGCCCAAGGGCCTGGCCGAGGAAGTCGCCCGGAACCTGGTGATGGTCGCCCGGCTGATCGACGAGGACCCCGAGCAGGCCTACGCCTACTCGCGGATCGCCCTGCGGCTCGCCTCCCGCGTCGCCGCCGTCCGCGAGGCCGCCGGCTTCGCGGCGTACGCCACGCAGAAGTACAGCGAGGCGCTCGCCGAGTTCCGTGCCTCCAAGCGGATGACCGGCTCGGTGGAGCTGTGGCCCGTCATGGCCGACTGCGAGCGCGGCCTCGGCCGGCCCGAGCGGGCGCTGGCCATGGCCGGCGAGCCCGAGGTGCAGAAGCTGGACAAGGCCGGACAGGTCGAGATGCGGCTGGTCGCGGCCGGTGCCCGCCGGGACATGGGGCAGCTCGACGCCGCCATCGTGACCCTGCAGAGCCCGGAGCTGGCCTCCAACACCGTCCAGTCCTGGACCGCGCGCCTGCGCTACGCCTACGCCGACGCCCTGCTGGCCGCCGACCGCGAGGACGAGGCCCGCGAGTGGTTCGCCAAGACCGTCGAGGCCGACAAGGACGGGGCCACCGACGCCTCGGACCGTCTCGCCGAGATGGACGGGGTCGAGTTCGTCGACGCCATCAGCGGGGACGAGCCCGAGGACGAGCCCGAGGACGACGCGAGCGACGAGGACGAGGACCTCGACGAGCGCGAGGACCTCCGCGACGAGCTCGACGAGGACGAGGACGAGGACCCGGCCGAGGTGGCCGCCGCCGAGCGGGCCACCGATGTGACCGAGTACTACGACGAGGACGACGAGGAGTACGAGGCGTCCGACGAGGACGGCGTCTTCGACGACGAGGACGGCGCCAAGCGCTGACCCCGGCAGGACACGGAGAAGGGCGGTACCCCCGGACGGGGGTACCGCCCTTTCGTGTCAGTCCAGGCTGCGCAGGACCAGGCCGGTGGCCGGCTTCGGGCCGAAGGAGGTGGACTTGCGGGGCATGGTCACGCCCTGCCGGGCCAGGTCCCGGACCACTTCCTCCCGGACCGGGTGCAGCAGCACGGCGGTGCCGCCGTCCCGCTCCGCCATCTCCACCGTGGCCTCGGTGTCGTGGATGTACGAGATGTGCTCGGCGGTGTCCGGGACGTGCCACAGGCCGTCCAGCAGCGTCGAGTGCAGCACGGTGGCGTCCAGCCGGCGCCAGGCCTCCGGGCGGTCCCGGCGCACGGTGCGTTCCAGCAGGGCCGGATCCGGGTCGGTGACCAGGTGGAACCGGCCGTCCCCGGCCAGCAGGAAGGCGTTCCCGGTGGCCGCGGCCGCGCCCAGGGCCGCCATCGCGGCGGACAGCGGGCCCTCGACCGTACGGACCCGGAAGCCGGGGGTCAGGGCGGCGAGGGCATCCGCGACCGGGAGCCGGCGGAGCAGCCGGTGGATGGCGCGGACCTGGAGCGGATAGCGGGCGGTGTCCACCAGGAGCACCAGCCCGAAGTCCCAGGCGCCCGGGACCCGGTGCTCCGCCTGGAGCCGCAGATAGGTGGCCCAGCGGTGGTGGCCGTCGGCGATGAGGGCCTGGCGGTGGCCGAGGTCGGCGGTGACCGCCGCCAGTTCGGCGGGATCGGTGACCGCCCACAGGCGGTGCCGGAAGCCGTCCTCGGTGGTCGTTTCGAGCAGCGGGGTGCGGGCGGCGGCCGCCTCCACCACGGCGGCGGTGCCGCCGGCCCGTTCGCCGCCCAGGTAGGTGAGGAGCAGGGGTTCCAGGTTCGCGGCGGTGGCCCGCATCAGGCCGGCCCGGTCGGTGACCACGTGCGGCATCACGTCCTCGTGCGGGAGGACGACACCGGCCTCGGCGCCCGAGAGGGCCAGCGCGCCGATGATCCCGCGCTGGAGCAGGTCGCCGTGCCGCTGCTCGTACACGTACAGGGCCGGTACCGGATCGCTGCGCAGGACGCCCTCGGCCAGCCAGTCCCGCAGGGTCCGGGCGGCCCGCTCGTTGCGTTCGGCCGGGGTGCCGGCCTGCGGGAGGATCAGCCGGACGATGTTGTGCGGGTCCGCGGACTCCAGGTGGTCCAGGCCGTCTGGTCGTACGACCACGTCGTAGGGCGGCGAGGTGACCGCGGCGAGACTGCCGACGCGTTCGGGGACGTAGCGCAGTCCGTGGAAGGGGATCAGGCGCAGTCCGTGTTCCTCGGTACCAGTTGTGGTCATTGGTGCATGGTAAGTCGCGTCTCGGCATACGGGATGATCGGGGGGAGCGGACGGGGAGCGTCCCGGGGACGCCACGGAAAGAGGAGCGGACGGTATGAGCCGGCAGAGCAGGACCAGGCCCGCGGGCAGCGAGCGGCGGCTGCACCAGGCGTACGACACGGCCCTGCTGGACCTGGACGGGGTGGTGTACGCGGGCGGGCTGGCCATCGGGCACGCGGTGGACTCGCTGCTGGCGGCCCGGGCGGACGGCATGCACCTGGCCTACGTCACCAACAACGCGCTGCGGACCCCGGACGCCGTCGCCGAACACCTCAGCGAGCTGGGGGTGCCGACCGAGGCGGCGGAGGTCATCACCTCGGCGCAGGCGGTGGCCCGGCTGATCGCGGAGCAGCTGCCGACCGGATCGCGGGTGCTGGTGATCGGCGGGGAGGGGCTCCGGGTGGCGCTGCGGGAACGCGGGCTGGTGCCGGTGGAGTCGGCGGAGGACGGGCCGGCGGCGGTGGTCCAGGGCTACGGCGGGCCGGACCTGCCGTGGGGGCGGTTCGCGGAGGCCTCGTACGCCATCGCGCGCGGGGTGCCGTGGTTCGCGTCCAACACCGATCTGACGATCCCGGGGGCGCGGGGCATCGCGCCGGGCAACGGGGCCGCGGTGGAGGTGGTGCGGATCGCCACCGGGGCGGAACCGCAGGTGGCGGGGAAGCCGCTGCCGCCGATGCACCGGGAGACGATCCTGCGGACCGGCGCCGAGCGGCCGCTGGTGGTCGGGGACCGTCTCGACACCGACATCGAGGGGGCGTTCAACGGTGAGGTGGACTCGCTGCTGGTGCTCACCGGGGTGACGGACGGGGCGCGGCTGCTGCGTGCCGTGCCCGAGCACCGGCCGACCTATGTGGACCGGGACCTGCGGGGCCTGCTCACCGGTCAGCCCGAGGTGCGCGAGGAGGACGGGGGCTTCGTGTGCGGCGGATGGCGGGCCGCGGCCGCCGGGACGGAGCTGGAGCTGACGCCGGTCCGGGCGGAGGGTCCCGACGGGGCCGGCGGTGACCCGATGGACGGGCTGCGGGCGCTGTGCGCGGCGGCCTGGACCGAGGCGGGCGACGGCGGTTGCGGGCTGGACGCGGGGAAGGCGCTGGCCCGGCTGGGGCTGTAGGCCACCGCCGGGCGGGGCCCTCGGCCGGGGCCGTGGTCCCGGTGGGGAGGGGTCGGTGGTCCCGGGGCGGGGGGTCCCAAGGCCTCTGTGGGGTGCGGTCCGACCGGGGAACTGCGAGGGTAGGCTACCCTAACTCGGTGTTGGTCGAGAGTCCCGAGAGTCCCCCGAAACAGCCGCCCGCACCGGGCGGCGCCCCGCGCCCGCGGCATGCCGCGCGCGCCGCCGGGCTGCTGGCAGCCGGAGCCGTGCTGGTGGTGGTCGCCCTCGCCAGCCTCGCGGTCGGCGCCAAGGCGATGCCGCTCGCCGACGTCTGGCACGGGCTGTTCCACTACACCGGCACCCCCTCCGACGTGGTGGTGCACGATCTGCGGATCCCCCGGACCCTGCTCGGCCTGATGGTCGGCGCCGGTCTGGGGCTGTCCGGCGCGGTGATGCAGGCACTGACCCGCAATCCGCTGGCGGAACCCGGGATCCTCGGGGTCAACGCGGGGGCCGCGGCCGCCGTGGTCTCCGCGATCAGCTTCCTGGGGGCCTCCTCGCTGGAGGAGTTCGTCTGGTACGCCTTCGCCGGCGCCGCCCTGGTCTCGGTGGTCGTGTACGTGCTCGGCGGCAGCCGCAGCGCCACCCCGGTCCGGCTGGCCCTCGCCGGGACGGCGGCCAGCGCCGCCCTGGTCGGCTACATCAACGCCGTCCAGCTCATGGACAGCAACGCCATGGACAAGCTCCGCTTCTGGACGGTGGGTTCGCTGGCCTCGGCCACCATGGACACCGTCCGGCAGGTCGCCCCGTTCCTGCTCGCCGGCACCCTGCTGGCGCTGCTGCTGGGCCGGTCGCTCAACGCGATGGCGATGGGCGACGACACGGCGCGGGCGCTCGGCACCCACCTCAACCGGACCCGGATCGCCGCCATGGTCGCCATCACCCTGCTGTGCGGGGCGGCGACCGCCGCGTGCGGGCCGATCGTCTTCGTCGGGCTGATGATCCCGCACCTGGTCCGCAGCTTCACCGGCCCCGACATGCGGTGGGTGCTCGCCTACTCGGCGGTCCTGGCGCCGGTCCTGCTGCTGGGCGCGGACGTCCTCGGCAGGGTCGTCACCCGGCCCGCCGAACTCCAGGTCGGCATCGTCACCGCGCTGATCGGCGGGCCCGTGTTCATCTACCTGGTACGGCGCAAGAGGATGGCCCAGCTGTGACCGCGAACGCCGCACCGCCGGCCGGGGACAAGGCCGGCGACCGGGCCGGCACCGCCGCCGAGCCCGCCCGCCGGACCGGCCCCCGGGCCCTGCGCGGGCCCCGCGGGACCTCGCTGCGCGTCGAGCGTCGCGCCCTGCTGGCCGGACTGCTGCTCACCGCCGTGATGCTGCTGATGGCCGTGCTCCTGATCGGCACCGGGGACTTCCCCATCGCGCCCCTGGACGTGGTGCGGACCCTGCTGGGCAGCGGGAACCCGGCCGACGAGTTCATCGTCAACGACCTGCGGCTGCCCCGGGTCCTGGTGGCGGTGCTGGTCGGCGCCGCGCTCGGGATGTCCGGTGCGGTCTTCCAGTCGGTGTCCCGCAATCCGCTCGGCTCGCCCGACCTGCTCGGCTTCGGGCACGGGGCGGCGGTCGGTGCGCTCGGGGTGATCGTGCTGTTCAAGGGCGATGCCACCCAGGTCGCCGTCGGCGCGCTCGTGGGCGGGCTGCTCACCGGCGGGGCCATCTACCTGCTCGCCTACAAGCGCGGCATCAACGGCTACCGGCTCGTGCTGGTGGGCATCGGCGCCTCCGCGATGCTGATCGCCGCCATCCAGTACCTGCTGACCCGCTCCCAGCTGGTCGACGCCGCCCGCGCCATGATCTGGCTGACCGGTTCGCTCGGCGGCCGCGACTGGGCGCAGGTGTGGCCGCTGGCGGTGACCTGCGCGGTGCTGTTCCCGCTGGTCCTCGGCCAGGGCCGGGCGCTGCGGATGATGGAGATGGGCGACGACGCGGCCGCGGCCGTGGGCGTACGGGTGGAACGCACCCGGATGCTGCTGATGACCGCCGCGATCCTGCTGACCACGGCCGCCGCGGCGGCGGCCGGACCGATCGCCTTCGTGGCGCTGGCCGCGCCGCAACTGGCCCGCCGGCTGACCCGGTCGCCCGGTTCCAACCTGGTGTCCGCCGCGCTGATGGGGTCCGTGCTGCTGCTGGTGTCGGACTGGGCGGCGCAGCGGACCTTCGGCTCCGACCAGCTGCCGGTGGGCGTGGTCACCGGTCTGGTCGGCGGTGTCTACCTGCTGTGGCTGCTGGTGACCGAGCGCAGGGCCGGACGCATATGAGCGCGTTCCCGCGTATCGGCGCGTTTCCGCGCGGCACGGCCTTCCCGGATGTCCGGGCGTACCCGCATGTCCGGGCGTTCCCGAATCCGATCACGAACCGACGAGGAGTACCGAAGTGCAGCGGCTGACCGCGGAGAACGTGACCCTGGGCTACGACCGGCGGGTGATCGCCGAGGACCTGTCGGTGGAGATCCCCGACCACTCCTTCACGGTGATCGTCGGCCCGAACGCCTGCGGGAAGTCCACGCTGCTGCGGGCCCTGTCGCGGATGCTGAAGCCGACGGCCGGGCGGGTGCTGCTGGACGGGCAGGCCATCGGGTCGCTGCCCGCGAAGAAGGTCGCGAAGACCCTGGGCCTGCTGCCGCAGTCCTCCGTGGCCCCCGACGGGATCACCGTCGAGGACCTGGTGGCCCGCGGCCGCTACCCGCACCAGGGGCTGCTGCGGCAGTGGTCGCCGGAGGACGAGCGGATCGTCCGGGAGTCGATGGCCTCCACCGGGGTGGCGGAGCTCGCCGACCGGGCGGTGGACGAACTGTCGGGCGGGCAGCGGCAGCGGGTGTGGATCGCGATGGCGCTCGCCCAGCAGACCCCGCTGCTGCTGCTCGACGAGCCGACCACCTATCTGGACATCCAGCACCAGATCGATGTGCTGGACCTGTGCGCGGAGCTCCACGAGAACCAGGGCCGGACCCTGGTCGCGGTGCTGCACGACCTGAACCAGGCGGCCCGCTACGCGACCCATCTGATCGCGCTGCGGGCCGGCCGGGTGGTGGCCGAGGGGCCGCCCTCCGAGGTGGTGACGGCGGGGCTGGTGGAGGAGGTCTTCGGGCTCCGCTGCCAGGTGGTGCCGGACCCGGCCACCGGTACGCCGCTGGTGGTCCCGGCCTCCCGGGAGGAGCGGCGCGCCGCCGCCGGGACCTCCGGCAGGGCGGCCGCCCCGGCGCTCTGAGGGCCCGGCGGACCCGTACGGGCTCCCGGCGGGCCGTACGGCGCCCCGGCGGACCCGTACGCGCCCCGGCAGCCCCCGCAAGTACCGGCGGACCCCTACAGCATGGTGCGGAGACGGAGCAGGTCGCGGAAGCCCGCCTCCAGCCGGACCCGGCCGGAGGCCCAGGCCTTGGCGAAGTTCAGCCGGCCCTCGACCAGGGCCACCAGATCGTCCCCGGCCATCGCCAGCCGGATCTCGGCCTTGCTCCGGGGCGGCCCCTCGGTGGCGGAGTCCACCCGGATCCGGCCCTGTTCCAGCCGGCCGGTGAAGGTGTGGTCGAGGTCGGTGATGTGGCAGCTCAGGGACCGGTCGAACGCGGCCGCGCCGCGCACTCCCTCGTCCGCCCGTGCCAGGTTGTCGGAGAGCCGGTCGAGTGCGGCTCGGCAGTCGTCGATCGTCGCCATGGTGCTGCCGACGGTACCCCAGCCGTTGGAGGTAGCGTCTGGAGCATGAGCGACGAACAGCCCGCCCCGGCGGACCCGGCCGGGCCCGCCCCCCTCGGGGTGGCACTCACCCCCACCGGGCGGCCCGAGATCGACGCGGGGCTGGCCCGGCTGGCCGAGGCCGACGCCCTCCCGGCGGACGGCCACCTCGCGGTGTACGAGGATGTGCACAGGGGGCTGCGTGACGCGCTGACCGCGCTGGACGCGCCCCCGGCCTCTCGTCCGTACGACAACAGGAGCTGAACCGAACGTGGCAGGAGTGGCACGCCGCCGCCTGGACGCCGAACTGGTGCGCCGCAAGATGGCCCGCTCGCGGGAGCACGCCGGGCAGCTGATCGCCGCCGGCCGGGTCACCGTCGGCGGGAGCACCGCGACCAAGGCCGCCACCCAGGTCGAGACCAGCGCCGCGCTGGTCGTGCTCAAGGACGACAGCGACCCCGACTACGTCTCGCGCGGCGGCCACAAGCTGGCCGGGGCGCTGGCCGCGTTCCAGCCGCTCGGACTGGCGGTGGCCGGCCGGCGGGCCCTGGACGCGGGCGCCTCCACCGGCGGGTTCACCGATGTGCTGCTGCGCTCCGGGGTCGACCACGTGGTGGCCGTGGACGTCGGCTACGGGCAGCTCGCCTGGTCCCTGCAGAGCGACGACCGGGTGACCGTCAAGGACCGCACCAACGTCCGCGAACTCGACCTCGACCGGATCGACGGGCGGCCCGTCGGCCTGGTCGTCGGCGACCTGTCGTTCATCTCCATCGGTCTGGTGCTGCCCGCCCTGGTGCGCTGCACCGCGCCCGACGCCGATCTGGTGCTGATGGTGAAGCCCCAGTTCGAGGTCGGCAAGGACCGGCTGGGCAGCGGCGGAGTGGTCCGCAGCCCCGAGCTGCGCGCCGAGGCGGTCCGCGAGGTCGCCCGGCAGGCGGCGGGGCTCGGTCTGGGCGTGCTCGGCGTCACCGCCAGCCCGCTTCCCGGACCGTCCGGCAATGTCGAATACTTTCTGTGGCTGCGGGCGGGGGCACCGGCGCTCGACCCGGCGGATGTCGATCGTGCAGTGGCGGAGGGGCCGCAGTGACCAGTTCTGCAGAATCACCGACCGGAACGTCCCCGAAGACGGGACGGACCGTCTTCCTGGTGGCGCACACCGGCCGGCCGGCCGCCATCCGCAGCGCCGAGCTGGTCGTCCAGGGGCTGCTGCGCTGCGGGCTGGGCGTCCGGGTGCTGGCGCACGAGGCGGCCGACCTGCCGCTGCCGCCCGAGGTCGAACTGGTCACCGAGACCACCGACGGGGTCCTGGACGGCTGCGAGCTGCTGATCGTCCTCGGCGGTGACGGCACCCTGCTGCGCGGCGCCGAGTTCGCCCGCGGCTCCGGGGTGCCGATGCTCGGCGTCAACCTGGGCCGTGTCGGGTTCCTCGCCGAGGCCGAACGCGACGACCTGGACAAGGTCGTCGACCGGGTGGTCACCCGGGAGTACGAGGTCGAGGAGCGGATGACCCTCGACGTGGAGGTCCACTCCAACGGGGACGTGGTGCACCGCGACTGGGCGCTGAACGAGGCCGCGGTCCAGAAGGTGTCCCCGGAGCGGATGCTGGAGGTGGTCCTGGAGATCGACGGGCGCCCGGTGTCCGGCTTCGGCTGCGACGGGATCGTCTGCGCCACCCCGACCGGCTCCACGGCCTACGCCTTCTCGGCCGGCGGGCCGGTGGTGTGGCCGGAGGTCGAGGCGCTGCTGATGGTGCCGATCAGCGCGCACGCGCTGTTCGCCAAGCCGCTGGTGACCTCGCCCACATCGGTGCTCGCGGTGGAGATCCAGACCGGCACCCCGCACGGGGTCCTGTGGTGCGACGGCCGGCGCACGGTGGAGCTGCCGTCCAGCGCCCGGGTGGAGGTCCGCCGGGGCACCGTGCCGGTCCGGCTGGCCCGGCTGCACCACGCCGTGTTCACCGACCGGCTGGTCGCCAAGTTCGCGCTGCCCGTCTCCGGCTGGCGAGGGGCCCACCCGTAGCCCGATCGGTGCCGGCGGACGGGGTGACGTCACATGGCGTCCGCCAAACCTCGGTATGGTCGGTCCGTGCTTGAGGAGATGCGGATACGGTCGCTGGGTGTCATCGACGACGCTGTGGTCGAGCTGTCGCCCGGATTCACCGCGGTGACCGGCGAGACCGGCGCGGGCAAGACCATGGTGGTCACCAGCCTCGGCCTGCTGCTCGGCGGGCGGGCCGATCCGGCGCTGGTCCGGATCGGGGCCAGGGCCGCGGTGGTCGAGGGGCGGATCGTGGTCCCGGCGGGCGCGCCCGCCGCGCTGCGCGCCGAGGAGGCCGGGGCCGAACTCGACGACGGGGCCCTGCTGATCAGCCGTACCGTTTCCGCCGAGGGGCGTTCCCGCGCCCATGTCGGCGGCCGGTCCGTGCCGGTGGGGCTGCTCGCCGAGCTCGCCGAGGACCTCGTCGCCGTCCACGGGCAGACCGACCAGCAGGGCCTGCTGCGGCCGGCCCGGCAGCGGAAGGCCCTCGACCGGTACGCCGGGGACGCCGTCTCCGTCCCGCTGGAGAAGTACACGGCCGCCTACCGCCGGCTGCGGACCGTCTCCGCCGAACTCGACGAGATCACCACCCGGGCCCGGGAACGCGCCCAGGAGGCCGATCTCCTGCGGTTCGGGCTGGAGGAGATCGCCGCCGTCGAACCCCGGGCCGGGGAGGACACCGAGCTGGCCGCCGAGGCGGAGCGGCTGGGCCACGCCGAGTCCCTGGCCTCCGCGGCGCAGCTCGCGCACGCCGCGCTCGCCGGGAACCCGGAGGACCCCGAGGGCGTCGACGCCAACACCCTGGTCGCGGGAGCGCACCGGGGCCTGGAGGCGGTACGCGCCCACGACACGGCCCTCGGGGCGCTCGCCGACCGGATCGGGGAGCTGGGCATCCTGCTCGCCGACGTGGCCGGTGAACTCGCCGGTTACGCCGACGACCTCGACGCCGACCCGTTGCGGCTGGCCGCGGTGGAGGAGCGCCGGGCCGCCCTCACCCAGCTCACCCGCAAGTACGGGACCGCCGAGGGCGGCGTGGACGCGGTGCTGGCCTGGGCCGAGGAGGGCTCCGGCCGGCTGCTGGAACTCGACGGGGACGACGACCGGATCGGCGAGCTGACCGCCGAACGCGACGGGCTGCGCGCCGAACTCTCCGGGCTCGCCCAGGCGTTGACCGACGCCCGGGCCGAGGCCGCGGAACGCTTCGGTTCGGCCGTGACCGCCGAGCTGGCCTCGCTGGCCATGCCGCACGCCCGGGTGACCATCGACATCCGCCAGTCCGAGGACCCCTCCGGGCAGGGCGTGGTGGTCGGCGGCCGGCCGGTCCTCTACGGGTCCTCCGGCGCCGACGAGGTGGAACTGCTGCTGGCCCCGCACCCCGGGGCCCAGCCCCGGCCGATCGCCAAGGGGGCCTCCGGCGGTGAGCTCTCCCGGGTGATGCTGGCCGTGGAGGTGGTCTTCGCCGGCTCCGACCCGGTGCCCACCTATCTGTTCGACGAGGTCGACGCGGGCGTCGGCGGCAAGGCCGCCGTCGAGGTCGGCCGGCGGCTCGCCAAGCTGGCGCGGTCCGCGCAGGTGGTGGTGGTCACCCACCTCCCGCAGGTGGCGGCCTTCGCGGACCGGCAGCTGCTGGTGGAGAAGACCGTCGACGGATCCGTCACCCGGTCCGGGGTCACCGTCCTCGAAGGCGAGGACCGGATCCGGGAGCTGTCCCGGATGCTGGCCGGCCAGGAGGACTCCGAGACGGCGCGCGCGCACGCCGAGGAGCTCCTCGCCACCGCCCGGGCCGACGCGTAGCGGCGGCGGTCACCCTCGGCACACGCACCGGCTATCACCCAAGTGGGTGATAGCCGGTGCGGTGTGACGGGTTCCCGTACGGGATCCGTACCCGTATGGTCCCGGAACGCGCGTGCGGACTGGCATCCTGGGCGACGTCCGAAGGCATCCCGCACCCCACCTCCACAGGAGCTCCGGCCCGTGACCAGCACCCCGGCTCCGGCCCAGCCCTACGGGCGACCGCCGCTGCGGACCGTCCAAGTGCTCGGAGCCGCCGGCGCGGGCGCCGGGGCGGGCAGCAGCGCGCACGTCCGCTCGCTGGCCGGGGGCCTCGCCGCCCGCGGGGTCAAGGTCACGGTCTGCGCCCCCGTCGCCGCCGAGGGGGAGTACGACTTCACCGGAGCCGGCGCCCGGTTCGCCCCCGCCGCCTCCCATGTGCTGCGCACCGCCTGCGCCGCCGCCGACATCGTGCACGCCCACGGACTCCAGGCCGGGGTACGGGCCGCGCTGGCGCTGCGCGGGCGGCGCGTCCCGCTCGTCGTCACCTGGCACACCGGACCGGCCGGCGGACCCGGCCCGCTCGCCGGGCTCACCCGCCTGCTGGAACGGCGGGTGGCCCGGGCCGCCTCCGTCGTCCTCGGCGGCTCCTCCGACCAGGTCGACCTGGCCCGGCTGCGCGGGGCCCGGGACGCCCGGCTGGCCCCCGTCACCGTCCCCGGCGCCCGGCCCGCCCCGGCCGACACCGGCAAGGTCCGGGCCGAACTCGGCGCCATCGGCCGGCCCCTGGTGATCGCGGTGGGCAGCCTCACCCCGCACCGCGGCTACCCGGTGCTCCTCGACGCGGCCCGCGCCTGGCGGGCCCTGGACCCGGCCCCGCTGGTGGTGATCGCGGGGGAGGGGCGGCTGCGCCCCGAACTCAGCCGCCGCATCGAGCAGGAGGGCCTGCCGGTCCGGCTGCTCGGCCGCCGCCGGGACGTCGCCGAACTCCTGGCCGCCGCCGACATCGCCGTACTGCCCAGCCGCTGGGAGTCCCGGTCGCTGCTGGCCCAGGAGGCGCTGCGGGCCGGCACGGCCCTGGTGGCCACCGCCGTCGGCGGGGTCCCCGAACTCGTCGGCGACGCGGGCGTCCTGGTGCCCTACGGGGACCCCGGAGCGCTCGCGGACGCGGTCAGCGCCCTGCTCGCCGACCCGGCGCGGCTGCGGGCCCTGGCGGCGGCCGGCCCGGCCCAGGCCGGCACCTGGCCCACCGAGGACGACACGGTGGCCCAGGTCCTGTCGGTCTACGACGAACTGATGGAACGCCACCGCTGACCGGCCACCGTCCGACCGGCCACCGTCCCGACCGGTCACCGCCCCTGACCGGTCGTCACCGCCGTCGCCCCGTCAGGAAGTGTGCCGGCGGGCCCGCAGGGCCAGGTTCAGCGACAGCACCGTCTCCGGATCGTCCAGATCGGTGCCCAGCAGCTCCGCGATCCGGGCCAGCCGGTTGTAGAGGGTCTGCCGGTTCAGATGGAGCTCCCGGGCCGTCTCGGCCTTGCGCCCGGCATGCGCCAGATACGTCTCCAGGGTCGGCAGCAGCGGCGGCCGCGAGGTCGCGTCGTGCAGCCGGAGCGGCCCGATCGCCCGCTCCACGAACGCCGCCAGGTCCGGCTGTTCGCGCAGCCGCCACAGCAGCAGGTCGATGTCCAGCCGCCGGGCGTCGTACCAGGGCCGGGCCGGCAGGCCCTGCGCGGCCGTCGCGGTCTCCGCGGCGTGCCGCAGCCCCGCCGAGGCGGCCGCCCAGTCACCCGCCACACCGACCACCACGGCCGGCGGGGAACCGGCCCGGTCCAGCCCGGCCCGCTCCACCCCGGCCCGCAGCGCCACGGCCACCCGGTCGGCCACGGCGGGGCGTTCGCCGTCCGTCCGCAGACCGACCAGCAGCGGCACCCGGCCCTCGACCGGACGGACCCCGAGGAGCACCGGCACCCCCACCGAGGACAGCTCCTCCAGCACCGCGCGGGCCAGCACCGCCCAGTTCCCGGACGGGGTCAGGTCCGAGGCCAGCCGCATCACCACCGGCAGCAGCGGCCCCGCCCCCGGCTTGAAACCGAGCACCCGGGCCTGCCCGGGGGCGTCCTCCGCCGAGATCCGGCCCTCCGCGAGATCGGTCAGGAAGTCCCCGCGGCCCCGGGCGGCCAGCTCCTCGTCCTGGCGGGCCTGCATCAGCACCACCGCCAGCACCCCGGCCGCCCGCTCCGCCGCCATCCGGTGCACCGGCTGGAGCGGCCCGGACACCCCGACCAGCACCAGCCGGGCCCGGACCGCCGCCGTCCCCGGACCGCCGCCCGGCACGTCCACCAGCACCGAGTTCGCCGAGGGCTCCGCCTCCCGGCCGCGCAGCCCCTCCCACACCTGGAGCGGGTCCGCCGCCGCGTCCCCGGACGCGGAGCCCGCCGCGTACAGCAGCTGGCCGTCCGGGGTCTCCAGGAACACCGGGTTCCCGGTGAAGTCCGCCAGGATGCCCAGCACCTGCGGGATCCCGCCGCCGCCCAGCAGCGCCCGGGTGCACCGCTGGTGGACCTCCTCGGCCCGCTGGAGCAGCGCGTAGTGCCCGTTGACGATCTCGGTGTGGACCTCCTCCGTCACGGCGACGAAGGGCACCTCGCGGTGCAGCTGGACCAGCGGCAGACCGGCCGCCCGGGCCGTCTCCACCAGGGTGGCCGGCAGCCGGGTGAACCGCGGCCCCAGCTCCACCACCAGCGCCGCGATGCCCCGGTCGGCCAGCCGGCGGACGAAGGCCCGCTGCTCGGCCGGACGGGTGCCCAGGCCCAGCCCGGTGGTCAGCAGCAGCTCCCCGCCCTTGAGGAGGGAGGCGATGTTGGGGACCTCGCCCGCGTGCACCCAGCGGACCGTCCGCCCGAGCCGGTCGGCACCCGCCACCACCTCGGGCAGCCCGCTGCGCAGACCCGGCAGCTCCAGTGCGCGCTGAACGGTGATCCCGCCCTGGTTGTCCATGTCGCGGACGCTACCCGGCGGTCCGGCCCCGGTCATCATCGGGGCCGTTACGCGGGGGTGATGTTGTGGTTGAAGCGGAACACGTTGTCCGGGTCGTAGGCCCGCTTCACCGCCCGCAGCCGCCGCATGTTCTCCTCGCCCAGACCCGCCACCACCCGGTCCCGCCCCTCGTCCCCGGTGAAGTTCAGATAGACCGCCCCGGTGGCCCAGGGCCGCACGTCGGCCCGCACCGCCCGCACCCACTCCCGGCACCGCTCGTCCTCCTCCGGGTCCGCCCACACCGCGAACGGGTGCACCGCCCAGGCCGCGTCCCGGTACGGCACCGGATAGTCGGCGGGGCCGTCCGCGATCGCCCCGCCCTGCGGGAAGAGGATGTGCTGGGTGCCGGTCGGCACCGGCATCGAGCCGGCCCGGGCGCAGAACGCGTCCACCAGCCCGTCCGGAGCGCCCGTCAGATACTCCGCGGACCAGTAGTTCCGCATCCCCGGCGGGTCGTCGATCATGCACTGGAGATCGGCGTACGGGAGCGAGCCGACCGTCTCCGCTGCGTGCGGCACGGCCAGCAGCGGCCCGACCAGCCGGCGCAGCGGCTCCTCCGGACCGGCATAGGTGACCAGCGCCGCGCACACCAGCCGGCCGACCAGCTCCGGGGGCACGAAGTCCTCCGGCGGCCCGGTCAGGTAGATCACCCCGCCGCCCACCTCCCTCGGGCCCGTCCCGATCAGCTCGCGGAAGGCGCGCAGCACCCGGGGGCCGTGCTCGGGCAGGTACAGCAGGAAGGCCAGGGACATCACCGGCAGGTCGTGCAGCCGCAGGGTGAGCGAGGTGACCACGCCGAAGTTGCCGCCGCCGCCGTGCAGGGCCCAGAACAGCTCCGGATGGTCCTGGGGGGTGACGGTGATCCGGGCGCCGTCGGCGGTCACCAGGTCCGCGCCGACCAGGTTGTCCACGGCCAGGCCGAACACCCGGTCCAGCCAGCCGGACCCGCCGCCCAGCACGAACCCGCCGACCCCGGTGGTGGAGACCCGGCCGCCGGTGGTGGCCAGGGCGTACGGGGCGCACGCCCGGTCCAGACGGCTCATGGTGGCGCCGCCGCCGACCCGGGCCGCCCGGGCGGCGGGCAGCACCGTGACCTCGTCCATCCGGCGCAGGTCCACGACCAGGGCGCCGTCCGCGACGGCCGAGCCGGCCACGCTGTGGCCGCCGCCGCGGACCGCGACCGGCAGGTCGAGCTCCCGGGCGAAGCGGACCGCCGTGACCACGTCGGCCTCGCTCTCGCACTGGGCGATCACGGCCGGCCGGCGGTCGATCATGGCGTTGAAGACGGTCCGGGCCTCGTCGTAGTCCGGGTCGCCGGGGGCGAGGACCGGGCCGGAGAGGTCCTCGCGGAGGGCGCGGAGCGCGGTGGCGGCCTTCCCGGAGCCGGTCATGACGACCCCCCTTTCCCGGAGGACGGTGCGGGGACCCTTCCAGGCTAGGACGCCCGGCCGCGCCCCGCCCGGCCGTCCCCCGGCCGTCCCCCGGCCTTCCCCGCCCGGTCCCCGCCGCGCTCGGGTCAGCCGCCGTAGGCCCCGCTCGCGGTCAGCCGCAGGGCGGTGTCGATCAGCGGGACGTGGCTGAAGGCCTGGGGGAAGTTGCCCACCTGCCGCTGGAGGTGCGGATCCCATTCCTCCGCGAGCAGTCCCAGGTCGTTGCGGAGCGACAGCAGCTTCTCGAAGAGCCGGCGGGCCTCGTCGACCCGGCCGATCATCGCCAGGTCGTCCGCCATCCAGAACGAGCACGCGAGGAAGGCCCCCTCGTCGCCCTCCAGGCCGTCCACGCCGGCCTCGTCGCCGGCCGTCGGGTAGCGCAGGATGAACCCGTCCGGGGTGGACAGCTCCCGCTGGATGGCCTCGATGGTCCCGATCACCCGCTTGTCGTCCGGCGGCAGGAAGCCCATCTGCGGGATCAGCAGCAGCGAGGCGTCCAGCTCCTTGGAGCCGTAGGACTGGGTGAAGGTGTTCCGCTCCTTGTCGTACCCCTTCTCGCAGACGTCCCGGTGGATCTCGTCGCGCAGCTCCCGCCAGCGCTCCAGCGGCCCGTCCGCGTCCCCGCTCTCGATCAGCTTGATCGTCCGGTCCACCGCCACCCAGGCCATCACCTTGGAGTGGACGAAGTGCCGGCGCGGGCCGCGGACCTCCCAGATGCCCTCGTCGGGCTGGTCCCAGTGGGCCTCCAGGTAGCGGATCAGCTTCAGCTGGAGCAGCGAGGCGTAGTCGCTGCGGGCCAGGCCGGTCATATGGCCCAGGTGCAGGGCCTCGGTGACCTCGCCGTAGACGTCCAGCTGGAGCTGGTGGGCGGCGCCGTTGCCGACCCGGACCGGCTGGGAGTTCTCGTAGCCGGGCAGCCAGTCGAGCTCGGTCTCGCCCAGTTCCCGCTCGCCCGCGATCCCGTACATGATCTGCAGGTTCTCGGGGTCGCCGGCCACCGCGCGGAGCAGCCACTCGCGCCAGGCGCGGGCCTCCTCCCGGTAGCCGGTGCGCAGCAGCGAGGACAGGGTGATGGCCGCGTCCCGCAGCCAGGTGTAGCGGTAGTCCCAGTTGCGGACCCCGCCGATCTCCTCGGGCAGCGAGGTGGTGGGGGCCGCGACGATCCCGCCGGTCGGCCCGTACGTCAGGGCCTTGAGGGTGATCAGGGAGCGGACCACGGCCTCCCGGTAGGGCCCGTGGTAGGTGCAGTGCTCCACCCAGTCCCGCCAGAAGTCGGTGGTGGCGGTGAGCGCCGCCTCCGCGTCCGGGGTCTCCGGCGGTTCCTTGTGGGAGGGCTGCCAGCTGATGCAGAACGCGACCCGGTCACCGGGGCCGACGGTGAAGTCGGAGTAGGTGGTCAGGTCCTTGCCGTAGGTGGGGGCGTCGGTGTCCACCCAGACCGAGTCCGGTCCGGCCACGGCCACGGTGCGGCCGTCCACCTTGTGCACCCAGGGCACCACCCGGCCGTAGCTGAACCGCATGCGCAGGGCGGACCGCATGGGGACCCGGCCGCTGACCCCCTCGACGATGCGGATCAGCTGCGGGGCGTGGTCCTCGCGGGGCGGCATGAAGTCGATCACCCGGACCGTGCCGCGAGGCGTGTCCCATTCGGATTCGAGCACGAGCGAGTCGCCGCGGTAGCGGCGGCGGTCGGCGTGCGGAGGCTCGGTGCCGGGGGAGACGGCAGGCCCGATGCGCCAGAAGCCGTGATCCTCTGTTCCCAGGATCGCGGCGAAGGCGGCATGGGAGTCGAAACGTGGCAGACACAACCAGTCCGCCGAACCGTCCCGGCAGACCAGTGCGGCGGTCTGCATGTCCCCGATCAGTGCGTAATCCTCGATGCGCCCGGACACGTTGCATCTCCAGTCGAACAGCCACGTCCGCCCCGAAGGGCGCTTGCATTGCTGGGTTCCGCCGGCGGGCTGGGGGTCGTGCCGTGTGCCGGCCTGCTCGGCGGCGATGTGAGCGTTATCCGAGCAGGATATGACGGCACCCTAGTGATCTCCTCAAGCAGGGGCGGAATACGGGTGGTCCGATCGGGTGAGCGGTTCCCGGGGCCGTCCCGGAGGGGGCCCCGAGGGGGGCCGGCGGGGGCCGCCGACGCGTGCCTCGGAGGCGGACCCTCCAGGTCGCTGATAGGCTGGTACCCCGTGGACCGGTGGTCTGCCTGTGCGAATCAGGAACCCCGAAACCGCAGCTAAACCGCAGCTTCGGCACCCCCGGAAACGGGCGCAGTCGCCGGACGCACCTCACCTAGCGACCACGGGAGCCCCCTCTTGGCGATGCCGCCCACGACCAAGCACATCTTCGTCACCGGGGGTGTCGCCTCCTCCCTCGGCAAGGGCCTGACGGCCTCCAGCCTGGGTGCCCTGCTGAAGGCGCGCGGCCTCCGGGTCACCATGCAGAAGCTCGACCCGTACCTGAACGTCGACCCCGGCACGATGAACCCGTTCCAGCACGGCGAGGTGTTCGTCACCAACGACGGTGCCGAGACCGACCTGGACATCGGCCACTACGAGCGGTTCCTCGACGTCGACCTCGACGGCTCGGCCAACGTCACCACCGGCCAGGTCTACAACACGGTCATCGCCAAGGAGCGGCGCGGCGAGTACCTCGGTGACACCGTGCAGGTCATCCCGCACATCACCAACGAGATCAAGCACCGCATCCGGCGGATGGCGACCGAGGACGTCGACGTCGTCATCACCGAGGTCGGCGGCACCGTCGGCGACATCGAGTCGCTGCCGTTCCTGGAGACGGTCCGTCAGGTCCGCCACGAGGTCGGCCGCGACAACGTCTTCGTGGTGCACATCTCGCTGCTGCCCTACATCGGCCCCTCCGGCGAGCTGAAGACCAAGCCGACCCAGCACTCGGTGGCCGCGCTGCGCAACATCGGCATCCAGCCGGACGCGATCGTGCTGCGCGCCGACCGGGAGGTCCCGACCTCCATCAAGCGCAAGATCTCGCTGATGTGCGACGTGGACGAGGCGGCCGTGGTCGCCGCCATCGACGCCAAGTCGATCTACGACATCCCCAAGGTGCTGCACACCGAGGGCCTGGACGCCTATGTGGTCCGCAAGCTCGACCTGCCGTTCCGGGACGTGGACTGGACGGTCTGGGAGGATCTGCTGGACCGGGTCCACAACCCCGACCACGAGGTCACGGTCGCGCTGGTCGGCAAGTACATCGACCTGCCGGACGCCTATCTGTCGGTGACCGAGGCGCTGCGCGCCGGCGGGTTCGCCAACAAGGCCCGCGTCAAGATCAAGTGGGTCACCTCGGACGACTGCAAGACCCCGGCGGGCGCCGCCGCCCAGCTCGGTGACGTGGACGCGGTCTGCGTCCCCGGCGGGTTCGGCGACCGCGGTGTGAACGGCAAGGTCGGCGCGATCACCTACGCCCGGGAGAACAAGCTCCCGCTGCTCGGCCTGTGCCTGGGCCTGCAGTGCGTGGTCATCGAGGCGGCCCGGAACCTGGCGGGCATCGCGGAGGCGAACTCCACCGAGTTCGACGCCTCCACCCCGCACCCGGTCATCTCGACCATGGAGGAGCAGCTGGCCTTCGTCGAGGGCGCCGGCGACCTCGGCGGCACCATGCGCCTGGGCATGTACCCGGCGAAGCTCGCGGAGGGCTCCATCGTCCGCGAGGTCTACGGCGACCAGGCGTACGTGGACGAGCGCCACCGCCACCGCTACGAGGTCAACAACGCCTACCGCGGCGAGCTGGAGAAGAAGGCGGGCATCGTCTTCTCCGGCACCTCCCCGGACAACAAGCTCGTCGAGTACGTCGAGTACCCGCGCGAGGTCCACCCCTACCTGGTGGCCACCCAGGCCCACCCGGAGCTCCGCTCCCGCCCGACCCGGCCGCACCCGCTGTTCGCGGGCCTGGTCAAGGCCGCCGTGGAGCGCCGTCAGCAGGGCTGACGCTCGGTACCGTAGGCGGCCGGGACACGGATCATCGTGTCCCGGCCGTCGCGTTTTCTCGGGAGGATCGGCCATGGGGATCAAGGACACCGCGGAGCAGTGGGAGGTCGTCTCGGCGGAGCGGCCGTTCCAGGGGAAGAAGACCGCCGTCGGCTCGGACCTGGTGCGGATGCCGGACGGGTCCACGGCCCGCCGGGACTACCAGGTGCACCCCGGATCGGTGTGCGTGCTGGCGCTGGACGCGGAGCAGCGGGTCCTGGTGCTGCGGCAGTACCGGCACCCGGTCCGGCACAGGCTGTGGGAGCTGCCGGCCGGGCTGCTGGACGTGCCGGGGGAGAACCCGCTGCACGCGGCGCAGCGGGAGCTGTACGAGGAGGCGCACGTCAAGGCCGAGGACTGGCGGGTGCTGGTGGACTTCCTGCCCTCGCCCGGCGGCTCCGACGAGGCGGTACGGGTGTTCCTGGCCCGGGAGCTGTCGGCGGCCGAGGGGGAGCGCTTCGAGGTCTCCGAGGAGGAGGCCGACATGGAGCTGGCCCGGGTGCCGCTGGCGGAGCTGGTGCGAGGCGCGCTGGCCGGGGAGCTCGGCAACGCGGGTCTGGTGACCGGGGTGCTGGCGCTGTCCGCCGCGCTGGCGGCCGGCGGCCCCGGCACGCTCCGGCCGGCCGACGCGCCGTGGCCGGCCCGGCCGTACCCGGCCTGAGAACGGATTCGACCCGTCCGGTGTGACGATCTGCTGATCCGATCAGGCGATCTGTCCGCCGCGCTCCACACGGTTCGTCGCTCTGCGTGAACTACGCTCGGGATTCCCGAGGGTTCGGGCAGGGATTCGGGCAGGGAGAGGAGCGGGCTGTGACGGATTTCGTCGGGCGGCGACGCGAGCTCAAGGAGCTCCGCGAGGACATCGCCCGGACCGGGCTCGACACCCTCTCCGGCCGCAAGGAGAAATCACCCCGGGCCCGGGTCCTGCTGATCGCCGGGCGGCCCGGCTCCGGGCGGACCGCGCTGGCCGAGGAACTGGTCCGCGAGGTCGCCGAGGAGTACCCCGACGGGGTCCTCCGGGCCCGCCTCAGCACCCCCGGGGGCACCGCGGTCGGCATCGAGCGGACCGTGCGCGACCTGCTGGAGGGCCTCGGGTGCGCCACCCCGCCCGGAGCCGGGGCCGACGAGCTCGGCGCCGCGCTCAACGCGGCCCTGGCCGGGAAGCGGGCCGTGGTCCTGCTCGACGACGCCCTCGACGCCCACCAGGTGGACCCGCTCCTCCCGGAGGTCCGGGAATGCCTGGTCGTGGTCACCGCCGAGGGCCCGCTCACCGGGATCCCCGACGTCCGCCCCTGCACCCTCGGCGGACTCGACACCCCCTCCGCGGTGGCCCTGCTCGGCAGCCGGATCGGGGACACCCGGATCACCGTGGACCCGCGGGCCGCCGAGACCCTGGCCGAGGAGTGCGGCGGCCAGCCCGCCGCCCTCACCCTGGCCGGCGGCTGGCTCGCCGCCCACCCCAAGGCCTCCGTGGTGGACCTCGCCAAACAGCTCCACGACACCCCGGCCGGCGGCGGCGGACCCCTCGCCGGGGCCTTCCGGCTGGTCTACGGCTCACTGCCGCAGCCGGCCCAGCGCACCCTGCGGCTGCTGCCGCTGGCCCCGGCCGGGATCATCGACTCGCACACCGCCTCCGCGCTGGCCGGCTGCTCGGTGGCCGCCGCCCAGTCCACCCTGGACGACTTCGCCGCCCTGGGCCTGCTGCGGCCGGCCCCCGACGGGCTGTTCCTGCTGCCCGGCTGCCTGGCCCCGCTGCTCCAGGCCCTGCTGGAGTCCAAGGAGCGGCCCGCCGAGGTGCAGCTGGCCCGGGCACGGATGCTGGAGCGGACCGTACGGCTGCTCCGGTCCTGCCGGGCCGTGGCCGAACCGGACGCCGCCGAGGAGGACGACTTCGTCCGGGAGACCCCCGGTCAGGGCGCCGGGCAGGCCGCCGCACCCGCCGCCTCCAGCGCCGCGGTGCCCCGCGCCCTCCGGTTCCCCGACCCCCGGTCCGCCTCCCGCTGGCTGGACACCCGGCTGCCCGCCCTGACCGCCTCCGCCCGGCTCGCCGTCGCCGACGGGGAGCTGGACACCCTGGCCCGCCGGCTGGTCGCCGCCCTGGTCCGGGCGCTGGCCGCGCACCGCGGCACCGACGCCGCCGCCCCCGAGCTGTACGGGCTGCACCACCTGGTGCTGGACGTGGCCGACCGGCGCGGACTGCACCGGGAGAAGGCCGCCGCCCTGCTGAACCTGGCCGATCTGGACGCCGAGACCGGGCGGACCACCGAGGCGCTGGAGCGCTACCGGGCCGCGCTGGACGCCGGACGGGAGGCCAGGGACCCCTACGCCACCGGCCGGGCGATGGAATCCGTAGGCGGGGCGCACCAGGAACTGGGGGACTGGCACCGGGCCGCCGACTGGTTCGGCCGGGCCCTGTCCCAGTCGCTGGCCCGGGGGGAGCGGGCGGACGAGGCGAGGCTGTACGGGCGGCTGGGCAACGTGCACACGCTGTCGGGCCGCTACGGGGAGGCGCTGCGCAGCTGGCGGGCGGCCGCGGCCGGCTACCGCAGGCTCACCGATGTGCCGGGCCAGGCGAAGGCGTTGAGCGAGATGGCGCGGGTCCAGGAGTACGCGGGCCGTCCCGAGGAGTCCCTGCACACCTGCCGGGAGGCGGTGGAGCTGGCCCGCCGGGCCGGGGACCTGCGGCTTCAGGCCGCGCTCCAGGTGCGGCTGGCCGACACCCTGGACCGGCTCGGGGACCCGGCGGCGGCCCGGCTGCACCGGGCGGCGGCCGACAGATTGCTGGGAGACGACCCCGCAGCCTACGAAATCCGTAGCGGTTCCGGCGAAGATTAATACTTTGCAAGGCTAGACAGGACTTCATCCTTCCTTACACTGGGTTCACCACGTCATCTCGTGGTGCATCCCGTTGCGCTCTCTTGTGAACGGGTATGTATGCCATTGCCCCGTTCAATCCACTGAGCCAAGGACGCGTGATCGACGTGAAGGTCGGTATCCCCCGCGAGGTCAAGAACAACGAGTTCCGGGTGGCCATCACCCCCGCCGGCGTGCACGAGCTCGTCCGCAACGGCCACCAGGTCTTCATCGAGCAGAACGCCGGTGTGGGTTCCTCGATCACCGATGCCGAGTACGTCTCCGCCGGCGCCGAGATCCTCGGCACCGCGGACGAGGTCTGGGCCACCGCCGACCTGCTGCTCAAGGTCAAGGAGCCGATCGCGGAGGAGTACCACCGCCTCCGCAAGGACCAGACCCTCTTCACCTACCTGCACCTCGCGGCCTCCCGCGAGTGCACGGACGCCCTGCTGGAGTCCGGCACCACCGCCATCGCCTACGAGACGGTCGAGCTCGCCAACCGCGCGCTCCCGCTGCTCGCCCCGATGTCCGAGGTCGCGGGCCGGCTGGCCCCGCAGGTCGGCGCCTACCACCTGATGCGCTCGGCCGGCGGCCGCGGCGTGCTCCCCGGCGGCGTGCCCGGCACCCACGCCGGCGAGTGCGTGGTCATCGGCGGCGGCGTCTCCGGCTGGAACGCCGCGCAGATCGCCATCGGCATGGGCTTCCACGTGACCCTGCTGGACCGCGACATCAACAAGCTCCGCGAGGCCGACAAGATCTTCGGCACGAAGATCAAGACGATCGTCTCCAACGCCTACGAGCTGGAGAAGGCCGTCCTGGAGGCCGACCTCGTCGTCGGTGCCGTGCTGATCCCGGGTGCGAAGGCCCCGAAGCTGGTCACCAACGAGCTGGTCTCCCGGATGAAGCCCGGAAGTGTCCTTGTCGACATTGCGATCGACCAGGGCGGCTGCTTCGAGGACTCCCGCGCGACCACTCACGCCGAGCCGACCTTCCAGGTCCACAACTCGGTCTTCTACTGCGTCGCCAACATGCCCGGCGCGGTGCCGAACACCTCCACCTACGCCCTGACGAACGCGACCCTGCCCTACATCGTGCAGCTCGCGAACCTCGGCTGGGTCGAGGCGCTGCGCCGTGACCCGGCGCTCGCCCTGGGCCTCAACACCCATGACGGACAGGTCGTTTACGGCCCGGTCGCCGAGGCCCACGGCCTCGACACGCTGGAGCTGCACACGCTGCTCGGCTGATCGGGAGCCGTCCCGTCAACGACTGACGTCAATCTCACGTATCCGGCCGGACCTTGCTCGCGAGGTCCGGCCGGACGCGTTCGGTGACGGCCCGGCAGGGCCGCTCAACTCGCCTCGAACGTAACCCTTTAACCGTTTCGCACACCCGCGAAACTTCCCGGCGACGGCTCTTACGCTCTTGACAGAGCGGTGTTCGGTTGCCGACACATCGTGCCGGGTCCGGCGGATTGTGTTGCTGCGGAGCGCTGACACGCCATAGAGTCCACAACCGTCGGCATGGTGCCACGCTGACCTATCGATAAGTGTCCTGGTCACGTCCAAGGAGGTAAGACGACTTGTGAATGAGTCGACATTTGCTCCCGGGGGTGGTCAAGCAGGGACGCCCGGACGGGCCCAGGGCCCGGCCGGGCTCGAAGCCGTCGGCTCCGTCGCAGTCCGCACCTTCGCAAACCACCAGCACATGACGACGCCCCCGAAGAGCATGGACGGCCTAGACGTGAACTCCATGGCCGGCGACCTGAGCGGCCGAGAGCCCACAGGTTTCGCCGACTACACCAACAACCAGGTGCCCGAAGGGCACTTCTACGACCCCGACGCCGAGTACGAGCCGGACCCCGAATACGCGGCCACGCTCGCCCCGGACGCCGCCCGGCAGCGCCGCGAGCGCATCGGCCCCACCGGCCGGCCGCTCCCGTACTTCCCGATCCCGGGGCCGCTCACCGGCCACGGCCCGGCGAAGATCATCGCGATGTGCAACCAGAAGGGCGGCGTCGGCAAGACCACGTCGACCATCAACCTGGGTGCCGCGCTCGCCGAGTACGGACGCCGGGTGCTGCTCGTCGACTTCGACCCGCAGGGAGCCCTGTCGGTCGGCCTCGGCGTCAACCCGATGGAACTCGACCTGACGGTCTACAACCTGCTCATGGAGCGGGGCATGTCGGCCGACGAGGTGCTGCTCAAGACCGCGGTCCCCAACATGGACCTGCTGCCGAGCAACATCGACCTGTCCGCCGCCGAAGTGCAGCTGGTCAGCGAGGTCGCGCGCGAGTCCACGCTCCAGCGGGCCCTGAAGCCGCTGATGCAGGACTACGACTACATCGTGATCGACTGTCAGCCCTCGCTGGGCCTGCTCACGGTCAACGCCCTGACGGCCGCTCACAAGGTCATCGTGCCGCTGGAATGCGAGTTCTTCGCGCTCCGCGGCGTGGCCCTGCTGACCGAGACCATCGAGAAGGTGCAGGAGCGGCTGAACCCGGAGCTGGAGCTCGACGGGATCCTGGCCACCATGTACGACTCCCGCACGGTGCACAGCCGCGAGGTGCTGGCGCGGGTCGTCGAGGCCTTCGACGACCACGTCTACCACACGGTCATCGGCCGCACGGTGCGCTTCCCGGAGACCACCGTCGCCGGCGAGCCCATCACCACGTACGCCTCCAACTCCGTCGGTGCCGCCGCCTACCGCCAGCTGGCCAGGGAGGTGCTCGCCCGGTGTCACGCCGAGTGAGTCTGCCCGGAGCCGACGAACTGTTCCGTACGACCGGTGGGACCGCGCTCCAGTCCTCCTCGCCGCGCAGGGGCGTGGAGGAGCCCGCCCCGGGCCCCGCGGGCGGGACCGCCGAGCAGCCCGAGCCCGCCGCGGCCGGGACGGGCCCGGCGGAGCCGGTGGTGGGCGGGCCGCGCCGACCGCAGGAAGGTTCCGGCCCCACGGGGTCGGGCACCGGGTCGGCGCCCCGGCGCAAGGGGCGGGGCGCCAACCGGCGCCCCAGCGGGCGCGAGCGGCACGACGAGAAGATCACGGTCTACGTCTCCGCCGAGGAGCTGATGGACCTGGAGCACGCGCGGCTTGTGCTGCGCGGGGAGCACGGCCTCGCGGTGGACCGCGGCCGGATCGTGCGCGAGGCGGTGGCGGTGGTCCTCGCCGATCTGGAATCCCGCGGCGACGCCAGCATCCTGGTCCGCCGCCTCCGCGGCCGCTGACCCGGCCGCGGCCGCGCCACCGGCACAACGGGCCCGGGTGGGGCCCGGCGCCCCCGAACCGGCCCGCGTCCCGCGCCCGGCTCGGTGGCTCCCGAGACCGGCCCGGTGCCCTCGGACCCGGGCCTCGGTGCCGTGTTCGACCCGGTGCCCCCGGACCGGCCGGCGCCCCGATACCGGCCCGCGCGCCGTGGCCCGCGGTCGCCCGGCGGCGCCGGCGCCGCCGGGACGTCCCGTTCCGGGAGTGGCGCACTCCGGGGGCACCCGTGTGGGGCCGGGGGCGGGGCGGGGCCGGCCGGTAGGCTGGCCGGTCCGACGTACGGCCTCCGGGCCGGTGCTCCACCCGCTCCCGCACCCTGGACCGTGATGCCCCCGAACGACCCCGCCGGCCCCTCCGCCCGGCGCCGCCTGGGCCGAGGCCCGGGCGCGGCCGCCGGACGTCCGGAGCCGACGGAGCCGCCGTCCCCGCCCCCGGCCCCCGCACCGCCCCCCGGGCCCGACCCGGCACCGGAAGCGGTTCCGGCCGCGGTCACGGTCCCCGAACCCGACCCCGAGGCCGCCACCGAGTCCCCGCAGGCCCCGCAGGCCCCCGGCCCGGCCGAGGCGGAGCCGGGCAGCGGCCGGTTCACCCTGCGGCTGGCGAACTTCGAGGGCCCCTTCGACCTGCTGCTCCAGCTGATCTCCCGGCACAAGCTGGACGTCACCGAGGTGGCCCTCTCCCAGGTCACCGACGAGTTCATGGCGCACATCCGTGCGATGGGCCCGGACGGGGACCTCGACCAGACCACCGAGTTCCTGGTGGTCGCGGCCACCCTGCTCGACCTCAAGGCGGCCCGGCTGCTGCCCGCCGCCGAGGTCGAGGACGAGGCCGACCTCGCCCTCCTCGAAGCCCGGGACCTGCTCTTCGCCCGGCTGCTCCAGTACCGCGCGTACAAACGCATCGCCGCGATCTTCGAGGAGCGGGCCGAGGCCGAGGCCCGGCGCTACCCGCGCACCGTGGGCCTGGAGCCGCACCACGCCGAACTGCTGCCCGACGTGGTCCTCGGCATCGGCGCCGAGGGCTTCGCCCGGCTCGCCGCCCGCGCCATGCAGCCCCGGGCCGCGCCCGAGGTGTACGTGGACCACATCCACGCCCCGCTGGTCAGCGTCCGGGAGCAGGCCGAGGTGCTCGTACGGATCCTCCGGGAGCGCGGCGAGGCCACCTTCGCCGAGCTCACCGAGGACGCCCCGGACACCCTGACCGTGGTCGCGCGGTTCCTGGCCCTGCTGGAGCTCTACCGGGAGAAGGCCGTGGCCCTGGAGCAGGAGGAGGCCCTGCGGGCGCTCACGGTGCGCTGGAGCGGCCTGGACGGGGCAGCGGCGGCGGCCGCGGTCACCGGCGAGTTCGATGTGTTCGATGTGGAGGCGGCGGAATGACCCCGGACGCGCTGGAGCTGAAGCCGGCCCTGGAGGCCGTCCTGATGGTGGTGGACGAACCCGCCACCGAGGCGCACCTGGCCAAGGTGCTGGGCCGGACCCCCCGGGAGGTCGCCGGCGCCCTCCGGGAGCTCGCCGACGAATACCGGATCCAGCGCCGCGGCTTCGAGCTGCGGCCGGTCGCCGGCGGCTGGCGCTACTACACCCGGCCCGAGTACGCGGCGGCCGTCGAGGCCTTCGTCCTGGACGGCCAGCAGGCCCGGATCACCCAGGCGGCACTGGAGACCCTGGCGGTGGTCGCCTACCGGCAGCCGGTCAGCCGCAGCAGGGTCTCCGCGGTGCGCGGGGTGAACTGCGACGGGGTCATGCGGACCCTCCTCCAGAGGGGTCTGGTGGCCGAGGCGGGGACGGAACCCGAAACAGGTGCGATCCTGTACAGGACGACGAACTACTTTCTGGAGCGGATGGGCCTGCGAGGCCTGGACGAGCTCCCGGAGCTCGCGCCCTTCCTCCCCGAGGCGGACGCGATCGAAGCCGAGACGCAAGAAGGTGTGCCGTCGTTCGATCCGGACGCACCCGATGCCCCGGACACGTACGCAGACGACGACAAGACGACGGAACTTTGATGCGAAGCAGCGGCAACGGCAACGGCGGCGGCAACAGGAACAGCGGCGGCGGCGGTGGCGGTCGCGGGAACTCCCGCGGCGGCTCCTCCTCCGGCGGGGGCGGCTACCGCGGCGGCTCCGGCGGCGGCAGCGGCTCCGGCGGCTCCCGCGGCGGCTACCAGGGCGGCGGCTCCGGCGGTTCGCGCGGCGGCTCCTCCTCCGGCGGCTACCAGGGCGGCGGCTCCCGTGGCGGCTCCTCCTCCGGCGGCGGCTCCCGCGGTGGCTACCAGGGCGGCGGCTACCAGGGCGGCGGCTCCGGCGGCTACCAGGGCGACCGGGACCGCGACCGCGACCGGCCGGAGCCCCGGATCCGCAACCCCCGCCCCGAGGAGCGGCGCTACGACGTGGGTCCCGAGGGCGAGCGCAACGGCCGCGCCGGTGCCAAGGCCGGCGGCGGCGGTGCCCGCGGCGCGGCCGACGGCGGCCGCGGCGGCTCCGGAGCCCGCGGCGCTGCGGCGCGCGGCGGCGCCAAGGGCGGCCCCAAGACCTCCCGCACCCCCGGCATCGGCGGGGCCGGCGGCCCGCGCCGCGGCCCCGGCAGCCGCAGCGGCCAGTCCCGCCCCCGCGAGCTGGACGCGCGGATCGAGGAGCGGGTGCGCGAGCGCTACACCGACCGCCCGGAGATCAAGACCCCCAAGACCTTCCCGGGTGCCGAGCAGGAGGGCGAGCGGCTGCAGAAGGTGCTCGCCCGGGCCGGCATGGGCTCCCGCCGCGCCTGTGAGGAGCTCATCGAGCAGGCCCGTGTCGAGGTCAACGGCCAGGTCGTGCTGGAGCAGGGCAAGCGGGTCGCGCCCAGCGACGAGATCAAGGTCGACGGTCTGACCGTCGCCACCCAGTCCTTCCTGTTCTTCGCACTGAACAAGCCGGCCGGTGTGGTCTCCACCATGGAGGACCCGGACGGCCGCCAGTGCCTCGGCGACTACGTCACCAACCGGGAGACCCGTCTCTTCCACGTGGGCCGGCTGGACACCGAGACCGAGGGCATCATCCTGCTCACCAACCACGGTGAGCTGGCCCACCGCCTCACCCACCCGAAGTACGGCGTGCAGAAGACCTATGTGGCCGCGATCACCGGCTCGCTCCCGCGGGACATCGGCAAGCGCCTCAAGGACGGCATCGAGCTGGAGGACGGCTACGCTCGCGCCGACAACTTCCGGGTGGTCGACCAGGTCGGCAAGAACTACCTGGTCGAGGTGACCCTGCACGAGGGCCGCAAGCACATCGTGCGCCGGATGCTGGCCGAGGCGGGCTTCCCCGTCGACAAGCTGGTCCGGACCGCCTTCGGTCCGATCGAGCTGGGCGACCAGAAGTCCGGCTGGCTGCGCCGGCTGACCAACACCGAGGTCGGCATGCTGATGCGCGAGGTCGGCCTGTAGGACCCGCCGCCGCACGGCGAGGACCGCCGTCACGCGGAGCCGAAGCCCGTGGTGCCCCGTCGGGGGCGCCACGGGCTTTTCGCTTGTCCCGGACCCGCTCCCCTGTTTATAGTCATCGTGACTATAAAAGGAGGGGGTCGTCGTGCACTGGACCCTGAGCTGGACCGAGGTGCTCGGCTTCGCCACCGGAGCCGTCTGCGTGGCGCTGGTCGCCCGGCAGCACATCGCCAACTGGCCCGTCGGCATCGCCAACAACATCTTCTTCATCGTGCTGTTCGCCCAGGCCGGGCTCTACGCCGACGCCGGACTCCAGATCGTCTTCATCGCCCTGGCCGGCTACGGCTGGTGGTCCTGGACCCACGGCGGGGGACCGGGCACCGCCACCGCCCTGCCGGTGCGCCGCACCACCCGTACCGAATGGGCCTGGCTGGGCGCGGCGACGGCGCTGGGAGTGGCCGCGCTGACCCTGCTCCTGGACCGGGCCACCGACTCCACCGTCCCCTTCTGGGACGCGGCCACCACCGGGCTCTCGCTCGCCGCCACCTACGGGCAGTGCCGCAAGCTCGTCGAGTCCTGGTGGCTGTGGATCGCCGCCGACCTCGTCTACATCCCCCTGTACGCCTACAAGGGGCTCTACCTCACCTCCGTCCTCTACGCCGGCTTCCTCGCCCTCTGCGTCGCCGGACTGCTCGGCTGGCGGCGGAGCCTGCCGGCCCGCGACGGCGGCGCCCGCACGACCCTGGGAGCGACCGCGTGAACCGCCACGGCCACGGGCTGGTGCTCGGCAAGTTCTATCCGCCGCACGCCGGCCACCACCATCTGGTCCGCACCGCCGAGGCCCGGTGCGACCGGCTCACCGTGCTGGTCTGCGCCTCCTCGGTGGAGTCCGTCCCGCTCGCCGACCGGGTCGCCTGGATGCGCGAGGCCCACCCCGCCGCCCGTGTGGTCGGCGCGATCGACGACATCCCCGTGGACCTGCACGACCCGGCCGTCTGGGACGCCCACATGGCGATCTTCCGCGCGGCCGTCCCGGAGCGGGTGGACGCCGTCTTCACCTCCGAGGAGTACGGCACCGAGCTCGCCCGCCGGTTCGGCGCCGAGGAGGTCCTCGTGGACCCCGGACGCACCCGCCACCCGGTCTCCGGGACCGCCGTCCGCGCCGACCCCACCGGCCACTGGGAGTTCCTCGGACCGGCCGTCCGGGCCGCCCTGACCCGGCGGGTGGTGGTGCTCGGCGCCGAGTCCACCGGCACCACCACCCTCTCCCGCGCCCTGGCCGCCCACTACCGGCGGCGCGGCGGGGTGTGGGCGGGCACCGGCTGGGTCGCCGAGTACGGGCGCCGGTACAGCGAGGAGAAGCTCGCCGCGCTGCGGGCCGCCGACCCGGCCGCCGACTGGGCCGACGCCGAGTTCACCTCCGAGGAGTTCCCGCTGATCGCCCGCCGGCAGGACGCCGAGGAGGAACGGGCCGCCCGCCTGGGCTCGCCCGTACTGGTCTGCGACACCGACTCCTTCGCCACCGGCGTCTGGCACGAGCGCTACCTCGGCCGCCGCAGCCCGGAGGTGGAGGCGATCGCCGCCCTGCGGCCCCGCGACCTCTACCTGCTCACCGACCACGAGGGGGTGCCCTTCGAGGACGACGGACTGCGCGAGGGCCCGGAGCTCCGGCCCTGGATGACCGGCCGCTTCCGCGCCGGACTCACCCGGACCGGCCGCCGCTTCCTGACCGTGCGCGGCACCCCGGAGGAACGGCTGGCCGCCGCCGTCGGCGCGGTGGACGCCCTGCTCGCCGAAGGCCCCCGGTTCGCCGACCCGCTGCCGGAACGCCGGTGAGCGCCGGCACCGGGTACGACCCGGCCGCCTTCGAGCCGTTCGCCGTCACCGTCGACCTGGCCGTGTTCACCGTCCGCGCGGGCGCCCTGCACGTGCTGCTGATCCGGCGCGGCCAGGAACCGTACGCCGGACAGTGGGCCCTGCCCGGCGGGTTCCTGCTGCCCCGGGAGTCCGCCGAGACCGCCGCCCGCCGGGAACTCGCCGAGGAGACCGGACTCCCCGACCCGGTGGTGGCCGGACTCCACCTGGAACAGCTGCGCACCTACAGCGAACCGGACCGGGACCCGAGGATGCGGGTGGTGTCGGTGGCCTTCACCGCACTGGTGCCCGACATGCCCGAGCCCGCCGCGGAGGGCGGCGGGGACGCCGCCCAGGCCCGCTGGACGGCGGTGGACGGGACCGGCCCGCTGGCCTTCGACCACGCCACGATGCTGGCCGACGCCCGGGAACGGATCGGCGCCAGACTCGAATACAGCTGCCTGGCCACCGCCTTCTGCCCGCCCGAGTTCACCCTCGGCGAGCTCCAGGCCGTCTACGAGACCGTCTGGGCCACCCCGCTGGACCGGCCCAACTTCCGCCGCAAGGTCCTCGCCACCCCCGGCTTCGTCGAACCCGTCCCCGGGGCCGCCCGGCTCACCGGCGGCCGGGGCAAACCCGCCGCCCTCTACCGGGCCGGACCGGCCACCGCGCTCCACCCGCCGCTGCTCCGCCCCGCCCCGCAACCGCACACGGACCCGAAGCCGCAGCCGAATCCGCACCCGCACCCGAACCCGCCGGAAGGACAACCGCGATGACCAGCACCCCGGCCAAGCGCCCCGCGACCGGAGCCCTGATCGGGCTGGCCCTCGGCGACGCCCTGGGCTTCCCCACCGAGTTCAACGACGTGCCCGCCATCCTCGCCAAGCTCGGACCCTGGCGGGAGATGCCGCTGCCGCGCCCCGCGATCGTCACCGACGACACCCAGATGACCCTGGCCCTGGCCCGGGGCATCCGCACGGCCGGCGAACGCGGCCGGATCGCCCCGCTGCGGCTGGCCCGCCCGGTCCGCGAGGAGTTCGTCGACTGGTACCACTCCCCGGAGAACAACCGGGCCCCCGGCCGGACCTGTCTGGAGGCCTGCTCCCTGCTGGACGACCCCGAGCGGGACTGGCGGGACGCCAGCCGGATCGGCTCCAAGGGCTGCGGCGCCAACATGCGGGTGGTGCCGGTCGGCCTGGTGCCCGGCTGGACCGAGGACGAGCGGGCCGGTGCCGCCCAGCTCCAGTCCGCGCTGACGCACGGTCACCCCACCGCGCTGGCCGCCTCCGACCTCACCGCGCACGCCGTCCGCCTGCTGGCCGACGGGGTGGAGGTCACCGGCCTGGTCGGCCGGCTCCGCTCCTACGCCCTGCACCAGCGCACCCGGTACCACCAGGCCTGGCTCGGCGACCTGTGGCGGCGCACCGCCTCCGACCCCTCCCCGGAGTCCTTCATCGCCCGCGGCTGGGACGACTGCCTGGGCGCCCTGGACCGGCTGGCCGCCGCCCTGCGCGAACCGGCCCCCGAACTGGACCCCTGCCTGGCCACCGGGGCCGGCTGGATCGCCGAGGAGGCCCTGGCCACCGCCCTGCACTGCTTCCTGCTCTTCCCCGAGGAGCCGCTCCTCGCCCTGCGCCGGGCCGCCTGCACCTCCGGGGACTCCGACTCCATCGCCTGCCTGACCGGCGCCTTCGCCGGCGCCCACCTGGGCCCCGACATCTGGCCCCGCGACTGGGAGGGCCGCATCGAACACCGCGAGGAACTCCTCGCCTTCGGCCGCCTCTGGGACGCGTGAGGACCCAGGCCGTCTAGGCGAGGGCGGCCGAGGCGGCGCGGGTGCGGTGGAGGAAGTCCTCGACGCGGGCCCGGTCCGGGTCCGGGGGGAGGGGGCTGGACGGGAGGGCCGCGTCGGTCTCGGCGACCAGGGCGGCCATCCAGCGCTCCACCTCCGCCCAGCCCAGCTCGCCCCGGCGGACCGCCAGCAGGCGGTCGCGGTGCCCACCCGCGTCCACCGTCAGCCGGCCGGTGCGCAGCAGGTCCCGGCAGGAGATCAGCAGCCGCAGCAGGTGCATGGCGTGCTTCCAGCGCGGGGCGCCGTGCACCCGTACGTCGGCGAGGAGCTTCCCGTGCTGGGAGGCCGCGTACCGGCTGAAGGAGGTGTGCGCCCGGCGGGACAGGAACGCGCCGCGCAGCGAGAGGAGTTCCTCGCCCACCGGGGTCAGCCGCTCCACCAGCGGGGAGTGCAGGCACTCCAGGATGTTGGGGTTGGCCCGCAGGGCCAGCTCGCAGAAGCGTTCCAGCTCCCAGGAGAACTGCTCCGGCAGCGGCCCCTCCACATGCGTGGGGGGCTTGTCGAACCGCCAGAACAGCGGGGTGGGCGCCAGGTACACCCCGCGCCGGTCGGTGTCACTGGTGCCGGTGGCCAGCCCGAAGGCCCGCGAGCCCATCACGCAGGCGTACACGGTGTGGTCGCGGACCAGGCTCTGTTCGTCCATCGGGGGAGCGTAGGCGGCGCCCGCCGACGGCCGCGAACGGGTTTCCGCTCACCCCATCGGCCGCCAGCGCACCAGTTCCGCCGGACTCCCCGGGGCGCGGAGCACCTCCCAGACCCCGGCGACGGCCGTCCGGTCCAGCGGGCCGTGCACATGCGGGTAGGGGTCCCCCGACCCGCCCTCACGGCGGACCTCCGGGGTCAGGGCCGCCTCGTCGAGCTCCACGGCGAGCAGGGTGCCCGGGGTGTCCCGGTAGTGGGTCTCGGCGATGGCGAGAACGGTCGGGCGGTCCGCCGAACAGTGCACGAACCCCTCGGAGTCCAGCGAGGACGGGGCGTACGGGCGGTCGGGCGCGGTGGACCAGTCGGCGAGCGGAACCAGATGGAAGATCATGCCTCGGTTGTAGCGCACTCCGCCCGAGTGGCGGCACCGCCTGGTTCGGGAGAGATTGACGGTGTCGCGAAGCCGGGCGGTACCCCCCTCGTCCCGCCCGGTCCCTCTTCGAAAGGCACGACCATGGCGGGAAATGACCTCGGCGCGCTGCTCGGCAGCCTCCTGGGCGGCGGCAAGGGCGGTTCGGGCGGCGGCGGCGACATCCTCGGCGCGCTGCTCGGCTCCCTGATGGGCGGAGCCCAGGGCGGCGGTGCCCAGGCCGGCGGAGCCCAGGCGGCCGGCGGTTCCAACCCGCTCGGCGGGCTGCTGGACATGCTGACCAAATCCGGACTGGTCGACCAGGCCCAGTCCTGGATCGGCACCGGCGAGAACCAGCCGGTCAGCGGCGCCCAGATCAAGGAGGCGCTGCCCGACGACACCCTCCAGAAGGTCGCCGAGCAGACCGGTGTCAGCCCCGACAAGGCCGCCGACCAGATCGCCCAGGCGCTCCCGCAGGCCGTGGACAAGCTGACCCCCCAGGGACAGCTGCCCGGCGGTTCCCTGGAGGACATCATCAAGGCCCAGAACCTCTGAGCCCACCCGACCGCCGGTGCCGACGGAGCCACCGGCCACCCGAGGACCCGGAGCCCGTCCCGAGGGGCGGACTCCGGGTCCTCCGCGGCGTCACGGGTGACTACCCTGAGTGGTCCCAGGACCAACGCCGTGCCGCCCCGAGGAGTACCCAGAGTGAGAACCGCCGTCGTCATCGGAACCGGACTGATCGGCACCTCCGCGGCACTCGCCCTGGCCGGCCGGGGGATCACCGTCCACCTGGAGGACCACGACCCGGTCCAGGCCCGCACCGCTGCCGCGCTCGGCGCCGGCACCGACCAGCCGCCCGCGGACAGGGTCGACCTCGCCGTCATCGCCGTGCCCCCGGCCCATGTGGCCGCCACCCTGACCGACGCCATGGCCCGCGGCCTGGCCCGCGCCTACGTGGACGTGGCCAGCGTCAAGGGCGGCCCCCGCCGCGAGCTGGAGGCCGCCGGCGTCGACGTCTCCGACTACATCGGCACCCACCCGATGGCCGGCAAGGAGCGCTCCGGCCCGCTCGCCGCCACCGCCGACCTCTTCGAGGGCCGCCCCTGGGTCCTCACCCCGGCCCGCAACACCGCCCACGAGGTCCTCAACCTCGCCCTGGAACTGGTCGCCCTGTGCCGGGCCGTGCCCGTGGTGATGGACGCCGACGCCCACGACCGGGCCGTCGCCCTGGTCTCGCACACCCCCCAGCTGGTCTCCTCGATGGTCGCCGCCCGCCTGGAGGAGGCCGACGAGACCGCCGTCCGGCTCTGCGGGCAGGGCATCCGGGACGTCACCCGGATCGCCGCCTCCGACCCCCGGATGTGGGTGGAGATCCTCTCCGCCAACCCCGGGCCGGTCGCCGACGTCCTCGCCGGGATCGCCGCCGACCTGGACGAGACCGTCCGGGCCCTGCGCGGACTCCAGTCCGCCGACGAGGCCAAGCGGCTGGACGGGGCCGCCGGCATCGAGGACGTGCTGCGCCGCGGCAACGCCGGCCGCGAACGGGTCCCCGGCAAGCACGGCGCCGCCCCCGCCGCCTACGAGACCGTCGCCGTGTTCATCAGCGACCAGCCGGGTGAGCTGGCCCGGATCTTCGCCGACGCCGGCCGCGCCGGGGTCAACGTGGAGGACGTCCGGATCGAGCACGCCACCGGCCAGCAGGCCGGTCTGGTGCAGCTGATGGTGGAGCCCCGGGCGGTCCCCGCACTCACCGCGGAGCTCCGCGAACGCGGCTGGTCACTGCGCCAGCAGTAGCGGCCGCCCACAGCGCGGAGCCGACCACCGCCGCCGCCCGGTAACCTTGGGGAGGGGCGCATTTGGCGCGCCCGCACGACGCCCCGAAAAACCGAGCCACCAGGAAGGTGCCCGCCCCGTGGATACCGCCGCTCCGTCCGCCGTCATCGTCGCCATCGACGGTCCGTCCGGCACGGGCAAGTCCAGCACCTCCAAGGCCGTGGCCGCGAAGCTCGGGCTGCGCTACCTGGACACCGGTGCCCAGTACCGGGCCATCACCTGGTGGATGACCGAGAACGGCGTGGACGTCACCGACGCCCACGCCGTGGCCCTCGCCGCCGGCAAGCCGGTCATCGTGTCCGGCACCGACCCGGCCGCCCCCACCATCACCGTGGACGGCCGCGACGCCTCCGGTCCCATCCGCACCCAGGAGGTCACCTCCAAGGTCAGCGCGGTCAGCGCCGTCCCCGAGGTCCGCACCCTGATCACCGAGCTGCAGCGCACCATCGCCGCCGGGGCCGAGGGCGGGATCGTCGTCGAGGGCCGGGACATCGGCACCACCGTGCTGCCCGACGCCGACCTCAAGATCTTCCTCACCGCCTCCGCGGAGGCCCGCGCGGCCCGCCGCAGCGGCGAGCTCAAGGGCAAGGAGGCCGCCGACCTGGCCGCCACCAAGGAGGCCCTGATCAAGCGGGACGCCGCCGACTCCGGCCGGAAGACCTCCCCGCTGGCCAAGGCCGGGGACGCCGTCGAGGTCGACACCACCGAACTCACCCTCGACCAGGTCATCGAATGCGTGGTGACCCTGGTGGAGGAGCGCCGCGCGGCGAAGCGGGTGGCCTCTCAGTGACCGGAACGCCCTCCCTCAAGGGTGCGGCGATCGGGCGGCGGATCGGCATCGGGCTCATGTACGGGCTGTGGAAGCCCCGGGTGCTCGGCGCCTGGAAGGTGCCGGCCGCCGGGCCGGTCATCCTCGCGGTGAACCACTCGCACAACATCGACGGCCCCATGCTCATGGGGACCGCGCCCCGGCCCGTGCACTTCCTGATCAAGAAGGAAGCGTTCGTGGGACCGCTCGGCCCCTTCCTGGAAGGGATCGGGCAGGTCAGGGTCGACCGGGACGGCACCGACCGCACCGCCGTCACCAGCGCCCTCGGCGTCCTGGACGACGGCGGAGTGCTCGGGATCTTCCCCGAGGGCAGCCGCGGCGAAGGCGACTTCGCCTCGCTGCGCGCCGGTCTGGCCTACTTCGCCGTACGCTCCGGGGCGCCGATCGTCCCGGTGGCCGTCCTGGGCGGCAACGAACGGGCGGGACGGCTGGTCAAGGGCCTGCCACCGCTCCGCAGCCGGGTCGACATCGTCTTCGGCGGTGCCTTCCAGGCCGGGGACGGCAGCGGGCGACGGACCCGCACCGCCCTGGACGGGGCCACCGTCCGGATCCAGGACCGTCTCACCGCCCACCTGGCGGACGCCAGGCGCCTCACCGGGCGCTAGGCGAGACTTGAACCAGTAGTGGACCCGCGCAGCCGCGCCGGTGCCACCGACCACCACGAACGACGAGGAACGGACTTCATGAACGACCAGCACGACCACGGAGCGCTTGGCGACGCCGAGTACGCGGAGTTCATGGAGCTCGCGGCGACCGAAGGCTTCGACATCGAGGACGTCGAGGGCGCGATCGAGGAGGCGGGCTCCGGCCCGCTTCCCGTCCTCGCCGTCGTCGGCCGCCCGAACGTCGGCAAGTCGACCCTGGTGAACCGGATCATCGGCCGCCGCGAAGCGGTCGTCGAGGACAAGCCCGGCGTCACCCGCGACCGCGTGTCCTACGAGGCCGAATGGGCCGGCCGCCGCTTCAAGGTCATGGACACCGGCGGCTGGGAGCAGGACGTCCTCGGCATCGACGCCTCCGTCGCCGCCCAGGCCGAGTACGCCATCGAGACCGCCGACGCGGTGGTCTTCGTGGTGGACGCCAAGGTCGGCGCCACCGACACCGACGAGGCCGTGGTCCGGCTGCTGCGCCGGGCCGGCAAGCCCGTGGTGCTCTGCGCCAACAAGGTCGACGGCCAGAGCGGCGAGGCCGACGCGGCCAGCCTGTGGTCGCTGGGCCTCGGCCAGCCGCACCCGGTCTCCTCGCTGCACGGCCGCGGCACCGGCGACATGCTGGACGCCGTCCTGGAGGTGCTCCCGGACGCCCCCGAGCAGACCTTCGGCGGCACCCCGCTCGGCGGCCCCCGCCGGATCGCCCTGATCGGCCGCCCGAACGTCGGCAAGTCCTCGCTGCTCAACAAGGTGGCCCGGGAGACCCGGGTGGTCGTCAACGAGCTGGCCGGCACCACCCGGGACCCGGTCGACGAGCTGATCGAGCTCGGCGGGGTCACCTGGAAGTTCGTGGACACCGCGGGCATCCGCAAGAAGGTCCACCTCCAGCAGGGCGCCGACTACTACGCCTCGCTGCGCACGGCCGCCGCCGTGGAGAAGGCGGAGGTGGCGGTCATCCTGATCGACACCACCGAGAACATCAGCGTCCAGGACCAGCGCATCATCACCATGGCCGTCGAGGCCGGGCGCGCCATCGTGATCGCGTACAACAAGTGGGACGAGCTCGACGAGGAGCGGCGCTACTACCTGGAGCGCGAGATCGAGACCGAGATGCAGCAGGTCGCCTGGGCGCCCCGGGTGAACGTCTCGGCGCTCACCGGCCGCCACATGGAGAAGCTGGTCCCGGCCATCGAGACGGCGCTGGCCGGGTGGGAGACCCGTGTTCCCACCGGTCGGCTGAACGCCTTCCTCGGTGAGATCGTCGCCGCCCACCCGCACCCGATCCGCGGCGGCAAGCAGCCCAGGATCCTGTTCGGCACCCAGGCCGGCACCAAGCCGCCGCGGTTCGTGCTGTTCGCGTCCGGCTTCCTGGAGCACGGCTACCGCCGCTTCGTGGAGCGCCGTCTGCGCGAGGAGTTCGGGTTCGAGGGGACCCCGATCCACATGTCGGTGCGGGTGCGCGAGAAGCGCGGCGCCAACAAGAAGAAGTAGCGCTCCGGAGCGGGGCGCGGCGCCGGGGTCAGTAGCCCCGGCGCGGAGCGGGCGGCAGGGCCGCCGGGATGTGCTGCATTCCGGTCTGGTGCTGCCGCCCGCCGCCGTAGGTGCCGGCGCCGGCGTAGGCGGGCTGCGGGGCGTAGGAGACGGGCCAGGGCTCGGTCTGCCACGCGGAACCGTTCCAGCCGCCGACTCCGCTGTGGCCGGCGGTGTAGGCGCTCTGCCGGTCCAGGGCCGCGGGTCCGGCGGCGAAGGCGGTGAACCCGAGGTCCTCCTCGCCCGTCCGGTCGTACGGCAGCGCCCGGAAGCCGCGGAGGTACTCCGAGTACAGGGCGTCGTAGATCGGGGTCTGCGAGGCGCCGTGCGTCCGCGACGGGGGCATGTGGGGGTCGTATTGAGGCACGTATCAGCCAACGAACCGGCGGCGCTGCGGATGCGGGGCGGCTCCGGAAACGGTCGGAAAAACGCAGATCGCCGGGTGTGCCCGGAGGGGTCCGGGCACACCCGGCGAACCGGGGGCCGTGGGGATCAGGTGCCGGCCAGGGGCATCGAGGCGGCGACGAGCTTGCCGGCGGCGGCCGCCTTGTCGAGGGCGTCGCGCAGCAGGTCCTCGCGGGGCTGCTGGCCGATGGAGCCGACCGGGGCCGCGTAGATCAGCACGCGCTGGGTGCGGTTGACGGCGGCCCGCCAGCCGTCGGTGACCGAGAGCGCCTGGTGGGCCTGCCACCAGGCGGTGTGCCCGGCGCCGTCCGGGCCGGGCTGCAGTACGGCGTGCAGCTGGCCGGCGGCCAGCAGGACGGACCAGCCGGCCAGCGGGGAGGGCAGGTCGGCGGTGTTGGTCACCGGGATGAAGCCCTGCTCGATCAGCAGCGGCAGGAAGTCGTCGCCGGGGCCGGTGGTGCCGGGCCGGGCGATCGGTGCGGTGGGCTCCACCACCAGCGCGGGGTGCAGGTCGCCGGCGATCAGCACCAGTCCGCTGGTGATGCCGAGGACGGCCTGGCCGCCCGCCACCGGCTGCGGGGCCTCGGGTCCGGCCGCGGAGCCGGGCGAGTCACCGGTGATGGAGGCGACGGCCCCCTGGAGCTGCTCCTCGGACACGGCCACGACCTGCGAGGGGATGCAGGTGGCGTGGGCGAAGGCGAGGACGGCGGTCTCCTCGCCGACGAACAGCACCGTGCTGGTGCGTTCGCTCTCGGAGTTTCCGGGGGTGCGGCAGGAGGTGCAGTCGTAACTGCCCGGCGCGTTGTCGCCGGCGAGCAGCAGATCGGCCTCTTCGTCGCCGATCTCGGCGCGTACGTCATCGCTGACGTCGAGCAAACGCGGCACGGGGTGACTCCTCGGATAGGCGTGCGCGGCCCGGGGGTTCCCGGCCCGCCGGGCTCAACGCGGGAGCGGTGGCCGGGGTAACGCCGGAAGAGGGAACGGAATCGAACCGGACGCCCGAAGGGGTGAACGCCTCGCGCAGCGGTTTCTGTTCGCTTCAACTCCTGTCTCTTTATGCCAAGTTGATGGCCGTTGCTGGTTCCGGATGCCCGCTTCGGCGGGCGCCCGGACGGGTGGCTCCGGACCTGCCCCGGCGCGGGCGCCGCGTGGCGGGCCCCGGCGGCCCCGGAGCCGTGCGTAGCGTGACCCGATGCCCAACCTCCGGATCAGGCGGGCCGCGTGGCCGGCCGCCGCCGCGCTGGTGTCCCTCCTGGCGCCCCTGTCCACCGCCCCGGCCCTCGCGGCACCCCCGCCACCGCCCGCCCCGGGCCCGGCCGGCTCGGTGGTCGCCGGATCCCCCGGGGTGATCGGCAAGGGGGCGGGGGACTGCGGGCCCGGCGCGCTGTGGCCGTGGGACTGCGTGGCGGACTGCGAGTCCGGCCGCCGCTGGAGCACCAACACCGGCAACGGCTTCTACGGGGGCCTGCAGTTCTGGCAGCCCACCTGGGAGGACCACGGCGGGCTGCTCTTCGCCCGGCGGGCCGACCTGGCCACCCGGGAGCAGCAGATCAAGGTGGCCGAGGAGGTGCTCGCCACCCAGGGTTGGGAGGCCTGGCCGGAGTGCTCCAAGCGCTACGGGCTGTCCGGGCGGGTCCATGTGGTGCGGCCGGGCGACACCCTGTCCGCGGTCGCCCGCCGGCACAAGGTCCCGGGCGGCTGGCAGGCCCTGTACGCGCTGAACCGGGCGGAGGTCGGGCCGCGTCCGGAGCTGCTCCGGGTGGGGACCCGGCTGCGTCTGCCGGGCGGCCGGTCCGCGCCGCTCCCCATCCCGCCGGCCGCCGCCCCGGCCAAGCCGGCGGCCCCGACCACCCGGCCCGCCGCGCCGTCCGCCAAGCCCGCCGCCCCGCCCGCTCCGGCGGTCACCGGGCGCTGAACGGGGGCGGTCCCGCCGCCCGCCGGGCCGCTGGCAGACTCGGGGCATGCTGGATACCTCCGCACGACTGCTGCGCCTGCTGTCCCTGTTGCAGGCCCACCGGGAATGGACCGGGGCCGACCTCGCCGAACGGCTCGGGGTGACCCCGCGGACCGTCCGCCGGGACGTGGACCGGCTGCGGGAGCTCGGCTATCCCGTCCACGCCACCCCCGGCACCGGCGGCGGCTACCGGCTGGGCGCGGGCGCCGAGCTGCCCCCGCTGCTGCTGGACGACGACGAGGCGGTGGCGGTGGCCGTGGGCCTGCGCACCGCCGCCGGGAACGGGGTGGAGGGCATCGGGGAGGCCTCGGTCCGGGCGCTGGCCAAGCTGGAGCAGGTGCTGCCGGGCCGGCTGCGCCGCCGGGTGTCCACGCTCAACGAGTTCACCGTGCCGATGCTGCGCGGGCCGCAGCGCTCCACCGTGGACGCCTCGGTGCTGACCGAGCTGGCGGCGGTCTGCCGGGACGGCGAGCGGCTGCGGTTCGGCTACCGGGACCACTCGGGCGCGGTCACCCGGCGGACCGTGGAACCGCACCGGCTGGTGTGCAGCGAGCGCCGCTGGTACCTGGTGGCCTGGGACGTGGACCGGGCGGACTGGCGGACCTTCCGGGCCGACCGGATCGAGCCCAGACCGCCGCACGGCCCGCGTTTCGCCCCGCGCCCCGGGCCGGCCGAGGACCTGGCCGGATACGTGTCCCGGGGGGTCTCCCAGCGGGTCTACGCGGCCCGGGCGGTGGTCCGGCTGCTGGTGTCCGCGGAGGAGGCGGCGCAGCAGGTGTCCCCCTCGGCCGGGGTGCTGGAGCCGGTGGACGGGGAGAGCTGTCTGCTGCGCACCGGGGCGGCGAGTCTGGACGTGCTCGTCATCCATGTGCTGCTGATGGGCTTCGAGTTCGAAGTGGTGGAGCCGCCGGAGCTGGCGGAACGGATCGAGGCCGCCCGGGATCTGCTCGTGCGGGCGGCCGGGCGTTCCGCTCCGGATTTCCGGGGTCTTCCGGAGGCGTCCGGAAGGTAATTCGGCGAGCCGAATTCGGTTTTTCCGGCGGCGAATTCAAAGACCGTCCGGGCCGGGCGTGTCGCGGCTCCGGGGGAATAGCCGGGCCGAGGGAATCCACCGGTTCGGCCGAGGGGGCCCGGTGAAACACTTGTCGACATTCCGTGACCTAAGCGTGACCCGATTCGGCTGAAGGTGTGGGCGTGCTGCTGACGGGCGGGCGCCGGGGGCGGACGGTGCGTACCGGCCCACCGGCCTCCGGGGGCCGGATCAGCCGCCCGCCACCGGGCGGACCGCCGGATTCCGCGAGGCCCGTTCGGTGTGCGCCGGATGGCTGGGCCGCCGGCTCCCGGCCGGGCTGAGCGGGGTGCGTTCGGAGCGGATGATGTGCGGCCGGACCGTCACCGGGTGGCCGGCCGGCCGGGGGGCCGCGGTGTGGGCGGTCGCCCGGGCCGCCCCCACGGGGGCCGGGGCGGGGGCCGGGGCCGGGGCCGCCGGACGGGCCGCGGCACGGCGGCGGACCAGGTCCCGCAGTTCGAAGACGAAGGCCTCGGCGCGGGCGATCAGCGGCTCGAACCAGGGCAGCGCCAGCAGGATCAGCAGCCCCGCGGCCCAGCCGAGGAGTACGTCGCTGAGCCAGTGGGTGCCCAGGTAGACGGTGGTGGCGCCGACGCTCAGGGCGACCACGGCGGACAGCACCGAAAGGTTCCGCCGGGTGCGCGCGGTGGAGGCCAGATAGGCGAGGATGCCCCAGGTCACCACGGCGTTGGCGGTGTGGCCGGAAGGAAATATATCGCCGCCGGCGAAGAGCTCGGCGGATCCGATCTGCGTGGCGTAGTGCGGACCGAGCCGCCCGAGACCGAGTTTCACGGCGCCCACGGTCACGTTCAGCAGCAGCAGGGCCACGCCGAGGGTGATCAGCGGACGGATGGTGTGCTGCCGCCAGGAGCGCCAGCCGAGCCAGGCGGCCACCATGACCGCGGTGGGGCCGCGCTGGCCGAGCACGACCAGGTAGTCGAGGTAGGCGTGCAGCCCCGGCCACTGCTCGTAGGGCCGCCAGAACATGACCTGCCAGTCCAGCCGGACCAGCCAGGAGGTGGTCAGCACGGCCACCACGATGGCCACGTAGAACAGCAGGGTCGACGCGAAGAGCACCACACGGTGCCGGCTCATCTGCGGGGTCTGCAGATGAGCCGGTCGTTCGGGTTCACGGTCCAGGCGGGCGAACAGCCGCTCCAGACGGGTGAATGATGGGTCGGTACGCACTCAATCGACGTTACCGCGCGTGTGCGGCGCACCCGGTCGAATCGCGGGCTTTGTGATGACCATGTGATGTGGAGTGGGTCTCAGTCGGAGCCCTATTCCGGGGATTCCGGGACGGTCTCTCCGATGGCTTCCGAGGGGTTGTCCGACTTCGGGATCCAACACGGTGAACCGGACGCTCCGTTAAAGGCCCCGAATTCCCGACGTGACTTATCGGAACTTTATGTCGATGCGTCAATTCCCGGTTAGGGCGGGCCCGAGCCGTTCAGCCAGAACGCCCCGTACACCGCCGCCCCGGCCGCCGCCGCGGCCAGCACCGCCACCGCCCGGCCGGTCCGCCACCGGGCCAGCGCCACGGCGAGCGGGAGCAGCAGCGGGAACGCCGGGAGCAGCAGCCGCGGCTTGGACCCGAAGTACCCCGAGGCGCACAGCGCCAGCGCCACCACGATCCCGCAGTACACCAGCAGCGCCGCCGGCTGCCGCTGCCGCAGGCACAGCCGGTACAGCCACAGCACCAGCAGCACCCCGGCGAGGAGCCCCAGCCCGGCCGGCCAGGCCGACGACCCGAGCCGGCCGCCGATGAACCGGGCGAAGGCCCAGCCCCCGTCGAAGCCGTTGCCCCAGCCGCCCTGCACCCGCAGATAGCCGAGCGGGCCCTCCCCGGTCCGGGCCCCCACCCACAGCACGTACGAGGCCGCCCCCAGCGGGGCCAGCAGCACCCCGGCCGCCGTCCACCGGTTCGCGGTGCCGTTCCGCCGGGCCAGCGCGGCCGCCACCCACAGCGCCGCCACCACCGCCGCGCCCACCGGCCGGGTCAGTCCGGCCGCCGCCGCGAGCAGCCCGGCCGTGACCCACCGGCCGCGCAGCACCCCGTACAGCGACCAGGCCGCCAGCGCGGTGAACAGGGACTCGCTGTAGGCCATCGACTGCACGATCCCGACCGGCAGCGCCGCCCAGGCGGCCGCCGCGAACACCCCGGCCCGCCGGCCGTACAGCAGATCGGCGACCGCGAAGATCCCCCAGGCCGCGGCGAGCCCGGCCACCGCCGACACCACCAGTCCGGCCGAACCGTGGGTCAGCCCGGTCGGCGCCGAGACCAGCCGCTCCAGCCACGGCAGCAGCGGGAAGAAGGCGAGGTTGGAGTGCACGTCCCCGTTCGGGAGCGCGATCTCGTACCCGTACCCCTCGGCGGCGATCCGGGCGTACCAGAGGGAGTCCCAGCGGGCCGAGAGCAGCTTGTGCGGACTGCTGTCCGCCACCGCCCCCCACCCGGCCAGCACGGCGAGCCCGAGGAGCCGGACCGCGGCGAAGGCGAGGAGCGCGGGCGCGGCCCGGCGAACAGCAAGATCTTTCACGGGCATGATTATCGGTGGCAGCGGCCGGGACCACGGGCCGTGACCGGCTGTGCACGCGGGGGAGAGGCAGTGGCGTACGCCACACCCCGGCGGCCGCCGGGGTGAGAGCTTGACCACGTGACGGCCGTCCGAACTCGCGTACGCTGTCGGTTCACTCGCGTGTCGACGCCGGACCCCGTACGCCAAGCCGCTCACCCGCGGCCCGTCATCGCTGGTCCGCCGAGTGCGAGGGATCACCTGGGAGGTACATGCATGTCGGGGACGAACACGGCCGGCCGCAACCGGACCCCTTCCCCCTGGCAGCCCCTGCGACGGCTCGCCGCCGCGCGGGGCGGCGCCAACCGATGGGTCGTCCTGGCCGTCCTGTGCGTCAGCCTCGTCCTCGTCGCGCTCGACGCGACGATCCTGCACGTCGCCGTCCCCTCCGTCACCGAGGACCTCCGCCCCGGCTCCGTCGAGCTGCTGTGGATCGTCGACGCCTACCCGCTGGTGTGCGCCGCGCTGCTGATCCTCTTCGGCACCCTCGGCGACCGGGTGGGCCGCCGCCGGATCCTGCTCCTCGGCTACGGACTGTTCGGCGCGGCCTCGGCCCTGGCCGCGCTCGCCGACAGCGCGCAGGTGCTGATCGCCGCCCGCGCCCTGCTCGGCGTCGGCGGCGCGATGATCATGCCGGCCACCCTGTCGATCCTCCGCCAGGTCTTCCCCGACCGCCGGGAGCGGGCCCTGGCCATCGGCATCTGGACCGCCGTCGCCGCCATCGGCGCGGCCAGCGGCCCGGTCCTCGGCGGATTCCTCGTCCAGCACTTCTGGTGGGGATCCGTCTTCCTCATCAACATCCCGCTGATGGCCGTGATCCTGCCGCTCGGCCGCTGGCTGCTGCCCGAGTCCAAGGGCGGCGCCGACGGCCCCTGGGACGTGGCCGGCGCGCTGATGGCCGCGGCCGGGGTGCTCGGCGTGGTGCTCGGCGTCAAGCGGGCCGGCGCCGACCAGAGCTTCCTGGACCCCCTCGCCTTCGGACCGCTGCTGCTCGGGGCGGCCCTGCTGGTGCTGTTCGTCCGGCGGCAGAAGCGGCGCGCCCACCCGCTGATCGACATCCGGATGTTCTCCCGGGCCGCGTTCACCACCTCCGTGGGCTGCATCGTGCTGGCCATGCTGGCCCTGGTCGGCCTGGAGCTGATCGCCGTCCAGTACCTCCAGCTGGTGCTCCACCTGTCCCCGCTGGAGACCGGACTGCGGCTGCTGCCGCTGACCTTCGCGGCGATGGCCGCGGGCGGCACCGGCTCGTACACCCTGCAGCGGATCGGCCCCCGCGCCATGGTCTCGCTGGGCTTCCTGCTGACCGCCCTGGCCGTGCTGCTGCTCACCCTGATGGGACAGCACGACCGGCCGTGGCTGCTCACCGCCGGGTTCGTGCTGCTCGGCTTCGGCCTCCAGACCACCCTGTTCGCCGCCTACGAGTCGATGCTGAGCGAGGCCCCGGCGGAGACCGCCGGCGGAGCCGCCGCCATCGGCGAGACCTCCTACCAGCTCGGCGCCGGCATGGGCATCGCCCTGCTCGGCAGCGTGATGAACGCGGCGTACGCGCCGGGCCTGGCCGACGTGCCGGGGGTGTCGGCGGCCGACTCCGCGGGCGCGGTCAACTCGCTGGGCGAGGCCTACCAGATCGCCGCCGGGCTGGGCGGCCCGGCGGGGGACGCCCTCTACCACGCCGCCCGGGTGTCCTTCGTGCACGGACTGCACATCACCCTGCTGGTCAGCGCGGGACTGCTGGTGGCGGGCGCGGTGATGGCGCTCAAGCTGCCCAGGGCCATGGAGTGCCCGGAGCGGGCCGAAGCCGATCCGGCCGCCCCGGCCCGGCCCTCCGCGGCCCGGATCCCCTCCCCGGCCAAGGCCGAGCGCACCCTCGACGGCCGCCCGGCCTGACCGCCCGCACGGCGGACGCTTGCCGGTAGGTGAGAACGGGCGTTAACGTCGGCGCGGCGGGGAGACCCGCACCGCCGGCCCGCCGACGGTCCGCCCAGGTTCCCCCATCCCGCCGGAGGCGACCCGTGTTCGTGCCCACCGACCCCCTCGGCCTCGACGAGCTGCTGAGCCCCGAGGACCTCGCGGTCCGCGACACCGTCCGGGGCTGGGCCGCCGACCGGGTGCTGCCGTACGTCGCCGACTGGTACGAGAAGGGGGAACTCCCCGGGATCCGCGAGCTGGCCCGCGAGCTCGGCTCCCTCGGAGCGCTCGGCATGTCCCTGGAGGGCTACGGCTGCGCCGGCGCCAGCGCCGTCCAGTACGGGCTGGCCTGCCTGGAACTGGAGGCCGCCGACTCCGGGATCCGCTCCCTGGTCTCCGTCCAGGGCTCGCTCGCCATGTACGCGATCCACCGCTACGGCTCCGAGGAGCAGAAGCACCGCTGGCTGCCCGGCATGGCGGCCGGCGAACTGATCGGCTGCTTCGGCCTCACCGAACCCGACGTGGGCTCGGACCCCGCCGCGATGCGCACCCACGCCAAGCGGGACGGCACCGACTGGGTGCTCACCGGCCGCAAGATGTGGATCACCAACGGGTCCGTGGCCTCGGTCGCCGTGGTGTGGGCGCAGACCGAGGACGGCATCCGCGGATTCGCGGTGCCCACCGACAGCCCGGGGTTCTCCGCGCCGGAGATCCGGCACAAGTGGTCGCTGCGGGCCAGTGTCACCAGCGAACTGGTCATGGACGAGGTCCGGCTGCCGGCCGACGCGGTGCTCCCCGGGGTCACCGGACTCAAGGGCCCGCTCGGCTGCCTCAGCCACGCCCGCTACGGGATCGTGTGGGGCTCCATGGGCGCGGCCAGGGCGAGTTTCGAGGCCGCCCTCGACTACTCCAGGACGCGGGAGCAGTTCGGCAGGCCGATCGGGGGCTTCCAGCTGACCCAGGCCAAGCTGGCCGACATGGCGCTGGAACTGCACAAGGGGATCCTGCTCGCCCACCACCTGGGGCGCCGGATGGACGCCGGAACCCTGCGGCCGGAGCAGATCAGTTTCGGCAAGCTCAACAACGTCCGCGAGGCCATCGAGATCTGCCGCACCGCGCGCACGGTCCTCGGCGCCAACGGGATCAGCCTCGAATACCCCGTCATGCGGCACGCCACCAACCTCGAATCGGTCCTCACCTACGAGGGCACCGTCGAGATGCACCAGCTGGTGCTGGGCAAGGCGCTCACCGGGCTCGACGCCTTCCGTTAGGGGCGTCCGTCAGGGGCGTCCGGTGAGGGCCCGCTCAGCTCTGGTTGAAGAAGCCCCCGGTGCCGCCGCGACCGGCCGCCTCACCGTTGACGATCTGGGTGTCGGCCGGGGTCAGCAGGAAGACCCTGGTCGCCACCCGCTCGATCGAGCCGCGCAGGCCGAAGGTCAGACCGGCCGCGAAGTCGACCACGCGCTTGGCGTCGGACGGGTCCATCGAGGACAGGTTGACGATCACCGGGACGCCCTCGCGGAACAGCTCGCCGATGCCCCGCGCGTCCCGGAAGCCGTCCGGGGTGACGGTGGCGATCCGGCGGCCCCGCTCGACCGCGGAGTCGGCGACCACCTTCACCCGCGGATCGGTGACCCATTGGTCCCCGGCGGCCTGGCCCTGCGGTGCCTCCGCGTACTCGTCGTCGTAGTAGCGCTCGTCGTCGCTGTCCTCTACGAGACCGAGCCACGCACTCGCCTTGCGTACCGAACCCATGGACGCCTCCTTTCACCGCGGCTGTCTTCTGTCGTCATCTCCGCAATCCCTATGGTCGTTCATGATGCTGACAACGCGCCAAGTGGATAGCCGCCGCGCGGAGGTTTCGTGACGGTACTGGTGCAGAACACCCGGTGCCTGCTGGGCGATCAGGGCAGCTACCGCAGCTGTCTGAGTGAAAATACGACCACTGCCGCCAACCGGGTGGACACAGGGGACGTACGGGTGACGGCCCTGGCTGGATACGATGCCCAGAACTACGCGGATGACACACGGGGGAACCACTTTGTTCGGCATCGTCAGACCCTGCGCGCACCGGTTGGGCGAGCGGTACAAGGCGGAGTGGACCGCCCATCTCTGCGGACTGTGCCTGGCACTTCGAGGCGAACACGGCCAGGCCTCCAGGATCGTCACCAACTACGACGGGCTGCTGGTCTCCGTCCTGACGGAGGCTCAGTCCGGTCCGGCCCCTGGCACCCGCCGCACCGCCGGCCCCTGCCCGCTCCGCGGGATGCGCACCGCCCCGGTGGCCGAGGGGGAGGGCGCCCGGCTGGCGGCCGCCGTCTCCCTGGTCCTCGCCTCGGCCAAGGTCCGCGACCACGTGGCCGACCGGGACGGCCTGTTGGCCCGGGCACCCATCGCCGCCGCCGCCCGCCGGGTCGCCCGCGGTTGGGACCGGGCCGGCGCCCGGACCGGGGCCTCCCTCGGCTTCGACACCGCCGTCCTCGTCGACGCCGTGGACCGGCAGGCCGGGATCGAGGCGCTGGCCGGACCCGGCACCCCGCTGCTCACCGTCACCGAGCCGACCGAGACCGCCACCGCCGCCGCCTTCGCGCATACCGCGACCCTCGCCGGACGGCCAGGCAACGCCCCCGCGCTCGCCGAGGCCGGCCGCTACTTCGGCCGGCTCGCCCACCTGCTCGACGCGGTGGAGGACCTGGCCGCGGACCGGGCCGCCGGGGCCTGGAACCCGCTGGACGCCACCGGCACCCCGCCCGCCGAGGCCCGCCGGCTGTGCGAGGACGCCCTGCGCGGGATACGCCTGGCCCTGCGGGAGGCCGAGTTCGTCGACGGCGGGCTGGCCCACCGGCTGCTGGTGCACGAGCTGCGCAGCTCGGTGGACCGGACCTTCGGCACCAGCAGCTGCGGCCACGGGGGCGGCGCGGGCGGCACCGTGCTCGCCAGCTCCGGCGGCCCGGGGCAGGGCCCGTACGGCGGCGCCCCGTACGGCGGCGCGCCCGGATCCCCGTACGGCGGCTCCCCCTACGGCGGCGCGCCCGGCGGGCAGGGCGGTCCCTGGCTTCCGGGCGGGCCCGGCGGTCCGGGCATGCCGCCCGGCGGGTTCGGCGCGCCGCAGCCGCCGCCGAGGCGCGGACTGCTGGCCGGCTGCGCGGCGGCCGTCGGGCTCTTCTGCACCTGTCAGCTGTGCTGCGCCAAGGAGTACGAGGGCCCCTGGTCCCGGAAGAAGCGCAAGGGCGTCTGCCGGGACTGCGACTGCGACTGCGGCTGCGACGCCTGCGACTGCTGCTGCCCCTGCGACTGAGTCCCCCTCAGATCGCGGCAGCGCCGTACGGAGTATCCGATCCGCGCCCCGCGCGCGGTTGTGGAAATCTTGCGCGGCATGAGCGAAGACGAGGCCGCGGCCTGGCAGCGGTGGCACGAGCGGCGGCTGGACACGGTCTCCGGACCGTACGGCCCACTGTCCCTGACGGGCACTCACTGGCTCGCCGACTACCCGGAAGGGCGAATTCCGGCCGTTCCCGGCCGCTGGCGGGTGAACGGCTCCACCGTGCTCCTCACCCCCGGGCCGGCCGGGCCCGCCGAGCCGGCAGCCGGGGGCGCGGAGCCCGGTGGGGCCCCGCCCGCGGACGGGCTCACCCTGGACGGCACCCCGCTCTCCGGCGCCGCCGAGCTCGGCGCCGACACCGGCCCGCCCTCCCGCGCCCGGCTCACGGCCGGCCCGCTCCACCTGCTGCTCATCCGCCGCGAAGGCGACTGGGCGGTACGGGTCTTCGACCCGGCCTCGGCGGCCCGCCGCTCCTTCACCGGGATCGAGGCCACCCCGTACGACCCCGGATACGCGCTGCCCGGCCGGTTCCTGCCGTACGGCGAGGACCGCACCGTCCCGGTGGAGAACGTGGACGGGCGGCGGCGCGGCCTCGGTCTCGCCGGTGAGCTCCGCTTCGCCCACCGCGGCACCGAGCACGCCCTGAGCGTGGCGGCGGACGAGGAGGACGGCGGGCTCTGGGCCGTGTTCGGCGACGCCACCGGCGGCCGGACCAGCTATCGCTTCCGCTTCCTGAGGCCCGGACCGCCGGCCGCGGACGGTTCGGTGACGGTGGACTTCAACCGGGCGCTGCTGCCGCCCTGCGCCTTCGCCGACCACTTCATCTGCCCGTTCCCGCCGCCCGGCAACACCCTGCCCTTCGAGGTGGCGGCGGGCGAGCGGCGGCTGAAAGGCGCCCTTGCCGACGCCTGACCGGAAACAGCACACTCCCGAGCAGCGCTTGTCAGGGACACGGCCAAGACCGGTACCCCACCCGCGGTCCGCCCCCGAACACCTGACTGCGCCTCACCGGACCCCCACCCCCACACCCCCACGGGAGGACGAGAAGTGAGGATCAAGCGCACCACCCCCACCCGGGCCGCGGCCCTCGCGGCCGGACTGGCCGCCGTCGTCGCGCTCGCCGTACCGGCCGCCACGGCCACCGCCGACGACCGGCCGGCCGGCGGCTACGCGGCCGACCGGATCGCCGCCGCCGACGCCTCGCTGCTGCGCGCCGACGTCCCCGGCACCGCCTGGCACGCCGACCCCGCCACCGGCAGCCTGGTGGTCACCGCCGACTCCACCGTCTCCGCCGCGGAGATCGCCAGGATCCGCCGGGAGGCCGGCCGGGACGCCGGAGCCCTGCGGATCGAGCGGACCCCGGGCAAGCTGACCAAGCTGCTCTCCGGCGGCGACGCCATCTACGCCACCAGCTGGCGCTGCTCGGCCGGGTTCAACGTCCGCAGCGGGAACACCTACTACGTGCTGACCGCCGGGCACTGCACGGACGGCGCCGGCACCTGGTACACCAACTCGGCCCGCACCACCGTGATCGGCCCGACCGTCGGCTCCAGCTTCCCGAACAACGACTACGGCCTGGTCCGCTACGACAACGCCGCCCTGGCCCACCCCGGCCAGGTCGGCAACCAGGACATCACCACCGCCATCGACGCCACCGTCGGCCTGTCGGTGACCCGGCGCGGCTCCACCACCGGGACCCACAGCGGACAGGTCACCGGCCTGAACGCCACCGTGAACTACGGCGGCGGGGACGTGGTCTACGGCATGATCCGCACCAACGTCTGCGCCGAGCCCGGCGACAGCGGCGGCCCGCTCTACAACGGCACCCGCGCGGTCGGCCTCACCTCGGGCGGCAGCGGCAACTGCTCCACCGGCGGGACCACCTTCTTCCAGCCCGTCCGGGAGGCGCTCAGCGCCTACGGGGTGAGCGTCTACTGACCCACCCGCGGCACCGCACATCCATGGACCCCCTCCCCAACCCGGGTGCGGGGGTCCATTGTTGGGGCCCATGGACCAGATACCTCCCACCGAACGGCTGCCGGACGCCCAGCGCCGGATCGCCCGCAACCCCTGGCTGTTCACCGCACCGCTGCTGCTGCTCTGCCTGCTGACCGCGGTGCTGTGCTGGGAGGTGGTGCGCGGCAACCTCTCCGAGGCGACCCGGGCCGACTGGCCCTGGCGGCTGGCGCTGATGCCCGAGGAACCCCTGGCCAGTCTGCTGGCGGTGGCGGCGGGCGTGGTACTGGCCCGCGCCCAGTACGCGCGGACGGTCCGGCCGGTGCTGGGCTGGCGGTCGGAGTACGAGAAGGGGCGGCTGCCCGGGCCCGGGCCGGTCTGGTGCGTGGGCCTGCTCAACGGCGGACAGCACAACGTGGTGGTGGTGGCGGCCGACTACTTCGTGCTGCCGGCCGCCGAACCGGACCGCCCGGTGGAGTGGCTGTCGGCCTCCGGGGCCGGGGAGGTGCTGGCGGCCGCCGGGCTGCGGGCCACCGTGGACTACCGGCTGGGGCTGCTGGGCCCCGGGTTCCCCCTGGTGGCCACCGGCACCTACGAGACCGTGGCGGTCGGGGCCTTCGGCACCCGGTTCGTGGAGGTGGTGGCGGAGCTCCATCTGCGGGTGCGGGTGACGGACAGCGTCGGGGACACCCACGAGCGGATCGTCCGCTGTCTGCGGGGGGCCCGGGAGGAGGCCATCGGGCCGGTGGACTGAGCCCGCGGGAGCCGTGGTGCCTATGGTGTCCGTGGGGCTGGTGGGGTTTATGGGCCCTGCGGGTCAGCCGATCCGATCCGGTCCAGGGCCTCGGTGAGGACGTACTGCGCGGCGAAGTGCCCGGCTCCCGGGCGGAGTACGGCCGTACTGCCCGGGACGGCGGCGGCCGGCCAGTGGAAGTGCCCGGCGGGGGAGAAGCCGTCCTCCGCGCCGCGCCAGAGCAGCACCGGGCAGCGGATGGCGGCCGGGTCGAAGCCCCAGGGGCGGCGGAAGGCCAGGACGTCGTCCAGCCAGCCGTGCGCGGAGACCCGCAGGGCCTCCCGGTAGTTGGCCTTCAGCACGGCCCGGACCCGGGGGTCGGCGAGCACCGGCAGGTCCGCGGCCGCGAGGTCGGCGGCGAGATCGGTGAGCAGCCGCTCCGGGTCCCGGCGGATCCGGGCGGCGCGGGCGAGGACAAGGGTGCGGCCGCCGGGTCCGGGCACGTCGATTCGCATGGCGAAGATGAAATCACGAAATTCTTGTGAAAGTTTTCACAAGCGCACAGGGGTCTTTGGTCCCTCGATGTTCACGCAGCTCAGGGGGTGTTCTTCGGGGATGTGGGGGAGGCCCTGAGGTCTTTCGGCCTCCCGGGAGGGGGCTTTTTCGGACCACCGGCATCCGATTTCGGGTGTGGAATTGAGTCATCAGGAAAAGGTTCGGTCGTCGTTCGTGAGAAGGGGTTCCTGCCATGCAGGCCAACGAGATGGTGGACGGACTGGTCCAGGGCGCGCTCAAGGCGCTCGACCGGTTCGAGACGTTCGACCAGGAGCAGGTCGACCACATCGTGAAGAAGGCTTCCCTCGCCGCGCTGAGCGCCCACGGGGAGCTGGCCAAGCTCGCCGTGGAGGAGACCGGCCGGGGGCTCTTCGAGGACAAGGCCGTCAAGAACCTGTTCGCCTGCGAGCACGTGGTCAACTCCATGCGCGGGCTGAAGACCGCGGGCGTCATCCGCCGCGACGAGCTGAACGGCATCACCGAGATCGCCGAGCCGGTCGGTGTCGTCTGCGCGATGACCCCGGTCACCAACCCGACCTCGACCACCATCTTCAAGGCGCTGATCGCCCTCAAGACCCGCAACCCGATCATCTTCGCCTTCCACCCCTCCGCCCAGCACTGCTCCGCCGAGGCCGCCCGGATCGTCCGCGACGCGGCCGTCGCGGCCGGCGCCCCCGAGAACTGCGTGCAGTGGGTGGAGCAGCCCTCCATGGAGGCCACCGGCGCCCTGATGAACCACCCGGGCGTCTCCACCATCCTCGCCACCGGCGGCAACGCCATGGTCAAGGCCGCCTACTCGTGCGGCAAGCCGGCCCTGGGCGTCGGCGCCGGCAACGTCCCGGCCTATGTCCACAAGAGCGCCAAGCTGGGCCGCGCGGTCCACGACATCGTGCTCTCCAAGGCCTTCGACAACGGCATGATCTGCGCCTCCGAGCAGGCCGTCATCCTGGACGCGGAGATCTACGAGCAGGGCATCGCCGAGTTCAAGCGGCTGGGCGCCCATGTGGTCACCGCCGCCGAGAAGACCAAGCTGGAGCAGTTCGTCTTCGGCACCACCGCCCACGCGGCCGACTGCTCCGGGGCCAAGCTGAACCCGAACGTGGTCGGCAAGTCCCCGCAGTGGATCGCCGAACAGGCCGGGTTCACCGTCCCCGAGGGGACCTCGATCCTGCTCGCCGAGTGCGCCGAGGTCGGTGACGGCGAGCCGCTGACCCGGGAGAAGCTCTCCCCGGTGCTGGCCGCCCTGAAGTCCGCCGACACCGAGCACGGCATCGAACTCGCCGCTCAGATGGTCGAGTTCCACGGACTGGGCCACTCCGCCGCCATCCACGCGGAGGACGCCGAGCTGGTCGAGCGGTTCGGCCGCCGGGTCAAGGCCATCCGGGTGATCGCCAACTCCCCCTCCACCTTCGGCGGCATCGGCGACGTCTACAACTCCTTCCTGCCCTCGCTGACCCTCGGCTGCGGCTCCTACGGCCACAACTCGGTGTCGAACAACGTCACCGCGGTCAACCTGGTCAACGTCAAGCGGATCGGACGGCGCAACAACAACATGCAGTGGTTCAAGGTCCCCCCGAAGATCTACTTCGAGCGCAACTCCATCCGCTACCTCGGTGAGATGGAGGGCATCAAGCGGGTCTCGATCGTCACCGACAAGACGATGGTCTCCCTGGGCTTCGTGCAGAAGGTCACCGAGATCCTCCAGGGCCGCGAGGAGCCCGTCGCCGTCCAGGTCATCGACAACGTGGAGCCCAACCCGGAGCTCTCCACCGTCCAGGCGGGCGCCGCGATGATGCGGGACTTCCGGCCCGACACCATCATCGGCCTCGGCGGCGGCTCCCCGATGGACGCCGCGAAGATCATGTGGCTGATGTACGAGCGGCCCGAGGTGGAGTTCGCGGACACCAAGGAGAAGTTCTTCGACGTCCGCAAGCGCGCCTACAAGTTCCCCTCGCTCGGCGAGAAGGCCAAGATGGTGGCCATCCCCACCACCAGCGGCACCGGCTCCGAGGTCACCCCCTTCGCCGTCATCTCCGACCCGGCCGCGGCCCAGAAGTACCCGCTCGCCGACTACGCGCTGACCCCGAACGTCGCCATCGTCGACCCGGTCCTGCCGATGGGGCTGCCGGCCACCGTCACCGCCGACTCCGGGTTCGACGCCCTCACCCACGCCACCGAGGCGTACGTCTCCGCCTACTCGAACGACTACACCGACGGGCTGTGCCTCCAGGCGGTCAAGCTCATCTTCGAGAACCTCGAACGCTGCGTGGTGGACGGGCCGAACGACCCCGAGGCCCGCGAGAAGATGCACAACGCCTCGACGGTGGCCGGCATGGCCTTCGCCAACGCCTTCCTCGGCCTGGTCCACGCCATGGCCCACACCCTGGGCAACACCTTCCACGTCGCCCACGGCCGCACCAACGCCATCCTGCTGCCGCACGTGATCCGGCACAACGGCACCGTCTCGCACAAGGCCACCCCCTGGCCGAAGGCCGAGGTCTACCGGGCCCCGGAGCGCTTCCAGGAGATCGCCAAGATGCTGGGCCTGCCGGCCGCCACCCCGGCGGAGGGCGTGGAGTCCTACGCCGCCGCGGTCGAGGAACTGCGCGCCAAGTGCGGCATCCCGGCCTCCTTCGCCGAGGAGGGCGTGGACGAGACGGCCTTCGTCGAGGCCCTCCCGCAGCAGGCCATGAACGCCTACGCCGACCAGTGCGCCCCCGCCAACCCGCGGATGCCGATGATCGACGACATGCAGCGGCTGATGCGCCAGGCGTACTACGGCAACCGGACCGGCGAGAAGGAGTAGCCGGAAGGAGCGACAGCGGGAGTCGCGGCCGACGGCGGCCGCACCGGGCCCGTCCGGGGAACTAGTCCCCGGGCGGGCCTTCCGGCTGCCCGGGGCCCGGGGCCGCCGGGACCAGCCGGGCCGCCGCCGACCGGGCCCGCTCCAGGGCCTGCGCCCGGTCCGCGCCGCGCTGGCCCAGCACCACCCGGGTGCTCAGCCCGTCCAGCAGGGCCAGCAGCTCCGAGGCCCGCTCGGGCACCTCGACCGCCGCGAACCGGCCCTGCTCCACGCCCCGGGTCAGCAGTGTCTCCAGGTCCCGCTGCCAGCCCCGGTCGATCTCCTCCTGGGCGGCCCGCAGCTCCTCGTTGGAGGGGGTGCGGGCCCACAGCTCGATCCACAGGGTCCAGCGCGGGTCGCGCGGCCCGCGCGGCAGGTACAGCTCCATGAAGAGGGCCAGTTTGCGCCCCGCGGTGACCCGCCGGCCGAGCAGCGCGGTGCGCTCCGCGGTGAGCAGCTGCTCGCTCCAGCGCAGGGCTTCCAGCAGCAGCCGGTCCTTGCTGCCGAAGTAGTACAGGATGTGGCCGCCGCTGGTGCCGAGCCGCTCGGCCAGGGCGGACATGGTCAGCGAGGCGAGCCCGTCCTCGGCGATGGCCGCCATGGCCTCCTCCAGCATCCGCTCCTGGGCGATCTGCCCGTCGCGACGCCGTGCCGCTCCTGCCACCGCTGTCACCCTCCGCTCTCCCCGCGCCCTCTGATCTTGGTCCGCCGACCCTATCCCGGACAGGGTCTTGACGGGGGACCGGTGCACCCCTCATCTTGAATGCCATTCAAGAAGTTAGAACACCATTCAAGGTCAGGGGCACCATGAGCGACGAGGTCTTCAGAGTCGAGACGCGCGGTATCGACCCCATTCCGGACAGCGAGCGGCACGGCGGGGCCAGGGACCTCTTCTGGCTCTGGTTCGGCTCCAACCTGACCTTCACCTACGTGATCAACGGCGCCCTCGCGGTGGCCTTCGGACTCACCTTCTGGCAGGCCACCGCCGTGGTCGTGGTCAGCGGGCTGGCCTTCTTCGTGATCAGCGCCGCCGGTCTGTCCGGCATCCGCACCGGAACCGCCACCCTGGTCATCTCGCGCGCCGCCTTCGGGGTCCGCGGCAACCTCCCGGCCGGCGTCCTCAACTGGGTGGTCGGCATCGGCTACACCATCGTCAACACGGTGGTCGGCACCCTCGCGCTGGAGGTGCTCCTCGGCGAACTCGGACTGCCGCACGGCACCGCCGCCCGCGCGACCGCCCTGTTCGTCACCCTCGCCCTGACCTTCGTGGTCGCCATGTGGGGCCACGCCACCGTCCAGTTCGCCGAACGCTGGATGGCCTACGTCCTCGCCGCCGGCTTCGCCGCGCTGATCGCCTTCGTGCTGCCCGGCGCCGACACCTCCGCCCCCGCGACCGCCGTCCCCGGGCTGTCCGGCTGGAGCCTGGCCTTCGTGGTCATGCTGGCCGCCCCCTTCTCCTACCTGCCGATGCCCGCCGACTACACCCGCTACCTGCCCCGCACCACCAGCCTGAAGTCGATCACCTGGTACGGGGCGCTCGGCGGGTTCCTGTCCTCCGTGGCCCTCGGGGTCGCCGGGGTCGCCGCCGCCACCCGGACCGACATGACCGACGCGGTGGCCGGCACCGAGAGCCTGCTGCCCGGCTGGTTCCAGCCGCTGTTCCTGGTCCTGGTGCTGGGCGGCTCCGTCACCAACTCGATCATCACCCTCTACTCCTCCAGCCTGAACCTCCAGGTCCTCGGCATCCCCTGGAGCCGCGCCCGGGCCATCGTGGTCAGCGCCGGAATCACCGGAGTCGGCTCGCTCGGCGCGCTGTTCCTCACCGACTTCACCACCGGACTGCTCTCCTTCCTCTCCCTGCTGATCATCGTGTTCGCCCCCTGGGGCGGGGTGTTCCTCGCCGACATGCTGCTCCGCCGCTGCCGCTACGACGGCACGGCCCTGCACGCCACCGGCCCCGCGGGCGGCTACTGGTACCGCTCCGGCTACCACCCGGCCGGTATCGCCGCCCTCCTGGCCGGCATCGCCTTCGCCGCCCTGACCTGCGACTCCGAGCTGTGGACCGGACCGCTGGTGGCCCCGCTCGGCGGCGCCGACCTCACCCTCCTCGGCTCGCTGGTCTCCGGCCTCGTGTACTGGGCGCTGGTCCGCCGGCTCCCCGCCCCGGCCCCGGCGCCCGGCTCGGACCCCGCCGCCGTCTCCGCCTGAACCCGAGCCTGCCCCCGTTCCCCGCACCCCGTCCCGTACGTACCAGGAGCACCACCATGAACGCGCCCGCCGACCTGCTGCTCACCGGAGCCCGGATCCACACCGTCGACCCCGACCTGCCCGAGGCGCAGGCCCTCGCCGTCCGCGACGGCCGGATCGTCTGGCTCGGCCCGGACTCCGAGGCCGAGCACTGGGCCGGACCGGACACCGAGCGGATCGACGGGGCGGGACGGCTGGTCCTGCCCGGGTTCATCGACGCCCACAACCACGTCCGGCTCGGCTCGGACGAGGCCTGTGTGCAGCTGGCCGGCGCCCGCACCCTCGCGGAGATCCACGAACGGATCCGGGTCTGGCACGCCGCCCACCCGGACGCCGACTGGATCGAGGCCGAGGCCTTCGACTACTCCGCGGTCCCCGGCGGCCGGATGCCGTGCGCAGCCGACCTCGACCCGGCCACCGGGGACACCCCCGCCTTCGTCCTCTCCTACGACGTCCACACCGCCTGGCTGAACACCGCCGCCCTCCGCCGCCTCGGCGTCACCGCCGACCGCACCGACCTGCCCTTCGGCACCGCCGAGACCGACCCGGAGACCGGCGAGCCCACCGGTTTCGTCAAGGACTTCGCGGTCAAGGGACTCTCCCGGGAGGGCCACCGGGCACTGCGCGGGCTCGGCGTGCCCTGGGCCGCGCCGGACCGGCAGTACGGGCGGCTGGCCAAGTCCCTGGACGACGCCATCGGCTTCGGCATCACCACCGTGGTCGAACCGCAGAACTCCCTCGACGACCTGGAGCTCTTCGAGCGGGCCCGCGCCGAGGGCCGGCTGCGCTCGCGGATCGTGGCCGCCCTGTTCCACCCGCGCGGCACGAGCGGCGCGGACCTCGACGAGTTCGCCGCCGCCGCCCGCCGGTTCTCCGGGGACCGGCTGCGGGTCGGCCCGCTCAAGCTCTACATCGACGACGTGGTCGAACCGCGCACCGCCGCCCTGCTGGAGCCGTACGCCGGCTGCGGCCACCACCGGGGCGAGACCTTCTACCCGCCGGAGGAGTTCGCCGGACTCCTCGCCGGGCTGGACGCGCGCGGCTTCCAGTGCTTCGTGCACGCCACCGGCGACCGGGGCATCCGTACGGTCCTGGACGCGGTGGAGCACGCCCGCGAGGTGAACGGCCCCCGGGACGCCCGCCACCAGGTGGTGCACGTCGAGTGCCTGGACCCGGCCGACGTGCCGCGGTTCGCCGCCCTCGGGGTGGTCGCCTGCATGCAGCCCCGGCACTGCGCCCCGGAGATCGCCGGCCCCGGCCAGGACTGGGCCGAGAACGTCGGCGAGGACCGCTGGCACAAGGCCTGGCCGATGCGCAGCCTGCACGAGGCGGGCGCGGTGCTCGCCTTCTCCAGCGACTGGAACGTGGCCGAGATGGACCCGATGGTCGGCATCTACACGGCGGTCACCCGCAAGCCGCTGACCGGGGACGGCCCGGCCTGGCAGCCGGCCGAGACGGTGGACGTGGTGACCGCCGTGCACGGCTACACGATGGGCTCGGCGCACGCGAACTTCCTGGAGGAGGAGCGCGGATCGCTGACCGTGGGCAAGCTCGCGGACTTCGTGGTCCTGTCCCGGGACATCCTGGCGGTGGCCCCGGAGCTGATCCCGGGGACGGTGGCGGAGACCGTGGTGGTGGGCGGGGAGATCGTCCACCGGGCCCCCGCGCCCGGCCCGGCCACCGCCACGGAGTAGTCCGGGGGCGCGCGGGCCGGGCGATCAGGTCTCCGGATGCTCCTCGGGGTCCTCGGGGGCCAGGAAGCGGCCCATGGGCAGGACCGCCCGGCCCCAGGTGCTGGCGAGGATCTGGCCGGCCAGCAGATAGGTGGCGCCGAGGGAGGCCAGCAGACCGCTCCAGCCGGCGATCCGGTTCCAGACCACCTCGCCGGTGAACCCGTTGACCGTCATGGCGACGAACACGACCAGCACCATGGTGAAGGTGGACAGCAGCACCAGGTGGATCCGCCAGCTGCCCAGCCACAGCACGAACACCACGAACACCCAGGGCAGGGTGAACAGCCCGCTCACGTCCCCGCGCAGCGCCGGATCGGTGGCCGGCAGCACCCACTGGAGCAGACAGGCCTTGGCCATCCAGAACAGTCCGAAACCACCGAAGACGGTGGCGTGCCAGGTGTCGCCGCGCTGCGCCTGGAACAGTCCGGCCAGCAGCTGGGCGAGGCCGCCGATGAAGAACCCGACCAGCGGGAGCACCGAGTGGCCCAGCTTCTCGGGGAAGATCCCGGCGTCGATGCCGGTGGCGATGACGGTGACCACGATGAAGCCGGTCAGGCCGAGCGCGCCCAGCTGGGCCTGGGCGCTCGGTTCCATCCGCTTGACCGAGACGGACTGGGCGATGGGCCCCTGCCGGTTCCACGGCAGCGGAGGGGTGTTCACCGGGCCTCCGCCGGGCCGCCGGCCGCCCCGGACGTCCCGGGCGTACCCGTAGTGCCGGGCGTACCCGTAGTTCCGGGGGTCCCGGGTTCCGGTTCCGCCGGGAGGCCGCTGCCGACGGCCGGCCCGGGCCGGCCGCGCCGGAACAGCGCGCAGGCCAGGGTCACGGCGGCGCCCAGCACCGCCCAGCCGGCCAGCACCAGCATCGGGCCGCCGGCCCCGTTGCCCTGGAAGTACGCGATGGAGCGGGCGGCGTAGGTGCCCGCGCCCGGCGGCAGGGCCGGTCCGATGTCCCGCCAGAACGGCGGCAGCAGCGGGTACGGATAGGCGCCGCCCGCGCTCGGATTGCCGAGGACCACCACCAGCAGGATGGCCAGGCCGATGCCGACGACCCCGGCCAGCCCCTGGAAGGCCAGGGTGATCGCGCCGACCGCGAAGACCACCAGCGCGCCGAGGCCCCACAGGCCCCAGATGCTGCCGGGCAGGGCGTCCAGCACCGGGCCGGCGATCACCGCGCCGAGCAGCCCGGCCACGATCGCGTACGCGAGGAGCGCGCCGAGCCGGATGACGGCGCGGGCGGAGTTCGCGGGCCGGGCCCCGGCGCTGATCGCCAGGATCGCGGCGCACAGGTAGCCGCCCACGCACCAGCCGACCACCAGGTAGAACGCGGACAGGCCGCGGGCGTCGCCCTTGGCGGCCGGGGCCACGTCGGTGATCTCCACGGTGCGTCCCTGGGTCCGCTCGACCAGCCCGACCACCTCCTCCACGGCCTGGGAGAGGGAGGCGCCGGCGCCGCCGGCCACCAGCAGCCGGTCGGTGCGGCCGGCCGGGTCGATGATCAGCGCGGCGTCGACGTCCCGGTTCCGGATCTGCCGCAGGGCGGTGGCCTCGTTCGCGGCGGCCCGCGGGTCGAGGGGGTCCCCGGGCAGTTCGCCGAGCTGCTTCACCGACTGTGCGGCGACCTGTGGCAGGGGCGCGGTCACGGCGATCGGGATCCCGCTCGGTTTCGGCTGGTGGAAGGCGCCGATGTAGGAGGTGATGAAGGCGAGCTGGAGCGCCAGCACCCCGAGGACCAGCAGTGCGGCCCGGGTGGTCACCGCGTCCTTGATCTCGGCGAGAAAGGTCATGCCCCCACGCTCGGCGCGCCGGGGGCCCGGTGCAGCAGGGGAAGGCCGAACGGGTGACCCGATACCCCCATTGGTCGAACAAGTGTTTCGTACGGGCATTCGAATTGGTCTATGGTGGGAGACGGGGGAGGTCGGAAGGGCAGGAGTGGCCCGAGGGAAGCAGGAGGCGCACATGCCCGGGTTTACGCATCTGCACACCACCTCCGGGTACTCCGTGCGCTACGGGGGCTCGCACCCCGAACGGCTCGCGGAGCGCGCCGCCGAGCGGGGCATGGACGCCCTCGCCCTCACCGACCGCGACACCCTGGCGGGCGCGGTGCGCTTCGCCGGGGCCTGCGCGAAGGCGGGCATCCGCCCGCTGTTCGGGGCGGACCTGGCGGTGGCCGCCGCGCCCGTACCCGAGGGCGGGCCGGGCGGTCCGGCCGGGCCGGGGGCCCCGTACCGCCGCCGGACCCCGGTCAAGGGCGGCGCCTTCCTCGACGAGTCCGCCCCCCGGGCCGTCTTCCTGGCCCGGGACGGCGCGGCCGGCTGGGCCGAGCTCTGCCGCATGATCACCGAAGCGCACCGGACCGCCGGGACGGCACAGCCGGTGGTGCCCTGGGAGGCCCTGCGCGGCGAGAGCGTGTTCGTCCTGCTCGGCCCCGGCTCCGAAGTGGGCCGGGCGCTGGCCGCCGGCCGCCCGGACCGGGCCGCCCGGCTGCTCGGACCCTGGCGGGAGACCTACGGCCCCGCCCTGCGGCTGGAGGCCGTCCACCACGGCCGCACCGGAACCGGCCCCGGCTCGCTCCGGCTGGCCGCCCGCACCCTGGGCTTCGCCGCCGAGCAGGGCGTCACCGCCGTACTCACCAACGCCGTCCGCTACGCCGACCCCGGCCAGGGGCCGGTGGCCGATGTGCTCGACGCCGCCCGCCGGCTCGTCCCCATCGACTTCCGCAACCCCCGCCGGCCGCTCGACGGCGGGGAGCGCTGGCTCAAGCCGGCCCGGGCCATGGCCGAGAACGCCGAGCTGGTCGCCCGGGCCGCCGGACTCCGCCCGGCCGACGCGCGCGGACTGCTGGCGGACACCCGGGACACCGCCGCGGCCTGCGCGGTGGACCCCGAGGACGACCTCGGCATCGGCTCCGTGCACTTCCCCGAGGCCCATCTGGTCGGCGCCGCCCACCGCACCGCCCAGCGGGTCCTGGAATCCCGGGCCGCCGCCGGACTGGTGCTGCGCGGCCACGGGGACCGGCACGCCTACTGGGATCGGATGCGCGAGGAACTCGACGTCATCGCCCACCACGGCTACGCCAGCTACTTCCTGACGGTCGCCCAGGTCGTGGACGACATCCGGAGGATGGGCATCCGGGTGGCCGCCCGAGGCTCCGGCGCCGGATCCCTGGTGAACCACCTGCTCGGCATCGCCCACGCCGACCCGGTCGAACAGGGCCTGCTGATGGAGCGGTTCCTGTCCCGGCGCCGCCCGGTCCTCCCCGACATCGACATCGACGTGGAGTCCGCCCGCAGGCTGGAGGTCTACCGGGAGATCATCGGACGGTTCGGCGCCGAACGCGTCGCCACCGTCGCCATGCCCGAGACCTACCGGGTCCGGCACGCCATCCGCGACGTCGGCGCGGCCCTCTCCATGGACCCCGCGGTCACCGACCGGCTCGCCAAGGCCTTCCCGCACATCCGCGCCCGGGACGCCCGCGCCGCCCTGGCCGAACTCCCCGAACTGCGCGGGGTCCGCGCCGAACAGGACCGGTACGGCCGGCTGTGGGAGCTCGTCGAGGCACTCGACGGACTGCCCCGCGGCACCGCCATGCACCCGTGCGGGGTGCTGCTCTCGGACGCCTCGCTGCTCGCCCGCACCCCGGTGGTGCCCACCAGCGGCGAGGGCTTCCCGATGTCCCAGTTCGACAAGGAGGACGTGGAAGCCCTCGGGCTGCTCAAACTCGACGTGCTGGGAGTGCGGATGCAGTCCGCGATGGCCCACGCCGTGGCCGAGATCCGCCGCACCACCGGCCGCCGGCTGGACCTGGACGACCCGGTCCAGCTGCCGCCGGACGACCCGGCGACCTACGAACTGATCCGCTCGGCCGAGACCCTGGGCTGCTTCCAGATCGAGTCGCCCGGCCAGCGCGACCTGGTGGGCCGGCTCCAGCCGGCCGCCTTCCAGGACCTGGTGGTCGACATCTCGCTGTTCCGGCCCGGCCCGGTGGCCGCCGACATGGTCCGGCCCTTCATCGAGGCCCGGCACGGGCGCGCCCCGGTCGTCTTCCCGCACCCGGACCTGGCGGACGCGCTCCGCGAGACCTACGGGGTGGTGGTCTTCCACGAGCAGATCATCGAGATCGTGCACACGCTGACCCGCTGCGGCCGGGACGAGGCGGACCGGGTGCGGCGCGGGCTCTCCGACCCCGAGTCCCAGGGCCGGATCAAGGTGTGGTTCGAGCGGAAGGCCCGGGAGCACGGCTACGCCCCCGAGGTGGTCGACCGCACCTGGGAGATCGTGGCGGCCTTCGGCAGCTACGGCTTCTGCAAGGCGCACGCGGTGGCCTTCGCCGTGCCGACCTACCAGTCGGCCTGGCTCAAGACCCACCACCCGGCCGCCTTCTACGCCGGACTGCTCACCCACGACCCCGGCATGTACCCGAAGCGGCTGCTGCTGGCGGACGCCCGGCGGCGCGGGGTGCCGGTGCTGCCGCTGGACGTGAACCGGTCCGCCGTCGCCCATCGTGTCGAACTGGTGTCCGATCCGGGCGCGGTGCCCCCGGTGTGGGGGCTGCGGCTGGCGCTGGCCGACGTGCACGGCATCACCGGAGCCGAAGCCGACCGGATCGAGTCCGGACAGCCCTACACCTCGCTGCGCGACTTCTGGGAACGGGCCCGCCCCGGCCGCCCGGCGGCCGAACGCCTCGCCCAGGTCGGCGCGCTGGACTCCTTCGGAACCAACCGCCGGGACCTGCTGCTGCACCTCGCCGAATTGCACGGAGCCCACCGGGCGGCGGGCACCAACGGCTCCCAACTCCCCCTGGAAGGAGGAGGATCCACCGCCGGCGCCGGACTCCCCGACCTCAACGAGGCGGAACGCCTCAGCGCCGAGCTCGGCATCCTCGGCATGGACGCCTCCCACCACCTGATGGACGGTCACCAGGAGTTCCTCACCGAACTCGGGGTGACCCGGGCCCGGTCGCTGCGCGGGGTGGAACACGGCCGGACCGTCCTGGTCGCGGGCGCCAAGGCGGCCACCCAGACCCCGCCGGTGCGCTCCGGCCGCCGGATCGTCTTCACCACCCTGGACGACGGCACCGGACTGGTCGACCTGGCCTTCTTCGACGACAGCCACGAGGCCTGCGCGCACACCGTGTTCCACTCCTTCCTGCTGCTGGTCCGCGGGGTGGTCCAGCGGCGCGGACCGCAGAGCCTCAGCGTGGTGGGCGCGGCCGCCTGGAACCTGGCCGAGCTGGTGGAACTCCGCCGCGAGGGCGGCCTGGAGGCCGTCGCCGCCCGCCTCGCCGAGCCGCTGCCGGCCGGCCCCGGCGACCCCGGCCGCCGGATCCACCTCGGCACGGGGTACGAACTGAACCCGTGGGCCGACCTCCGCCCGCCCGGCCCGGGCACCCGCACCCCGCGCGGACTCTGGCACGCCAGCCAGGGGAGCGCGGGATGACACCCGCCCGGGGACCCGCCGGGACGGGCCCGACGGGCACGATGGACGCCGCGGGCCCGGTGGACGCCGCGGGCCCGGTGGACGCCGCGGGCCCGGCAGGCGCGGCGGGTGTGCTGTGCGTGCGGTTCCGGACGGCGGACGGCGGACCGCCCGGCGCGGAGGCCTACACCGGACTGCTCGGGCTGCTCGGCGAACTGACCCCGGTGGTCCAGCCGCTGCCCCCGGACGGCGCGCTGGCCGATGTCCGCGGCGCCCTCCGCTACTTCGGCCGGGACGCCGCCGGCCTCGGCGCCCTGATCCGGGTCCGGGCCCTCGCCCTCTACGGGGCGGACTGCGCCGTCGGCGCCGCCGCCAACCCCATGCTGGCCCGGCTCGCGGCCCGCGAGGCCGGCCCCGGCCGCACCCTGCTGGTACCGGACGACCCCCCGGCCGTACGGCGGTTCCTCGCGGACCGCCCGGTGACCGCCCTGGACGGGATCGGGCCGAAGGCGGCCCGCGCCCTCTGCGGGTACGGGCTGGACTCGGTCGGCCGGATCGCCGCCGCCCCGCCCGCCACCCTGCGCCGGGTCCTCGGCGCCCGGGCCGGCCGCGAGGCGTACGAACGGGCCCACGGGATCGACCGCACCCCGGTGCTCCCCGGCACGGCCACCCGGTCGCTGGGCGCCGAACGCGCCTTCGACCGCGACGAGCTGGACCCCGCGCACCAGCGCCGGGCGCTGCTCTCGCTCACCGAGGAGCTCGGGGCCCGGCTGCGCGGGCAGGGGCAGGTCTGCCGCTCCCTCTCGCTGACCGTCCGCTGCGCCGACCGCACGCTCCTCACCCGGGACCGGACCCTGCCCGAACCCACCGCGCACTCGGCCGCCCTGACCGCCACCGCCTACGCCCTGCACACCGGGCTGGGCCTCCAGCGGGCCCGGGTCCGCTCCCTCGCGCTGCGCGCCGAGGGGCTGACCCCGGCCGGACGCGCCGCGCACCAGCTCAGCCTCGATCCCGAGGACGACAAGGCCCGGCGGATCGAGGCGGTGGCGGACCGGCTCCGCGCGCGGTTCGGCCCGGCCGCCGTCACCAGGGGAACCCTCGCCGCGTAGCGCGGGCGAGGGTTCCGGGAGGGGAGGAGCCGGTCGGGGCCGGGTGGGGGACTAGTCGATGCGGACCCACATGCCGCCGGAGCGCACACCGGTGAAGTCCGGGGAGTTGAAGAACAGCGGCGGGATGTCGGTGTCCACGCGCAGCTTCGGGAAGCGCTCCAGGAGCACCTCGAACACGATGCGGGTCTCCACCCGGACCATCTGGCCGCCCACGCAGTAGTGGGCGCCGCGGCCGAAGCCCAGGTGCGGGTTGGGGGCGCGGGTGACGTCGAAGGCGTCCGGGTCGGTGAACTGGCGCGGGTCGCGGTTGGCCGCGCCCAGGAACACGCGCAGCAGCTGGTCCTTGGGGATGTGCTTGCCGCCGAGCTCCACGTCCTGGACGGTGGCGCGGTAGGAGGCGGCACCCGGGGTCAGGTAGCGCATGGACTCCTCCAGCATCCCGGGGATCAGCGACCGGTCCGCCTTGACCAGCGAGTACTGCTCCGGGAACGACTCCAGGCACAGCATGGTGTTGGCGCACAGCAGCGGGGTGGCCAGGTGCCCGGCGCCCAGGATGCCGATGATGAAGTTGATGATCTGGTCCCGCGTCATCGGGTTGCCGTCGAGCTTCTTCACCTGCGAGAGCAGGCTGATCAGGTCGTCCTTGGGCTCCCTGGTCTTCGCGTCCACGTGCGCGCCGAGCATCTCGCGCAGCGGCTCCAGCGGCTTGGTCAGCTTCTCGAAGTAGCCGTCCTCGCTGCCCTGGTCCACCAGGGTCATCTGGGCCTGCTGGTCCATGTTCTGGTCCACGACCTTGAACATGGTGCGGTCGTCGGCGGGGATGCCCAGCAGCTCGCTGAAGACGATGCCGGCGACCTCGTCGACGAAGTCGCTCAGCAGGTTGAAGCGGCCCATGTTGGCCACCTTGTCCGCGTGCTTGTTCGACAGTTCGAGGACCCGGGACTCCAGGTGCTCGATGAACCGCGGGCTGAACGCGTGGCTGACCTGCTTGCGGATGTTGGCGTGCTCGGGCCCGGTCATCTGGGCCAGGTCGCCGTCGAAGTACTTGAGGGTCTCCTCGTCGAGGCCGAACAGCTTCCCGGAGTCGGCGGAGTAGGCGTCGTTGTTGCTGAGCGCCTCGTTGACCTCCGCGTAGCCGAAGACCTCCCATCGCTGGAGCTCTTCGTTCCACTCGACCGTCTCCGCCGGGCGCTCCCCGCGCAGCCAAAACTTGTCCTGCGCAAATCCCCAGCGGTCAGCGAAATCTGACACGGTTTTCCTCCATTGACGGGAACTGTGAAAGCGGACTCATGGATCCGGCCACGTCAGGAAGGTAGCGCCTGAGGGGGTGGATGGCCACGGAGATGGCGTCAAGAACGCGTATGTATCCGGTTCCCTCAGAAGTTTCCGCGCTGCCTCGCAGAGGCCGTGGATATTTCGGCCAGCTGTCCTGTCAGCGGGACATCCGGAGTCCGGATGTCCCTTTGCGAGACTGGGATGTGCAGTTCAAAGACCGGATGGATGGATTCCTTCCAGCCAAAATGGCGACTGGGGGAAGTTGTCCCGTCAGGCTTGGCGGGAGGTCCGTCAGGGGCGGTGTGCGGGGTTCTTGACTTCCCTGTCGAAGGCGCCTCACGATGTGTCCTCGATGCGAATGGCAGAGCGCCGCAACGCGGGCTGAATTCATTCCTCCGCATTTCTGGTTACCCGAGGGCGCCCCTGGTGCGGTGCGGCAGTTCCGGCGGGTGCATAAAATCCGCGTTCGCAAAGAAAAAGCTGCGATAAACCCCGATGAGGAGCGTGCGAGAGTGACGGCTGAAGTGACCGGACACGAGGAAGTCGCCCAGGAGCCGACGCCGGCGTGGCTGACCGCGCTGCGCGACGAGCTGGACCCGAACAGCAAGGTGCGTCTGGCCGCCCTGGAACCCAAGCCGGACTGGCAGTGCCTGGAGATCGGCGCCGGCTCCGGTTCCACCTCCCGCTGGCTCGCCGAGCACGTCCCGGCCGGCAAGGTCATCGCCACCGACATCGAACTCGGCGCGCTGAGCGACGAGGACCTCCCCAACCTGGAGGTGCGCCGGCACGACGTCACCGCCGAGGACTTCCCCGAGGGCTCCTTCGACCTCATCTACGCCCGCTACGTCTTCAGCCACCTGCGCAGCCGCGAGGAGGACCTCGCCAAGGTCGTCTCCTGGCTCAAGCCGGGCGGCTGGCTGCTGCTGGAGGAGCCCGCCAAGTTCCCCGTCGAGTCCGCGCAGGACGAGGACTACCGCGAGGTCAGCCTGGCCACCCTGAAGCAGTACAAGGAGCAGGTGGGCACCGACCTCGACTGGCCGCGCACCTTCCCCAAGCCGCTGGAGGCGCTCGGCCTGGAGGAGATCGGCCTGGACGCCTCCCTCTCGGTGGTCGGCGGCAACCGCAACATGGGCCTGTTCTGGGGCGAGGCCATCAAGGGCTGGGGCCCGATCGTGGTCGAGGCCGGCGGCGCCACCGAGGAGCAGGTGGCCCGGGCCGCCTCGCGCATGTACCAGGACGACTTCCTGGACCTGGGCCTGGCCACCATCGCGGTCTGGGGCCGCCGCCCCGCCCTGGGCTGACGGGCCCGCACACCCGGAGCCCGACGGGCCCGCACGCCGGAGGAGGGGCCGCCGATCAGGCGGCTCCTCCTCCGGCGTTTTCCTCGCGTCCGGCTGGTGCGGGGGCCGACGCGCCGATTTTTTACCGACGCGTAACTTCCAAGTCTTGCTACTCGCCCGTAATTTAACGGTCAGCAGCACCCCATGTGATCCGGATCACGGGAGTTCCCCCCTCATCCCCTCCCCTTGAGCCGCAAGGAGATCACCCGATGCTGCCCTGGAGACGCCTGCTCCGCCCGCTGGCCGCCCTCGCCCTCGCCACCGCCGCCCTCGCGGCCCCCACCGGCACCGCCACCGCCGCCCCCACGGCCCCCACCGCCGCAGCGGCCGCCACCGCGGCGAGCAGCGGCTGGAACAACTGGTCCTGCAAACCCTCCGCCGCCCATCCGCGCCCGGTGGTCCTGGTCCACGGGACCTTCGGCAACGCCGTCGACAACTGGCTCGGCCTCGCCCCGTACCTCGTCAACCGCGGATACTGCGTCTACTCCCTCGACTACGGCCAACTGCCCGGCGTGCCGTTCTTCTACGGCCTGGGCGCCATCGACAAGTCCGCCGCCCAGCTCGGCGTGTTCGTGGACCGGGTCCTCGCCGCGACCGGCGCCCCCGAAGCCGACCTGATCGGGCACTCCCAGGGCGGCATGATGCCGCGCTACTACCTGAAGTTCCTGGGCGGCGCGGCCAAGGTCAACGCGCTCGTCGGACTGGCCCCCAGCAACCACGGGACCACCCTGCTGGGGCTCACCAAACTGCTGCCCTACTTCCCCGGGGCAGAGGACCTGATCAGCTCCGCCACCCCGGGGCTCGCCGACCAGATCGCCGGCTCCCCCTTCATGACCAAGCTGAACGCGGGCGGCGACACCGTTCCCGGAGTCGCCTACACGGTCATCGCCACCCAGTACGACCAGGTGGTCACCCCGTACCGCACCCAGTTCCTGAACGGACCGAACGTGCGCAACGTGGTCCTCCAGGACCTCTGCCCGGTCGACCTCTCCGAGCACGTGGCCATCGGACTGGTCGACCGGATCGCCTGGCACGAGGCGCTCAACGCCCTCGACCCGGCGAACGCCGAACGGACCACCTGCGCCTCGGTCTTCGACTGAGCCGCACATGGTCCGCGGGCGATCCGCAGATGATCCGGGGGTGATCCGCGGGTGATCGGCCCGCCGGGGGTCAGCGGCCGTGCCGGCCCCCGGTGGTACGCCTGCGGGCCACCCCGAACAGCACGGCCGCACCGACCGCCAGGACCCCGGCACCGGTGACGGCGATCAGCGAGGAGGTGCCGCTCCCCCCGGTCTCGGCCAGACTGGTGTCCGCCACCGGGACGGGGGAGGCGGAACCGCCGTTGGTCCTCGCGTCGTTGTCCCCGTGCCCGTTGTGCTCCACGGTGGACTTGCCGCGGCCCTTCGCGATCTGCTCGTCGGTCGGCGCCGACGGCACCTCGGACGGCACCCCGGACGGCACCTCGGCACGCGGCGCGGACGGGGCCGTCGAAGGCGCCCCGGACGGCCGGGCGGACGGCCGCGAGGTCGGGACCGCCGTCGGCTTCCCGGTCGGCCTCGGAGTCGGCTTCGCCGTGGGAGTGCCGGGCTTGCCCGGCTGGCCGGTGTCCTTCCCGAACACCACGTCCGAGCAGGTGTAGAACGCCTCCGGGCTGTCGGAGCGCTGCCAGACGCTGTAGATCAGGTGCCGCCCGGACTTCCGGGGCACGGTCCCGGTGAACACGTAGTCCCCGCCGCTCATCCCCGGGTCGGTGACCGTCGCGAACGGCTTGGACTCCAGATCGGACCACTTCAGCGGACGGGAGGGGTCGTACCCGTCCTTCGTCACGTACAGCGCGAACGAACCCCGGTGCGGAGCCGTCCCCTTGTACCGGAACACGTGCTTACCGGCCGTCATCGGGCTGGCCGGCCAGTCGCCGCGCGCCAGATCGAGGCCCCGGTACTTGTCGTTGCCGGCCGAGCACAGCTTGCCGTCCGGGATCAGCGCCTTGTGGTTCCCGGCCGCGTTGGCGATGTTCACCGCGTTCCAGTCGTAGAACGCCTGCGCCCCGCTCGCGGCGACCGCAGCCTTGCAGGCCGCCGACCGTGGGGACTCCGGCCCCTCCGCGTAGCAGGCCGCGACCCGGCTCACCGGATCCGTCATCGAGCCGTGCGCCGCGGCGGGCGTGACGGCGAACGCGGCCACGGCGAGCGGGGCGAATCCGAGGGCGGCGACGCGGTGGGCCGTTCGGCGAGCGGGCATGGGTGGGTCTCCTTCGGCTGCGCGGTTCTGGTGGCCGTCCGGCGGGTTCCGCACGGCGCCGCACGACACCGCCCCGCCCTTCCCGGCTCCGCCAAGCTAGCCACTGCGCCCCCGCCTCCGGCCCGCTCCGGCCCCTCCCGGCCGATCCTTAGGGTCCGCTTAAGGCGGCAGTAAGCAGCAGCTCAGGTAGGCGTGGACCGGGCCGCCTCGGGGTGCGCGGCGCCTAGAATTCCGAGCCCGACCGACGGAAGGACGCAGCCCGTGCGCCGACTGCTCTACGGCATGAACCTGTCCCTGGACGGCTATGTCTCCGACCCCGGCGGCGACATCGGCTGGGGCGTGCCGAGCGAGGAGCTGTTCCAGTGGTGGCTCGACGAGGAGCGGGCGGTCAGCCTGTTCCTCTACGGCCGCGGGCTGTGGGAGACCATGAGCTCGCACTGGCCGACCGGCGACCGGCGGCCGGACGCCACCCCGGCGCAGGCGGAGTTCGCGCGGAACTGGCGGGACACGCCGAAGGCGGTGTTCTCCTCGACCCTCGACGGGGTCGACTGGAACGCCCGGCTGGTCACCGGGGACGCGGTCGCGGAGATCGCCCGGCTGAGGGCGGGGGAGGGCGGGCCGATGCGGGTGGGCGGTGCGGCGCTCGCCGGGGCGGCGATGCGGGCCGGACTGGTCGACGAGTACACGGTCGTCACCCATCCGGTGCTGGTGGGCGGCGGCACGCCGTTCTTCGCCGCGCTGGACGGCCGGGTGGGCCTGGAGCTGCTGGAGACCCGGACCTTTCCCGGCGGCGTGGTCATGACCAGGTACGGCACCCGGCGCTGAGCCATCGGCCCGGGCCGCACGCGGGCCAGGGCCGTACGCGGGAGGCCGGACTGTACGCGGGAGCCCGGCCCGGGCCGTACGCGCGCATGCCGCGCCGGGGGGCGTCAGTCGGGGAGGGCGAGGAGGGCCGGGAGGGCGCCCGCCCTCGCGGTGCGTTCCAGCTCGTCGAGGGCGGCGAGGGCCTGCCGGGCCGCTTCCGGGTCCCGGCCGGCGAGACCGCTCTCCGCGAACTCGTCCTCGTCCAGCCGGAGCACCTCGGTGCCGTCGGCGGAGACCCACAGGTCCAGGTCGAGGTCCTCGACCAGCACCTCGGTGGCCCCGTCGGCCGTCCCGACCACCGCGGGCCGGGTGATGTCGCAGTACCAGCCCTTGAGGACCCCGTCCCCGGCCCGCACCTCCTTGACCGCGTACCACCGGTCCCGCCAGTAGTGCTCGACGAACACGTCGCCGGGCTCGAACCGTACGAATCCGAAGTCGCGGACCCCGGGGGCGGCCCAGGGGGCGCGCACGGCGAGCCGGACCCCGTCGTCGGAGAGCCGCTCGGCCGGGTAGCGGATCTTGGTGCGGCCGGCCTTCACCAGCGCGATCTCCACGGTGGTGGTGGTCATGCCCGGGCTCCCAGGGTCTTGGCGTAGCGGACTTCGGCGGCGCAGACCTCGTATCCGAGCCTGCGGTTGACGGCGAGCATCGGCAGGTTGCCGCGGTCGTTGCCGGTGAAGGCCTCGGTGCAGCCGGCCGCCCGGGCCCGGTGCAGGGAGACGGTCTTCACCAGTCCGGCCAGACCGCGGCCGCGGTGGGCGCGGCGGGTGCCGGTCATGGCCGAGGCGTAGCGGGTGGCCCCGTCGGTCCGGACGGCGGTGAAGGCGGCCACATCACCCTCCACCAAAGCGACAACGGTCAGCTCCTTGTCGAGTGAGGGGTTGTTCCAGGTGTGCCCCAGCCAGTCCTCGTAGTCGTCGAACTCGGTCTGCACGTCGCTGGGTTCGTCGGCGGTGGTCTCCGCGTCGGCGAGGAACAGCGGGTGCGGGTCGGCGGCGAAGGCGGAGGCGGGGAGGAGTTCCACCCCGGCCGGTACGGCGGGGAGCGGCGGCAGGGCGGCGGTGGTCAGGTCCAGCCGGAGGAAGTGCGCGGACCGGCCGGCGCGGTAGCCGTGGTGTTCGGCGAAGGCGCGGTGCGGGGGCTCGTCCAGGACCCAGGCGAACACCTCCCTGCCGCCCACCGACGCCAGATGGGCCTCGGCGGCCCGCAGCAGGGCGGAGCCGGCACCGGTTCCCCGGTGGCCGGGGTGCACGTACGGGTTGGCGAAGCAGCGGCCCGGCTCGGGGCTGTCGACGGCCACCCCCACCTGGGCGGTGCCGATGACCTCGCCCGCCCCGGTCTCGGCGACGAGGACCCGCTGGTGACGGTCGGGGGTGGCGGCGGCCAGCTCGTGGCCGAGCAGCTCGGGGGTCGAGATCATGAACGGCAGGGCGGCCCGGCGGACCCGGACGACGGCCTCCAGATCGGCGGGGTCATCACGGCGGAGGTCTCGGATCTGTACGGACATATCCCGGACGCTAGGCGGGAAGAGGGGCGAGCGCCTCCGATTTTTCCGGGGATGGAGCACAATCTGCCGTGTGACCTCGACGAACCTGAAGCTCACCCTTTCGAAGGCGGCCGACGCGGCGGCCCCGTACGAGCAGTTGCGCGCGCAGATCGCCGACCGGGCCCGGGCGGGCACCCTGCCGACCGGTTTCAAACTGCCGACCGTCCGCGGGCTGGCCGAGGAACTCGGCCTGGCGGCGAACACGGTGGCCAAGGCCTACCGGGCACTGGAGTCGGACGGGGTGATCGAGACCCGCGGCCGGCACGGCACCTTCGTCGCCGCGGCCGGCGACTCGGCGGCGCGCGAGGCGGCGCTCGCGGCGCAGGGCTACGCGGAACGGGCCCGGCGGCTCGGGCTGACCGAGGACGAGGCCCTCGCCGCCGCCGTGGCCGCCGTACGCGCCCGCTACGCCTCGTAGCCGGGGCTCCGACCGCACCGCCTAGAGGTACAGGCCGGCCGCCGGGCCGTGCGGCTGGGGCGGGAGGACGGCGGCCGGACCGGTGCCGCGCCGCAGGGCGAACAGCTCGGCCAGGGTGGCGCCCTCCCGGGACACCCCCTCGTCGGTGCCGAGCCATTCCACGGCCTCGGTGTGGGTCAGCTTGCCCACCTCGATCCGGGCCAGACAGCGTCCGGGCCGGACCACCGCCGGGTGCAGCCGTTCCAGGTCCTCGTTGGTGGTGACCCCGACGAGGACGTTGCGGCCCTGTCCCAGCAGACCGTCCGTCAGGTTGAGCAGCCGGGACAGCGCCTGACCCGCCGTGTGCCGGGCCTCACCGCGGATCAGCTCGTCGCAGTCCTCCAGGAGCAGCAGCCGCCAGCGCCCCTTGGCGGTGCCCTCGTCCTCGCCGATCGCGATGTCCATGAGATAGCCGACGTCGTTGAACAGCCGCTCCGGGTCCAGCACGCAGTCCACCTGGCACCATTCGCGCCAGGACCGGGCCAGGGTGCGCAGCGCCGAGGTCTTCCCGGTGCCCGGCGGGCCGTGGAGCAGCAGCAGCCGGCCCGCGATGTCGTCCGGGGTGACCTTCATCAGCCGGTCCATCGCCCCGGCGACCGGAGCCGTGTAGTTGGAGCGGACCTCCGCCCAGGTGCCGGCCGCGATCTGACGTGTGGTCCGGTAGGGGCCGCGGCGCGGGGAGACGTACCAGAAGCCCATGGTGACGTTCTCCGGCTGCGGCTCCGGCTCGTCCTGGGCCCCGTCCGTGGCCTGGTCCAGGACCCGTTCGGCGAGTTCGTCGGTGACGGCGGTGACGGTGACGTCGGCGCCCCGGCTCCAGCGCGACACGAGCATGGTCCAGCCCTCGCCCTGGGCGAGGGTGGCGCTGCGGTCGGTGTCGCGGGCCGCGCGCAGCACGGTCGCGGCGGGGGGCAGCAGGGTGGCCCCGGGCCTGACCCGCTCGATGGTGACGCTGTGCGAGTAGGGCTGCTCGCCGGAGGCGAACCGGCCCAGGAACAGGGCGTCGACGACATCGGAGGGTGAATCGCTGTCGTCCACGTTGAGCCGGATCGGCAGGGCGTGCTGGGGGTCGTCCGGGGTGACTGACATGGCGTCCATGATCCGGCACGCGATGCCCGCGCGCACCCGTGTTTCAGGGGTTCGTTCGCCGGATCGAGTGGGTGACTTCCCTCTTCAAACGGCGTTGGCAGTGAAGGTTCAGCCCGGATCACCCCCGCCATCCCCACCCCGAAGATTCTTGGCATGGACACTTCCAGAAGTGCCCCGCTACCGGTACCACGGAGAAGACGTACTGACGAGTTGTCAGTCACCCTCCCCCACGAGGAGCCGCACCCATGAGACTGTCGCGCTTCGCCTCGCTGACCTCCGCGCTGCTACTGGCAGCCGGCGCCGCCCTGTTCGGCGCCGGATCGGCCGCCGCCGCACCCCAGGCGGACTTCGGCTACGTCGCCCTCGGCGACTCGTACTCCTCCGGCCTCGGCGCCGGGAACTACGACAGCGGCAGCGGGAACTGCAAACGCACCAGCCGCGCCTACCCCGCGCTCTGGGCCGCCGCGCACTCCCCGCAGACCTTCTCCTTCACCGCCTGCTCGGGCGCCCGTACGGGTGATGTGCTCGCCAACCAGATGGGACCGCTGAACAGCGGGACCGACCTGGTCAGCATCACCGTCGGCGGCAACGACGCCGGGTTCTCCGACGTCATGACCACCTGTGTGCTGCAGTCCGAGTCCTCCTGCGTCAGCCGCGTCAACCAGGCCAAGGCCTATGTGGACAACACCCTCCCGGGCCAGCTCAACCAGGTCTACAGCACCATCCGGAGCAAGTCCCCGTCCGCCCGGGTGGTCGTCATCGGCTACCCCCGGTTCTACAAGCTCAACGGCAGCTGTCTGGCCGGGCTCTCCGAGGGGGAGCGGGCCGCCATCAACGGCGCGGCCGACCATCTGAACGCCGCCCTCGCCAAGCGGGCCGCCGACCACGGCTTCGCCTACGCCTCGGTCACCGGCACCTTCACCGGACACGAGATCTGCTCCAGCAGCGCCTGGCTGCACAGCCTCAACTGGACCAACATCGGCGAGTCGTACCACCCGACCGCCGCCGGACAGTCCGGCGGCTACCTGCCCGCCTTCACCAATGCGGCCTGACCGAACGCGGCCTGACCGAGCACCGCCTGACCGAGCACCATCCGACTGAACACTATCCGCCCGAACCCCGCCTGGCCGGGCACCGCCCGACCGCCTCCGCGCGCCGCGTCCGGCCCGGGGGCGTCAGCCGGCCAGCAGCCAGACCAGTGTCACCAGCGCGGCCAGCAGCACCAGCACTCCGGCCAGCAGCACCAGGCCGGCCCGGCGCGGCGCCGACCCCCCGGTCGGCGCCGGAGCCGGTGCGTGACCGCCGCCGCCCGGCGCCGGATCCCCGCCCGCTCCCGGGCCGGGTCCGGCGTCCGGGCCCGACTCGGGACCGCCGGCGGCCCGTACGCTGCCGCCCGCGCCGATCACCCGCAGCATCCGTGCGGCCTCCGCCACCGGCAGCCGGGCCGCCGGATCACGGCGCAGCAGACCCTCCAGTACGGGGGCCAGATGGCCCGCGCCCCCCGGCGCGGGGATGCCGGGGGAGCCGTCCGACAGGGGCGGCGGGGCATGTCCCTCCACCGCGGTGTAGAGCAGGGCGCCCAGCGACCACAGGTCCGCCCCGGGATCCGACTGCCCCTCGGGCGCCGGGAACCGCGGCTCGGCACCGCCCGCACCCCGTTCGCCGCCCGCACCCCGTTCGCCGCCCGTGTCGCCCGCGCCGTTCGGCCCGGCCGTCAGGCCGAAGTCGGAGAGCATGATCCGGCCGTCGTTGGAGATCAGCACATTGCCCGGCTGCACGTCCCGGTGCGGCACCCCCGCCTCGTGCCCGGCGCGCAGCGCGGCCAGCAGTTGCTCCCCGAGGTGGGCCACCCGCTGCGGCGGCAGCGGTCCGTCCGCCGCCAGCACCTCGGCCAGGGACAGCCCGCGGATCAGCTCCATCACGATCCAGGGGCGGTCGTCCGCGCTGGCCACGTCGTGCACCCGGACCACCCCGCGGTGCGATATCCGGGCCGCGGCCCCCGCCTCCCGCTCGGCGCGCGCGTAGAGGTCGCGGGCCGCGGCCGGGGCCAGCCCGGGCGGGGCACAGACCTCCTTCACGGCGACCTCACGGCCCAGGACCTCGTCCCGGGCCCGCCAGACCACCCCGGCCCGGCCTTCGCCGAGCGGGTCCAGGAGCCGGTACCGTCCCGCGACGAGGCGTCCGCCGGCCGTCGCCCTGTCCACCCCGCTCATCCGGCCACCCCGCTCATCCGGGCTCCCGCTCATCCGGGCCCCCTCACCGCATCGGCAGACCACCGCAGTCGCCCGTAACGGGGCGATCACTCCACGTTATCCGAGTTCGTGCGATGTGGCGCCGCCCGTGCGAAAACTCTCCAAAGCGGCCGGTTTGTGCGGAGAGTGACGGCCGACTCCGCTGAGTAACCGTCAACTCCCCGTGCGCACAGGGGTAATTCACACGACCGGGATACCCGACCACGACGCGGGGACGATAGGGTTACCCTGCCCGGGCCGGGTGCCCTCGTACGGGTGGGGAGAGACATGGAACAGATAGCAATGCGGAGCAGGCCGCCACGCGTGCCTGCCATCACCTGCGGCAGTGGCGCGACCAGCAAGCGCCTCGACCGTCACCTTTCCGTGCTGGGCGGCCCCGCCGTCCCGCCGGGTGACGCGGCGGAGGCGACCCTGCTGATGCGCGAGCTCACCTCGCGCGACCACACGCACCGCCAGCGGAGCCGGAGCGCGCGCGTCGCCCTCTTCGCCCCGCTGCGCCGGCTGCGGCGCACGCTCTTCGGCAGCCGCCGGTCGTAACCCACCGTTCCCGGACACCGTCCCGGAACCCCGTCCCCGACACGCCCCGTCCCGGCCTCAGGCGATCACACCGTCCCGGCGCAGCGCCGTGACCTGCGCGTCCGTCATCCCCAGGGCGCGCAGCACGGCGTCGGTGTGTTCGCCGAGCGCCGGCACCGCGCCCATCCGCGGTGCCGCGCCACCCGGCAGGACGATCGGCGGCAGCAGGGCCCGCAGCGGCCCGGCCGGGGAGTCCACCTCCCGCCAGCGGTCCCGGGCCGCCAGCTGCGGGTGCGCGGCCAGCTCGGCCACCGAGTTCAGCCGGGCGCAGGCGATCCCGGCCGCCTCCAGCCGCCCGACGGCCTCCGCCGTGCCGAGACCGGCCAGCGCCCCGGCCACCACCGCGTCGGTCTTCTCCCGGCGCGCGGTCCGCGCCGCATTGGTCGCGTACTCCGGATCGTCCGCCAACTCCGGCCGCTCCAGAACCTGTTCCGCGAGCCGTCGCCACTCCCGGTCGTTCTGCACGGACAGCAGCACCTGACCGCCGTCCGCCGTCGGATAGGCGTCGTACGGCACGATCACCGCGTGCGCCAGACCGGTCCGCGGCGGCTGCTGCCCGCCGTGCATGGTGTGGTGCAGCGGATGCCCCATCCACTCGGCGAGCGAGTCCAGCATGGACACCTCCACCGGTCCGCCGCGGCCGGTCACCCCGCGCCGCAGCAGCGCCGCCAGCACGCCCGAGAAGGCGTACATCGCGGCGGCGATATCGGCGGCCGGGACACCGGACTTGACGGATCGTCCGGGGGTCCCGGTCACCGACACGAGTCCCGCCTCGCACTGCACCAGCATGTCGTAGGCCCGCTTGTGCGCGTACGGGCCCTCCGGGCCGTACCCGGAGACGTCCACCGCGACCAGCCGCCCGTACCGGGCGCACAGCGTCGCCGCGTCCAGGCCCAGCCGGGCCGCCGCACCCTGCGCCAGGTTCTGCACGAACACGTCCGCCCCGGCGATCAGCCGCTCCAGCGCCTCCCGGCCGCGCGGCTCCTTCAGATCCAGCGCCACCGACTCCTTGCCCCGGTTGGCCCAGACGAAATGCGAGGCCAGACCCTGTGCGGCGGTGTCGTAGTGGCGGGCGAAATCCCCGCCGTCGGGCCGCTCCACCTTGATCACCCGGGCGCCCAGGTCGGCGAGCTGCCGAGTGGCGAAGGGGGCCGACACGGCCTGTTCGACGGCGACGACGGTGATCCCGGCCAGCGGGAGCGGTTCGGTGTCCATCCCCCGTGCCTACCTCCTCGCACCCCCTCCTGTCACGGGCCGGGGCACCCCGGCCCGGCAGGATCCGGCAGGATCCGGCAAGATCCGAAAGAGACGGTCTAGAGCAGGGCGAACTGGCCGCCCGGCCCCTCCTCCTGGTGGTCCAGCACCGAGGCGGGCCGCCGGGACCGGGCCGGCGGCGGCAGCACCCCGGCCGCCCGCAGCTCCCCGGCCGGCAGCACCGGCCCGGCCCCGGCGGCGAACGCGGCCCGCTCCGGCGCCAGTTCGGCCAGCAGGGCGAGGGTGGTCAGCAGGGCCAGCAGCTCCGAGGTCCACTCCTGGGGCCACTGCGCCGGCCCCAGGGCCTCCAGACCGTCCGCCTCCCGGTAGGCGGTCCGGGCCGCGAACCAGCCCTCCAGCACCCGGGCCCCGCGCACCTCGTACTCCCAGGCCCCGGCCGGCACCGGCGCGATCTGCCCGCTCCCCAGGCACAGGGTCTCGCTCTCCGGGTCGTACTCCGGGCCCGCCGGACGGGCCGGCAGCGCCGCCCGCACATACGGCCGGCGCCCGCCCGGCAGCCGCGGCGGCTCCCCGCCCCGTGCCCCGCGCAGCTGGACGGCCAGGATCCGGCGGCCCAGCTCCAGCCCGGCCCGCCAGCGCCCGGCTCCGGCCGGCAGCGGCACCTCGTACCCCCGGGGGCCCGGCCGCCCGGCCGCCAGGACCCAGCACAGCACGTCCTCCGGGCCGACCCCGGTCCCGTACCGCCCGCCCAGGAACTCCGTCAGACCCGGCGCCAGATTGGGCTCCGAGCCGCCCGGACGCCGGTGCAGCGGCCGCACCCGGCCCGGCAGCCGCCCGGCCGGCAGCTCCGCCGTGACCAGGTCCTCCAGCAGGAACAGCTGCCGGCCGCCCCGGACCCGCCACAGCTCGGGCCGGGCCGCGTCGATCAGCCGCTGGTCCGGCAGCAGCCACTCCTCGTGGAACGGCCCGGTCAGCACCCGCACCGGCTCCGGACACTCCCCGGGGTCCCGGGCGAACCGCCCCGTCCCGGCCCGCTGCCCGGGCAGCGCCGCCGCCCCCGCGTCGGGGGTACGGGCCCGGCTGGGCCGGAACAGCCGCTCCCGGTCGGCCCCCGCCGCCCCGGTCAGCGCCGCCCACCGGGCCCGCAGGGTGCCCGGATCCGGGGCGGCCGGCCAGCCCCGGCCCAGCCGCAGCGGGGGCACCGACCACGGCATCAGATCGTCCAGCAGAAGCGCGTCTTCGCTCACCCCGCAGATGGTAGGGCGAGCGGGGTCGGGTCAAAGGGTTACGCTCGGGTTACGCACCTTCCGTACGCACATGTCCCGGCCCGAGGAGGCGGCCATGAGCCAGTACGACGAATACTCGACCCCGTCCCAGGCGGAAGGCGAACGCCTGGACGAGGACATGGACGCGGCGCAGCAGAAGCAGCGCGCCCACCCGCAGACCACGCGCACCACCCCCTCCCAGGCGGAGGGCGAACGCGGCGCCGAGGACGACTAGGAACCGGCAGGAGGGGTGGCGGAGGCGTCCGGCGGCGGGCCCGCCACCGCCCTCGCCGCAGGCCGCGTGCCCGGTCACGCTCAGTGCGCGTCCACCGTCACCGTGAACGAGAACCGGTCGCCCCGGTAGCGGATCCGGGCCACGTCCACCACCCGGCCGTCCTCGTCGTAGGTGACGCCCGTGTAGTGCAGGATCGGGCTGAGCAGCGGCACCTCCAGCAGCTCGGCGGTGGCCGGATCGGCCAGCCGCGCCTCCACCGTGTCGGTGATCCGGCTGATCCGCACCCCCACCACGTCCCGCAGCACCTTGGTCATCGGCCAGCGCTCCAGGTCCGCCGCCTCCACCGAGGCCGCCAGCTCCGGCGGCAGCGCGTTCTCCGCCCAGTTGGTGGGCTCCCCGGTGGTCCCGTCGCGGCGCAGCCGCCGGTAGGTGACGAGCTCGGAGGCCCCCGGGAAGTACTCGGACAGCTCCCCGGGCACCGGCCCCCGCTCCTGCCCCAGCACGGTGGTCCGCTCACCCGACTGCTGGGCCACGATCGCGTCCACCGAGCCCAGCAGCCGCACCGGCGCCCCGCGCTGCGCCCCCGGCTCGATGAAGGTGCCGCGCCGCCGGTGCCGGCTGATCAGACCCTCCTGCTCCAGTTCCTTGAGGGCCTGCCGCATGGTGAGCACGCTCACCCCGTAGTGCTCGGCCAGCTGCTCCTCGGTGGGCAGGCGCAGCGAGGAGTCGGGGGTGCGGCCGAGTATCGACGCGCGCAGTGACTGCGACACCTGGTACCAGAGCGGAAGCTTCCGGTTCAGTACCAGCGAGTCGGGGGCGAAGGCGGTCACGCGGGTCTCCGTACGGGGTGGGGCGGCCTGCTGGGCATCCTAGGCCGGGAAGTGGCGTTCCAGACCCTGCCAGACGGTGTCGTATGCGCGCTGGAGGTGGTCGGCGCCGGCCGCCTGGGCGGTCGCGGTGATCGGCCAGCGGGTCTCGAACATGAAGGCCAGGCCGTCGTCGATCTTCTGCGGCTTGAGCTCGGCCGCGCTGGCCCGGTCGAAGGTCTCCCGGTCCGGTCCGTGCGCGGACATCATGTTGTGCAGCGAGCCGCCGCCGGGCACGAACCCCTCGGCCTTGGCGTCGTACGCCCCCTCGATCAGGCCCATGTACTCGCTCATCACGTTCCGGTGGAAGTACGGCGGGCGGAAGGTGTCCTCGCCGACCAGCCAGCGCGGGGCGAAGACCACGAAGTCCACGCCCGCCAGGCCCGGGGTGTCGGAGGGGGAGGTCAGCACCGTGAAGATCGACGGGTCCGGGTGGTCGTAGCTGATGGTGCCGATGACGTTGAAGCGGTGCAGGTCGTAGACGTACGGGGTGTGGTTGCCGTGCCAGGCCACCACGTCCAGCGGGGAGTGGTCGTAGGTCGCGGACCAGAGGTTGCCGCAGAACTTGTTGACCACCTCTGTGGGCCGCTCCACGTCCTCGTACGCGGCCACCGGCGCCCGGAAGTCACGGGCCGCCGCGAGGCCGTTGGCGCCGATCGGCCCGAGGTCGGGCAGCTGGAAGGGCTGGCCGTAGTTCTCGCAGACGTAACCGCGGGCCGGGGCGTCCGCCCCGGTGTCGAGGAGCTCGACGCGGAAGCGGACGCCGCGCGGGATGAGGGCGATCTCGCCCGGCCCGGCGGACAGCAGCCCGAACTCGGTGTGCAGCAGCAGCCCGCCCCGCTCGGGGACGATCAGCAGCTCGCCGTCGGAGCTGCTGAACACCCGGTCGGTCATGGGGGAGTCGGCGGCGTAGAGGTGGATGGCCATACCGGTGCGCTGGGCGGCGTCGCCGTTCCCGCCGAGGGTCCACAGGCCGTCGAGGAAGTCGGTGCCGGGCGCGGGGTCGGGCAGCGGGTTCCAGCGGAGCCGGTTGGGGTCCGGGACGGTCTCGGTGAAGGGCGCGGTGCGCAGCCCGCCGTTGTCGACACGGGTGAACGGCGGATGGGCGGCCGAGGGGCGGATCCGGTAGAGCCAGGACCGGCGGTTGTGCGCGCGCGGCTCGGTGAAGGCGCTGCCGCTGAGCTGCTCGGCGTAGAGGCCGAGCGGGGACCGCTGGGGTGAGTTCCGGCCGACGGGCAGGGCCCCGGGGACGGCCTCCGAGCTGTGTTCGTTGCCGAAACCGGTGAGGTAGCCGAGCCCCGCCGCCGTCTTCCCGGCCTGTTCGCCGCCGCTGCCGCTGCCGCTGCTTCCGCCAGTGCCCACCATGCGCCCGCTCCCGCTCCGTCGAAGGAATCCTATGGTCGACAGTAGGATTCCTGCCCCGCCCGAGTCAACGGTGAAATCCCACCGATGCCGATCGCGCCACGGCCCCGCCCGGCCGGGCCGCGGAATCCCCGGCCCGCACGGGGCTCCCGGCCCGGCGCCCCGCCCTGTTGGAACTCCCGGTGCGGGAGGGGATCCCAAAAGCTGAACATTGCTCTACTCTCTCGCGCATGTCGTGGTCCCGCAGGTTCCCTGCCGTGCCGGCGGCGCTCCTCGCCGCCCTCCTCGCCTTCCTGGCCCTGCTCGCCGCCGCCCCGGCGGCCCGGGCACACGAAGAGCGCCCCGTCACCTTCCCCGACGGCTCCGGATCCGTACCGGAGTACCGCGCGGCCGAGCCCGACCTGATCGTCTGCAAGACCGACCGGCCCGCGTTCGAGAAGCGGATCGCCGCCTTCCCGCCGGAGCTGCGGCAGCGCAACCTCGACCTCTTCGCCCGCTGCGAGCGGAACGGCTACCGCCACCTCCAGCAGGCCGTGGACCAGGTCGACCGGCCCGGCATGAACATCGCGATCCTGCCCGGCCTCTACGAGGAGGAGCCCTCACTGCCCCAACCGGCGGGGGAGTGCGCCCGGCTGAAGGCCCCCGACTCCTCCCTGGGCTACCAGATCCTCAGCTACGAGCAGCAGGTGCGGTGCCGGCACAACCAGAACCTCGTCGCCATCCTCGGCAAGACGAACCTCCAGATCGAGGGCACCGGAGCCTCCCGGCTGGACGTGATCATCGACGCGAAGTACCAGAAGCTGAACGGCATCCGCGCCGACAAGTCCAACGGCATCTACTTCCGCAACTTCACCGCCCAGCGCACCACCTTCAACTCCCTCTACGTACTGGCCGGCGACGGCTTCGTCATCGACGACGTGCTCACCCGCTGGAACGACGAGTACGGCTTCCTCACCTTCGCCAGCGACCACGGCCTCTACAAGAACTGCGAGTCCTACGGCAACGGGGACTCCGGCATCTACCCCGGCAGCGCCTCGAACATCAACGAGGGCCGCGGCTACGAGGTGCCCCGCTACTCCATCGAGATCACCGGCTGCCGCAGCCACCACAACATGGTCGGCTACTCGGGCACCGCCGGGGACTCCGTCTGGGTCCACGACAACGAGTTCGACCACAACATGGGCGGCGCCTCCATGGACAGCGCCTTCCCCGGCCACCCCGGACTCCCGCAGAACCACGCCAAGTTCGAACGGAACCTGATCCACGACAACAACCAGGACTACTACCGCCACGTGGCCGACGGCACCTGCGCCAAGCCCCCCATCGACCGGGGCTACGAGCAGGGCGTCGTCTGCCCGCAGATCTCCATGCCCCCCGGCACCGGCATCATCACCGCGGGCGGCAACTGGAACATCTACGAACAGAACTGGGTGTACGGACACCGGCGCGCCGGGTTCTTCCTCAGCGCCGTACCCGCCTTCATCCGGGGCGAGTCCGCCTGGTCCAAGCAGGCCGACACCTCGCACCACAACCGGTACGCCGACAACGTGCTCGGCAAGGACAAGGCCGGCAACTCCCGCCCGAACGGCATGGACGTATGGTGGGACGGCCAGGGCAAGGGCAACTGCTGGCAGGACGGCCCGGACGGCTCCACCCCCGGAACCCTGCCGGAGTGCGGGACGGACCGCGGCGACCTGTCGGGAGGGTCGGCCCGACTGGTCGGCGAACCGGTGAAGCTCGTCCAACTGCTGGTCTGCGCCGACTACAACGTCCAGGCCCGGCGGCTGCCGGCCGGCTGCGACTGGTACGGCGCCCGCGGCCTGGAACGGGTCGAGACCCAGCTGGCCGCGGCGGTGGCCGCGGTCCTGCTGCTGGTCGGCGGCACCCTGTGGTGGCGCCGCCTCCGCGGCACCCCCCTCGGCACGGCCGCCGCCCTGCTCGGCCTGGCCGGGCTGGTCCTGGACGTGGCGGGCTCCACCATGCCCCTCACCGGCACCTCCGTCCCGGCCCTCGCCCTGCTGCTGCTCGGCCTGGCATGGACCGCCGCCGGCCTGGTCCTGCGCCCCGACCGCCCCTGGCTCGCCCGCCTCACCCTCCTCCTGGGCGCCCTGACCCTCCTCGACGCCTTCGACAAGGCCGTGATGATGATCCCCTGGACCCCCCTGGGCCCAGCCTGGCTCCGCGGCCTGGCCGCCCTGATCTGGATCCTCTGGTCAGTCATAGCCGCCGCCCGCCCCACCCCACCCCCCGCCCCCCTCACCGTCCCCACCCAACCCCAGTCCCCCGAAACCACCCCGACCCCCCGCCAACCCCACCCCCACCCCCAATCCCAAACCCGAACCCTCACGGCAACCAAGCCCACCGTGCACCCCGAGGCGACCACCTCCGACCCAGCCGGGCCGCAGGTCCCCGCGAGCGGGGCGGTCACGGACGGCCCAGGGCGCGCCCAAACCCAGCCCCCGGCTGCGCCGGCCCACCCGGCCGCCCCGAAGGCCGAGCCGGGCCCCGGCGATGCCCCGGGCCCCGCGATCGACGCGGCCACAGACGGCCCGGGGCGCACCGCAGCCCAGTCCCCGGCTACGCCGGAGGCCCACCAGGCCGCCCCGAAGGCCGACCCGGGCCCCTCCGGGCCGCAGGGCCCCGCAGGGGGTGCGGCGTGACAGGGCGAGGCAGTGGCGCGCCTCCCGGCGTGCCGACCCGTACGCAACTGGCCGCAGGCCCCGCGAGCCCGCCTCGCACCAGGCCCGCGAGCCCGCCCTGCACCGGACCCGCTGGCTCGCCCAGCGCCGGGCCGGCGGACCCGTCCTGCACCGGGTCTGGGGGCCTGCCCCGCACCGGACCCGCTGGCTCGCCCAGTGCCGGGCCGGCGGACCCGCCCCGCACCGGATCCGAGGGTTCGCCCCCCAAGGGCCACGCGGGACGGCACGGAGCAGGGCCCGCCGCCCCGCCCAGCCCGGCGGCCGAGCCCCGGCCCCGCACCGAGCTCAGGCCCCGCACCGGGCCCGGGCTGAGGCGCCGGGCCGGGGTGCTGCTCGCCGTCGGCCTGCTGCTCGCCGGCGGAGCCATGGCTGGCTGCGGGGGACGGCCCACCACCCACCACAAGCCCGGCACCACCCATGAGCAGGCCTCCGGCGGCACCGGCACCCTGCTGGACGCCAAGGACGCCGCCGGCCACCGCTTCCGGCAGGTCCCGGCCACCGGAGCCCCCTCGGTCGGCCTCGCCGTCCGCCCCGACACCGAGGACGGCTGGAACCTCCAACTCGCTGTGCGGAACTTCCGGTTCACCCCGGACAGCACCGGCGGCGCGGCCCTCCCGGGCGCGGGCCACGCCCACCTGGAGGTGGACGGCCGCAAGGTGGCGCGGCTGTACGGGCCCTGGTTCCACCTGCCGGCCTCGCAGGTGCCACCGGGCACGCACACCCTCACCGTCCGCCTCTACGCGGACGACCACACGGCCTGGGCCGTCGCCGGGAAACCCGTCGAGGCCACGGCGAAGGTCGACGCGACCACCGGCACCCCCACCGGCGGCCACACCCACGACAGCCCGAGCGCCCCAAGCACCCAGGCCACCCCGGGCACGCCAGGCACCCCGGGCGCCGCGCCCCGGCCCACGGCATCCCCGCAGACGCCACAGGCTCCGCCCGCGCCATCGGCGCCGGAGGCCGACCGGACCGTCACCGTCTCCGTCCACGACGGCAAGGTCAGCCCGGCCCCCGGCCGCACCGCGCTCAAGCGCGGCCAGCGGGTGGCCCTGCGCGTCACCAGCGACCGCGCCGACACCCTGCACGTCCACGGCTACGACGAGGAACTGCCCCTGCCGCCCGGCCGTGAGGCCGTCCTCGTCCTGACCGTCGACCGCACCGGCCTCTTCGAGGTCGAAACCCACGAGTCGGGTCTGGTCCTCACCCAACTCCTGGTCCGATGACCCGGGACCGCATCCCGGCCGTGCTGGCCCATGGCGTGGGCTCCACCCACGACCTGCCCATCTCTCCCTACTACGCGTTCGCCGGAGCCTTCACCGCGCTCTTCGTCTCCTTCCTCGCCCTGGGCCTGCTCTGGTCCACCTCCCGTTTCCGCGGCGACCTTTCGGGCCGTCCGCTGCCCGCTTCCCTGCAGGCGTTCGCCGACGCCCCCGCCACCCGGACCGCATTCCGGGCGCTGGGGCTGGCCGCCGCACTCTTCGTCCTGCTGCACCTCCTTCTCGGTCCGAACGACCCGGAGCGGAACCCGGCGCCCGGTGCCGTCTACGTCCTCCTCTGGGTCGGGCTGGTCCCCGCCTCCCTCCTCCTGGGCCCCGTCTGGCGCCTCCTGAACCCGTTGCGCGCCCTCCACAGGCTGATCACCCACCTCCATCGAGCCCTCCGCCAAGGGCGCCACCACCAATCCGCCACCAACGCCGACCCGGCCCTGGACCCCGCCACCCCAGGCCCGGCCCAGGTCGCCGCCCCGGCCCGACCAGCGGGCCCCGAGCGCCCCGTCCCGAACCCCGAGTGCCGCGCCCCAGGCGCCGCCGCCCGCCCGCTGCCCGCCGCCCTCGGCATCCGCCCCGCCGCGCTCGCACTCTTCGGCTTCACCTGGCTCGAACTCGTCTCGCCGGACCCCGCATCGACCACCACCCTCCTCATCGCCCTGCTCTGTTACGCCACCGTCCAGCTGCTGCTCGCCGCCCGCTACGGCGAGCGCTGGTTCGCCCACGCGGACGCCTTCGAGGTGTACTCCACGCTCCTTTCCCGGCTCTCCCCCCTCGGCCGCCGCAACGACGGCCGTCTCGTCCTCCGCAACCCCTTCAACGGACTCGACGCGACGCCCGAGCAGCCCGGACTCGTCGCCACCGTCTGTGTCCTGCTCGGCTCCACCGCCTATGACGGCTTCTCCGACAGCCCCGCCTGGATCGATACCGTCCAGACCTCCCCCCTCGGCCGCACCCCCACGGCCACGCTCGGACTCCTCGGCGCCATCGCCCTCGTCGGCGCCCTCTACTGCCTCTGCGCGGCGGCCACCCGCCTGGTCTCCGGCCCGCTCCCGGGACCGCTGACCGCCTTCGCGCACTCACTGCTGCCGATCGCCCTCGGCTATCTCGTCGCCCATTACTTCTCCCTCCTGGTGACCGAAGGGTCACGCACAGTGAGCATCGCACTCGGCACTGACAACGCCCCCGAACCCGCTCCACCACTGGGCCCCGGGGCTCTGGCGGCCCTCCAGGTCACCGCCGTGGTCACCGGCCACGTCCTCGGTGTCATCGCCGCCCACGACCGCTCGGTGCGGCTCTTCCCGCCGGCCCGGGCCGTGGCCGGACAACTTCCCCTGCTCGGGCTGATGATCGTCTACACCGTCGGTGGAATAGGTCTCCTGCTGAACTGATCGAACCGGAGGGGCGGCATGATGGATCCCGTGCCCTCAGCCCACCCCGCCCCAGCCCCCTCTCCCACCTCCACCCCCGATCCCACCCCCGCCGCCGATCCCACCCCGGGTCCCGCGCCGGCTCCCCACCCCGCGCCCGCCCTCCGCCGTGCCCCGATCCAGCAGCGCAGCGCCGACCGGCTCGCCCGGATCCTCGACGCCTGCGCCGAAATGCTCGACGAGACGGGCTACGAGAACCTCAGCACCCGTGCCGTGGCCGTACGCGCCGGTGTCCCGATCGGCTCGGTGTACCGGTTCTTCGGCAACAAGCGGGCCATGGCCGACGCGCTCGCGCACCGCAATCTCGACCGCTACGCCCAGGGCATCGCCGACCGGCTCGCCGATCTCCCGGCCACCCACTGGCGGCCCGTGGTGGACGCGGTGCTCGACGAGTACCTGGCGATGAAGCGGAGCGTCCCCGGTTTCGTCCTGGTCGACTTCGGGGTGCCCGCGCCGCCGACCGGGGATTCGGCCGGCGATCCCAACCACCTGGTGGCGGCACGGCTCACCGAACTCCTCTGCGGGCACCTCGGCCGCACCCCGGACGTGCCCCTGCGGCGTGCCGTACTGATCGCCGTCGAGGCCACCGACGCGTTGATCCGGCTCGCCTTCCGGTCCGACCCGGCCGGTGACGCGGACATCATCGACGAGACCCGCGCGATGATGCACGCCTATCTCGCCCGCGTCCTGGACTGACGGCCCCCGCCCTCACCACCTTCGGGCGTGCCCCGGTCGGACGGGCTCGGGCGTGCCCCGGACGGGATCGCCCGCGTCCCGGACGCATCCCGGCCACGCCTCGGACCTGCCGCGAACCCCGTGCCCGCACACCCCTCCCCGCCGTGCCTACCGGTCGGTATGCTCGGCGCGTCCGTGCCGTGTGCCGCCGCCTGCCGTCCAGGAGGGCCCGCCCATGCCCAGCACCTCCCGCACCGCCCTCCGCGTATGCCCGTTCTGCGAGGCCACCTGCGGACTCACCCTCACCATCGAGGGCGCCAGGGTCACCGGTGCCCGTGGCGACCGCGAAGACGTGTTCAGCCGAGGTTTCATCTGCCCCAAGGGCGCGGCCTTCGGCGCGCTCGACCAGGACCCCGACCGGCTGCGGACCCCCCTGGTACGGCGTGACGGACGGCTGCGCGCGGCCTCCTGGGAAGAGGCGTACGAGGCCATCGCCGCGGCCGTACCCGCCCTGATCGCCGAACACGGCGCCGGGTCCGTCGGCCTGGTCCTCGGCAACCCCAACGTCCACACCGTCGCCGGCGCCCTCTATCCGCCCCTGCTGCTCAAGGCCCTGGGCACGCGAAACCTGTTCACCGCCAGCACCCTCGACCAGATGCCCAAGCACGTCTCCAGCGGACTCCTCTTCGGCGACCCCCTGGCCATCCCGGTGCCGGACCTCGACCGCACCGAGTTCCTGCTGCTGCTCGGCGCCAACCCGGTGGAGTCCAACGGCAGCCTGTGCACCGCCCCCGACTTCCCGGGCCGCCTCAAGGCGCTACGGGCCCGGGGCGGCACCCTGGTGGTCGTCGACCCGAGGCGCACCCGCACCGCCCGGCTGGCCGACCGCCACCTCGCGCCGCGGCCCGGCAGCGACGCCCTGCTGCTGGCCGCGCTCGCGCACACCCTGTTGGAGGAGAAGCTCGCCGACCCCGGCCCGGCGGCCGATCACATCGAGGGGAACCTCGGGGAACTCGCCGACGCCCTGGCCCGTTTCACCCCCGAGGAGGTCGCACCCGCCTGCGATCTGCCCGCCCCGGAGATCCGCCGGCTGGCCCGCGACCTGGCCGCCGCCCGCTCGGCCGCCGTCTACGGCCGGATCGGCAGCTGCACGGTCGAGCACGGCACCCTCGCCAGCTGGCTGGTCGACGTGCTCAACATCCTCACCGGCAACCTCGACCGGCCCGGCGGAGCCCTGTTCCCGCTCTCCGCCACCGCCGTGCCCCGGGCGGCCGGGCCGGGGAAGGGGTTCACGCTCGGCCGCTGGTCCAGCCGGGTGTCCGGTCACCCCGAGGCCAAGGGCGAGCTCCCCACCGCCGCGCTCGCCGAGGAGATCGAGACCCCGGGGCCCGGCCGCATCCGGGCGCTCATCGCGATCGCCGCCAACCCGGTCCTGTCCGCACCCGACGGCCGGCGCCTCGACGCGGCGCTGGCCGGGCTGGAGTTCATGGTCTCGGTGGACCCGTATCTCAACGAGACCTCCCGGCACGCCCATGTGGTGCTGCCGCCGCCCCCGCCCGCCCAGAGCCCGCACTTCGACTTCGCCTTCAACGCGCTCGCCGTACGCAACCAGGCGCGGTACAGCCCGGCCGCCGTGCCCCTGGAAGCCGGACTGATGGACGAGTGCGAGATCCAGGCGCGCCTGATCCTCGCCGTCTCCGGCCTGCACGGCACCGCCGGCCCGGAGGCCGTCGACGAGGCGGTGATCGGCGACGGCCTGGCCCGGGCCGTGGCGGACCCGGGCTCCCCGCTGCACGGGGCCGACCCGGCCCGGCTCGCCGCCCGCCTCACGGGCGACACTGGACCGGAGCGCCGACTGGACCTGATGCTCCGACTCGGCCCCTACGGAGACAGGTTCGGCACCGCCCCGACCCAACCGGGGGACAGCGCCGGTACGGCCCCGAGCCCGCCCGGGGACGGCGCGGCGTCGAGTGCCGCCGCAGGGGGCGGGCTCTCCCTGCGGCGGCTGCTCGACCGGCCGCACGGCGTCGATCTGGGGCCGCTGCAGCCGCGGCTCCCGGGCGTGCTCCGGACCCGCAGCGGCCGGGTCGAGCTGCTGCCGGAGCCGATCGCGGCCGAACTCCCCAGGCTGCACGAGGCGCTGACGGTACGCCCCGAGTCCCTGGTGCTGGTCGGCCGCCGGCACCTGCGGTCGAACAACAGCTGGATGCACAACGTCCCGGCCCTCACCGGAGGTTCCAACCGCTGCACCCTCCAGGTGCATCCGCAGGACGCCGCCCGGCTGGGCCTGACCGACGGGAAGCCGGCCAGGATCACCGCCGAGGGCGGCTCGCTCGACGTCCCGGTGGAGGTCACCGACAGCGTGCGCACCGGCGTGGTCAGCCTTCCGCACGGCTGGGGCCACGACCGGCCCGGCACCCGCATGTCCGCGGCGTCCACCGACCCGGGGGTGAACGTGAACCAGCTGCTCGACGGCAGCCGACTGGATCCGCTGTCCGGGACCGCCGTGCTCAACGGCTTCCCCGTGCAGCTGACGCCCCTGCCCTGACCTGGGGTTTTGCTCGTATTGCTCACGGTCGCACCCCTTGTTGGCGGCTGCGCGGGACACCTACGTTCCCTCCATGCTGACCATCCTCGGATTCGCGATGATCGCGACGTTCCTCGTCCTGATCATGATGAAAAAACTGTCGCCCATCGCGGCACTCGTCATCGTGCCGGCTCTGTTCTGCGTCTTCGCCGGGCAGGGCGCGCAGCTCGGTGACTACGTCATCGAGGGGGTCGGCAAACTCGCGCCGACCGCCGCCATGCTGATGTTCGCCATCGTCTACTTCGGCGTCATGATCGACGTCGGGCTGTTCGATCCGATCGTCCGGGGCATCCTCCGGTTCTGCAAGGCGGACCCGATGCGGGTCGTGGTGGGCACCGCCGTGCTGGCCGCGATCGTCTCGCTCGACGGCGACGGCTCCACCACCTTCATGATCACCGTCTCGGCGATGTACCCGCTGTACAAGCGGCTCGGGCTGAGCCTGGTGGTGATGACCGGTGTGGCGGCCACCGCCAACGGCGTGATGAACACCCTGCCCTGGGGCGGGCCCACGGCCCGCGCCGCCACCGCGCTCAAACTGGACGCCGCCGACATCTTCGTCCCGATGATCCCGGCCCTGGCCGCCGGTCTGCTCTTCGTCTTCCTCCTCGCCTACGTACTGGGCGTGCGCGAACGCCGCCGGGTCGGGCTGCTGGCGCTGCCCGTGGAGGAGCGGGTCCGGCAGGAGGCGGAGTCGATGGCCGCCGTCGGCGGCCCCGCCGAGCCCGGTACCACCACCGCCACTCGCCCCACCACCCCCGCCGGCCGCCCGGGCACCGCGCCCACCGGGGGCGGCACGGACGGCGGAGCCGAGGAGGACAAGGCCGCAGCGGACGGCGCCGCGGACGACGGGACCGCGGACGACGGGACCGCGGACGACGGGACCGCGGACGACGGGACCGCGGACGACGGGTTCCAGGGCCTGGACCCGCACCGGGCGACCCTGCGCCCCCGGCTGTACTGGTTCAACGCCGGCCTCACCATCGCCCTGCTCACCGCCATGATCATGGAGCTGCTGCCGATCCCGGTGCTGTTCCTGCTCGGCGCCGCCCTGGCCCTCACCGTCAACTTCCCCGACATGGCCGACCAGAAGGCCCGGATCGCGGCCCACGCCGAGAACGTCCTCAACGTGGCCGGGATGGTCTTCGCGGCCGCCGTCTTCACCGGGGTCCTCACCGGCACCGGCATGGTCAAGGACATGGCCGACTGGCTGGTCGGCGCCGTCCCGGAGGGCATGGGCCCGCACATGGCCCTGGTCACCGGTCTGCTCAGCCTGCCGCTCACCTACTTCATGTCCAACGACGGCTTCTACTTCGGTGTCCTCCCCGTCCTGGCCGAGGCCGGAGCCGCGCACGGGGTCTCCCCGCTGGAGATCGCCCGGGCCTCCCTGGTCGGCCAGGCCCTGCACATGTCCAGCCCGCTGGTGCCCGCCGTGTACGTGCTCGTCGGCATGGCCAAGGTGGAGTTCGGCGACCACACCCGCTTCACCGTCAAGTGGGCGGCCCTCACCTCCCTCGTGGTCCTGGCGGCAGGGATGCTTTTCGGCATCATCTGACCCTGGCGGACCGAAAACTACCGGCGCTAGTTTGTAGGGTGTCAGGAGGTTCACGGCGCTGGCGCTCGGGAGGAAATGCGATGAAGGCCCACGACGGCATGTACATCGGCGGGGAATGGCGGCCCGCGTCCGGCACGGACCGGATCGAGGTCCTCAACCCGGCCGACGAACAGGTGCTCGGCTCGGTCCCGGCCGGCACCGCCGAGGACGTGGACACCGCCGTACGGGCGGCCCGTACGGCCTTCCCCGGCTGGGCTGCCACCCCGCCCGCCGAGCGGGCGGCCCGGATCGCCGCCCTCCGGGACGTACTGATCGCCCGCAAGGGGGAGTTCGCCGAGATCATCACCGCCGAACTCGGCTCCCCGCGCGGTTTCTCCGAGATGGTGCACGTCGGGGCGCCGATCGCGGTGTCCTCCTCGTACGCCGAACTGGCCGCCGGGCACTCCTTCGAGGAGCGGATCGGCAGCTCCACCGTGCTGCTGGAACCCGTCGGCGTGGTGGGGGCCATCACCCCCTGGAACTACCCGCTGCACCAGATCGTTGCCAAGGTGGCACCCGCTCTCGCGGCGGGCTGCACGGTCGTCCTCAAGCCCGCCGAGGACACCCCGCTGACCGCGCAGCTCTTCGCCGAGGCCGTGGACGAGGCCGGCCTGCCGGCCGGTGTCTTCAACCTGGTGACCGGCACCGGGCCGGTCGCCGGTCAGGCGCTGGCCGCCCACCCCGAGGTGGACCTCGTCTCCTTCACCGGCTCCACCGCCGTGGGCCGGCTGGTCGGTGCCGCGGCCGGGGCCGCCATCAAGCGGGTGGCCCTCGAACTGGGTGGGAAATCGGCCAATGTCATCCTGCCCGGGGCGGACCTGGCCAAGGCCGTTGCCACCGGTGTCGGCCATGTCATGAACAACTCCGGCCAGAGCTGCAACGCGCTCACCCGAATGCTGGTCCACCGCGACCAGTACGAGGAAGCCGTCGCGCTCGCCGCCGGGGCCGTCGCCCACTACCCCGTCGGCGATCCGGCCGACTCCGGCACCCGGATCGGCCCGGTGGTCAACGCCAAGCAGCGGGACCGGGTTCGCGGCTACATCGAGAAGGGCGTCGAGGAAGGCGCCCGCCTGGTCGCCGGCGGCCCCGAGGCGCCGCACGAGCTGGGCTACTTCGTCGCGCCCACCGTCTTCGCCGATGTCACCCCCGAGATGACCATCGCCCAGGAGGAGATCTTCGGCCCCGTGCTGTCGATCCTCCCGTACGAGGACGAGGAGGACGCCCTCCGCATCGCCAACGGCACCGTCTACGGCCTCGGCGGCGCGGTCTGGGCGGCCGACGACGAGACCGCGGTCGCCTTCGCCCGGCGCATGGACACCGGCCAGGTGGACATCAACGGCGGCCGGTTCAACCCGATCGCCCCGTTCGGCGGCTTCAAGCAGTCCGGGGTCGGCCGCGAACTCGGCCCGCACGGCCTCACCGAGTACCTCCAGACCAAGTCCCTGCAGTTCTGACCCGCGGTGCGGACCCGCAGTCCCGATCCGTGGGTCCGATCCGAAGTTCCGACGACCGCCCCGCCCACGGAGAGAACACCACCATGGTCCGCGCCGCCATCCTGCCCGCCGTCGGAGCCCCCCTGGACATCCGGGAGATCCTGCTTCCCGAACCCGGTCCCGGGCAGGTCCGGGTCAAGCTCGCCGCCGCCGGGGTATGCCACTCCGACCTCTCCCTCGCCAACGGCACCATGAGGGTGCCGGTGCCTGCCGTCCTCGGCCATGAGGGCGCCGGCACCGTCCTCGCCGTCGGCGAGGGAGTCACCCATGTCGCCCCCGGCGACGGAGTGGTCCTCAACTGGGCCCCCTCCTGCGGAGCCTGCCACCACTGCGCCATCGGCGAGGTGTGGCTCTGCGCCCAGGCCCTGGCCGGGGTCGGCCGGGTCCACGCCCACGACGCCCGGGGCACCGAACTGCACCCCGGCCTCAACGTGGCCGCCTTCGCCGAGGAGACGGTCGTCGCGGCGAACTGCGTGCTGCCCGCCCCGGCCGGCATCCCGCTCACCGAGGCCGCCCTGCTCGGCTGCGCCGTCCTCACCGGCTGGGGCGCCGTGCACCACAGCGCCCGGGTCCGGGCGGGGGAGTCGGTGGCGGTGTTCGGGGTCGGCGGGGTGGGCCTGGCCACCCTCCAGGCCGCCCGGATCGCCGAGGCCGGACCGGTGATCGCGGTGGACGTCTCCCCGGCCAAGGAGGAACTGGCCCTGGCCGCCGGCGCCACCCACTTCGTCCTGGCCTCCGCCACCACCGCCAAGGAGATCCGTGCACTGACCGCCGGTCACGGGGCGGACGTGGCCATCGAATGCGCGGGCCGGGCCGAATCCATCCGTACCGCCTGGGACTCCACCCGGCGCGGCGGCCGCACCACCGTGGTCGGCATCGGGGGCAAGGACCAGCAGGTCACCTTCCACGCCCTGGAGATCTTCCACTACGCCCGCACCCTCACCGGCTGCGTGTACGGCAACAGCGACCCCGCCCGGGACCTGCCGGTGATCGCCGAACACGCGCTGGCCGGCCGCCTGGACCTCGGCTCCCTGGTCACCGACCGCATCGCCCTGGACGGCATCCCCGCCGCCTTCGACACGATGCTCGCCGGCAAGGGCGGCCGCTCCCTGGTCGTCTTCTAACCCGCCGGAACTCCGTGCCCGGGTCCGGGCCCGTGCCCGCCCCTGCGCCCCTGCCCGGTTTCGGCTGCCCGGCCGGGGGGCTAGGGCGGGGTGGGGAGGGTGGCGTACTGGAGGGTGAGGCCGTCCAGTAGGGCGGTCAGGCCCGTGGTGAAGGCGCCCTCGTCCACTTCGCGTTGGCGGTCGGCCAGGAGGTGGGCCTGGCCGAGGTGGGGGTAGTCGGACGGGTCGTAGGCGGCCTCGTCGTCCACGAAGCCGCGGGCGAACGAGGCCATGGCCGAGCCGAGGACGAAGTAGCGCATCAGGGCGCCGATCCGGGTCGCGTGGGCGGGCGGCCAGCCGGCCGCCGTCATGCCGCCGAACACCGCGTCGGCCACCCGCAGTCCGGCCGGGCGGCGGCCCGGACCGCGGGCCAGTACCGGCACGATGTTCGGATGGTCGGACAGGGCCGCCCGGTAGGAGAGGGCCCAGTCCTCCAGCGCGGTGCGCCAGTCGCGGGGATCGGCCGGGTCGAACATCGACAGGTCGACCCGCGCGCTCACGGCGTCCGCCACCGCGTCCAGGATCTCGTCCTTGGTGCGGAAGTGGTTGTAGAGGGAGGGGCCGCTGACCCCGAGGGCGGCGGCCAGTCGGCGGGTCGAGACCGCTTCGAGCCCCTCCGAGTCCACCAGGGCGCCCGCCGTCGACACGATGCGGTCCCGGCTGAGGAGGGGCTTGCGCGGTCTGGCCATGCGGCTCATAGTAGGCCGTGCCGCAATAAACTACCGCTGCTAATTAATGCGCTGTGCGAGGGCGAGGGGTGGCCGTGAACCTGGAGCTGAGCGAGGAGCAGGAGGCCGTACGGGACCTCGCCCGGGCGTTCACCGACCGCGAGGTCACCCCGTACGCCGCCGACTGGGACCGGGCCGAGGCCGTCGACCGGGCCATCGTGAAGAAGCTCGGCGGCCTCGGGTTCCTCGGGCTCACCGTCCCCGAGGAGTACGGCGGCTCCGGCGGCGACCACCTCTCCTACGTGCTGGTCACCGAGGAGCTCGGCCGCGGGGACTCCTCGGTGCGCGGCATCGTCTCCGTCTCCCTCGGCCTGGTCGCCAAGACCATCGCCGGCTGGGGGAGCGAGGCGCAGAAGCGCGCCTGGCTGCCCCGGCTCTGCTCCGGCGAGGCCCTCGGCTGCTTCGGGCTGACCGAGCCCGGCACCGGCTCCGACGCCGGCAGCCTGACCACCCGCGCCGTCCGCACCGGGGACGGATGGGCCATCGACGGCACCAAGATGTTCATCACCAACGGCACCTGGGCCGATGTGGTGCTGCTGTTCGCCCGCACCGCGCCCGCCCTCCCGGGGGAGCCCCCGCACCGCGGGATCTCCGCCTTCCTGGTCCCCGCCGACGCGCCCGGCCTGACCCGGCGCGAGATCCGCGGCAAGCTGGGGCTGCGCGGGCAGGCCACCGCCGAACTGGTCCTGGAGGGGGTGCGGGTGCCCGACGGTGCCCTGCTCGGCCCCGAGGGAAAGGGGTTCTCGGTGGCCATGTCCGCCCTCGCCAAGGGGCGGATGTCGGTGGCCGCCGGCTGTGTGGGCATCGCCCGGGCGGCCCTGGAGGCGGCCGTCGGATACGCCGCCGAGCGCGAACAGTTCGGCAGGCCCATCGCCCACCACCAGCTGGTGCAGGAGCTGATCGCCGACATCTCCGTCGACGTGGACGCCGCCCGGATGCTGACCTGGCGGGTCGCCGACCTGATCGACCGCGGCCGGCCCTTCGCCACCGAGTCGGCCACCGCCAAACTCTTCGCCTCCGAGGCCGCCGTCCGGGCCGCCTCCAACGCCCTCCAGGTGCACGGGGGTTACGGCTACATCGACGAGTACCCGGTCGGCAAACTGCTCCGCGACGCCCGGGTGATGACCCTGTACGAGGGCACCAGCCAGATCCAGAAGCTGCTCATCGGCCGCTCCCTCACCGGGGTTTCGGCGTTCTGAGCGTCGGCGTCCCGGGTGTGGGGCGGAGGTGCTGAGTACGGGCGGGGCGTGGAATTGAGTAGGAGTACGGATGGGGCCCGGCCGGGGTCGGGCCGATGCTGGACCCATGAACGAGACACCGGTCAAGCAGCAGAACACGGGGGCGTACTACGGCCAGGCCGTCGCCTCCTTCGGCATCGCGCTGGGCGCGGTGACCCTGGGGATCTACAACCTGGAGGCGGACGCCTGGGTGCGCGCCTTCCTCGGCATCGCCGTCCTCTACCTGACCACCTCGGCCTTCACCCTGGCCAAGGTGATCCGGGACCGGCAGGAGGCCTCGCAGATCGTCAGCCGGGTGGACCAGGCCCGGATGGAGAAGATCATGACGGACTACGACCCGTACCACCCGAAGCCCCCGAAGTCATAGCTGAGCGGGCCGCCCGCCCACTCGGCCCGCGGCGCCCGCGCCCGTCGGCCCGCGCCCGCCGGCCCGCGCCTGCGGGACTAAGCGCTTGCTCATTCTCCGGTAATGTGGGGGCTTCGACAGGTGGCGGAGGGGTGAGAGCAGGGATGGACAGCGTGGCGGAGGCCGGTGGCGGGAGTGCCGGGTACGTGCCGTGGTCGGAGGTCGCTCCCGACGCGGCCCGGCGGCTGCTGATCGCGGCCGTGGAAGCCTTCGCGGAGCGCGGTTACCACGCCACCACCACCCGGGACATCGCGCAGCGGGCCGGGATGAGTCCGGCCGCCCTCTACATCCACTACAAGACCAAGGAAGAGCTGCTCCACCGGATCAGCCGGATCGGTCACGACAAGGCCCTGGAGATCCTCCGGGTCGCGGCCGAGGGCCCCGGGAGCGCCGCCGAGCGGCTCGATGCCGCGGTCCGGTCCTTCGTCGGCTGGCACGCCGCGCACCACACCACCGCGCGGGTGGTCCAGTACGAGCTCGACGCCCTCGGGCCGGAGCACCGCGCCGAGATCGTGGCGCTGCGCCGCCGGAGCGATGCCGCGGTCCGCCGGATCCTCGCCGACGGCGTGGCGGCGGGCGAGTTCGACGTCCCCGACCTGCCCGGCACCACCCTGGCCGTGCTCTCGCTCTGCATCGACGTGGCCCGCTGGTTCAGTGCCACGGGCAACCGCACCCCCGAGGAGGTCGGCGCGCTCTACGCCGACCTGGTCCTGCGGATGGTGGGCGCGGCCCGCCCCGGGGCCGGGCCCTCCGCCCGGCCGTCCGCGCCTCAGAAGTAGTAGCGGGACACCGTCTCGGCCACGCAGACCGGCTTGGGGGAGCCCTCCCGCTCCACCGTGACCGTCGCCGCGACCTGCACCCCGTCGCCCGCCGCCGTGACCTCCGTGATCACCGCGGTCGCCCGGAGCCGTGAGCCCACCGGCACCGGTGCCGGGAAACGGACCTTGTTCACGCCGTAGTTGATGCCCATCCGCATGCCCTCCACCCGCATGATCCGCGGTACCAGGCTGGGCAGGAGCGCGAGCGTGAGGTAGCCGTGGGCGATGGTCGTGCCGAAGGGGCCGGCGGCGGCGCGCTCGGGGTCCACGTGGATCCACTGGTGGTCCCCGGTGGCGTCGGCGAACAGGTCGATGCGCTTCTGGTCGACCTCCAGCCAGTCACTGGGACCGAGCGGCTCGCCCGTCCCGGCGCGCAGTTCCTCGGCGGACGTGAAGATCCTCGGCTCGGCCATGCGTCTTCCTCTCCAACTCTCCATCGGCAGATCAGAACAAGCGCTTGCTCAGCTCGCGCCCGGCACGGTCAGCATGGTTGCGCACCATGGCTATGTCAACGGAGCAACGGAGCAACGGAGCAAGGGATCAACGGACTCCCGACCCGCCGACCCCGCCCGCCGCCGACTAGGCTCGGCCGAGTGCCGCAGATTCCCGAGAACGTCCATGAACTCACCGTCGGACAGCTGTCCGCGCGCAGCGGAGCGGCCGTGTCGGCGCTCCACTTCTACGAGGCCAAGGGGCTGATCAGCAGCCGGCGCACCTCGGGCAACCAGCGCCGCTACACGCGTGACGCGCTCCGCCGGGTGGCGTTCGTCCGGGCCGCCCAGCGGGTCGGAATCCCGCTCGTCACCATCCGCGAGGCACTCGCCCAGCTCCCCGAGGAGCGCACCCCGAACCGCGAGGACTGGGCCAGGCTCTCCGCGACCTGGCGCTCGGAGCTCGACGAGCGGATCAAGCGGCTGAGCCGGCTCCGCGACCATCTCACCGACTGCATCGGCTGCGGCTGTCTCTCGCTGGAGAGCTGTGTGCTCTCCAACCCGGACGACGCCTTCGGCGAGCGCCTCACCGGCTCCCGTCTGTGACCGCGGCCGCCGCCCGTACCGCCCGCGCCCCCCGGATCAGTTGAGCGCTGGACGGGGCCGGGCTGCCGTCCGGCAGGTGGAGTACGTCGCCGATGCCGATCCGGATGCCCCAGCGGCGGGCCGCCGCCAGTCGGAGCACCGGCCAGGCGGCGGACTCCCGCCCGTACAGCAGCCGGTCGGTGCCGGCCGGCAGCCGCAGGCCGTCCAGCACCTCCGGGTCGGCGGCGGCCAGTTCCACGCACCACCGGTCCACCCCGGCCGGCGCGGCCCAGGCCCGCTCCAGCCCGGCCCCGGCGGTGTCACCGCCCGGACGCAGGACCATGTCCACCGCCACCCCCCGCGCCGCGAGCGCGGCCGCCGCCGCGGCGGCGCCGGGCAGCGCCGGGTCCAGCAGGGCCCGGTCCGGCAGGGCCTCCCAGGCCCGGATCCGGGACGCCGGTTCCTTCCCCCCGGGTGCCGCCGCGCAGACGGCCACCACCACCGGCACCGGGGTCGGCGCCAGGGCCGCCCGGAGCTCCCCGAGCAGCGGCCCGACCACCCGCGGGGAGAGGCTCTCCCGTCCGCACGGGGTCCGGGGGTGCACCAGCAGCTCGTCGGCCCCGGCCGCCACCGCCGCCACCGCGGCCTCCACCAGCGCCGCCGGGGACATCGGCACCGCCGCACCGTCCGCCGCCGTCCGTACCCCGTTCAGCGAGGCCTGGATCATCACGCCGAGTCCGCCAGCGCCGCCCGCGGCACGACGATCCCGCAGCCGGCGCACACCGGCCCGGCCCACGCCCCCCAGCGCAACTCCCGCTCCCCGCAGACCGGGCAGCCCGTGCCCGGCTCCGACTCCAGTGCCCGCACCAGCCGGCGCAGCACCTCGCCGAGCGGGCCGTCCGGCCGCACCCCCGGGTCGGCGCAGCGCACCACGGCCTCCCCGCCCCAGGCCCGGTCCGGCCGGCGCACCCCGTGGTGCTTCTCCCGGCGCCGCCGTTCCGCGAAGTGCCGTTCGTACTCCAGCCAGACCGCCCTGGCCTCCTCCAGTTCCTCCAATGCCGCCACCAGCCGCTGTGGGTCGGCCGCACGGTCCTCCGGGGCGATGCCGTGCCGGTCGCACAAGTGCCACCAGGTCGCCCGGTGTCCGTACGGCGCGAATCTCTCCAGGCAACGACGCAGCGAATGCCGCCGCAGCGCCCGGTCGTTCCGCGCGTCACGCACCTGCACCGCCAGACTCCGGAAACCCGCCATCACATCTCACCCCCACCACGTCCGCTCTCGTTCCTCGCGTGTCCGTCATGGGGCCAACATGCCCGGCCGGACGTGGGCGCATGCGGGGGCGGACGGGGCGCGAGGGTGGTGTTTGGCCGGAAGTCAGCGCCCCAGCCGCCCCGCCGCCACCACCAGTCGGGCCAGTTCCGGATGGCAGATGTCGCTGTGCGCCCCCGACGGAGGGCCGCCCCGCCGGACCACCGCCGCCGCGTCCACACTGGCGCAACCGGTACCCGGCAGCCCGCCGCGCAGCGCCTCGTCGAGGGTGAGGCGCATGCTGCCGGGGACGGCCTGGACCCCATCGTGGCCCATCGCGCCCCACCGGGCGTCGAACCCCGCGAATCCGGCCGAATCACCCGCCATCCGGGAGGCCAGCGGATAGAACACCCGCAGGGCCGCGTCATGTCGCGAGTAGCAGGACACCACCGGCCCGGCCACCCGCCGCTGGAGCCCGGCCAGGGCTCCGCCCCGGCCGTCGTCGTGCGGCAGTCGGTCCGCGAACGCGTAGTGGGAGAAGGCCCCTTGGAGCAGCGTCAGGGACCGTACGGTGCTCCGGTCGGCCGGGAGCGCGCGCAGCGCGAACGACACGACCCGGGCGCCGAAGCTGTGCCCGATCAGATGGATCCGGAGCTCGGGACGGTCCGCGGCGAGCCCCCTGAGCAGCGGTCCCAGTCCGCGCTCGCCCACCACCCCGGCCCGCTTCTTCATCCGGTGGTACGTGGCCTGCCGCAGCAGTTCCCTGGCGCCGCCCCACAGGCTCGGCGGCCCGTCCAGCCCGGCCTCCGCCAGCCCGTCGCCCAGCAGCCGGCAGGGGTCGCCGGGCCCGGGGCCGTCCCGGTGCCCGGTGCCGTCCGGCTCCGCGAACAGGGCGGGCAGCGGCCGGTCCTCCTCACCGTCGGCCACCAGCGCCCTTACCAGTGAGACCAGTTCGACGAGCGCCTCCTCCGACTCCGGCCGTGCGTCGAGGAGTTCGGCGATCCGGTTCAGTTCGGCCGGGCGGGCGGGCCAGAACCCGGACAGCGCCCGCCGGGTGGCCGGGTCCAGCCCGGGGGAGCCGGCGGGCACCAGCCCCGGCGGGTCGAAGTCGGGTATCGGCTCGTCCGCGAACCGGATCGAGGGCCACAGCACCCCGGCGTACCCGAGCCGCACCCCGGGCCGGACCAGCCCGGGGAAGGGGGCGAAGAACCGTCCGTAGAGCCGGGTGGCGGTGGAACGCTCACTGTTCCAGCCGTGCGAGAACACCAGCAGATCGGTGGCGTCCAGTCCGGCCACCGCCGCCCGGTCCGCCGGATCCGCGTCCCCCTCGGCGTCGAAGACCAGCTCCGCGTAGGGCCCGACCCCGATCCCCGGCCCCCCGCCCACATCCGCCAAGGCACTCGGACCCGCACCCGCACCCGTATCCGCTACAGCGCCCGGCTCCGCGCCCGCGCCCAGTCCCGCATCCGACATGAGGTCCCCCTCCGCCGCGCTCCCGCCACCCGCACCCGCTCCGCCACCCAGCATCCCGCCGCGGGGCCGGTCCGGCCAGAGTCGCGGCAGACCCGGCGGCGGCCGCTCACGGATACAGCAGGTGCTCCTCCCGCACGGCGGCGAACCGGGCCAGCCCGGCCGCCCAGTCCGCCGCGATCTCGTCCACCCCGGCGCCCGCGTCCACCAGCCTGCGGACCCGGTCCGAGCCGGTCAGCTTGTCGATCCACCGGTCGGAGCGCCAGGCGAACCCGCTCCAGGACCGGCGCGCGGTCACCAGCAGCCCGATGCCGGTCCGCACCGGGTCGAAGGCCGTCCGGTCGTGCACCAGGACCCGCACCCCGCCGCAGGTCCTCCCGGCGAACTTCGAGAAGGTCGGGGTGAACCAGGCCTCCCGGAACCACACCCCCGGCAGCCCCAGCGCGTCGGCGGCCTCGGCCCACCGGCGGTCCACCCCCTCGGCCCCGAGCAGTTCGAACGGTGTGGTCGTGCCCCGCCCCTCCGACAGGTTGGTGCCCTCGAACAGGCAGGTCCCGGCATAGGCCAGGGCGGTGTCCGGGGTCGGCACGTTGGGGCTGGGCGGCACCCAGGGCAGCCCGGTGGCCCCGAAGTGCATGTCCCGCCGCCACCCCGACATCCGTACGGTCTCCAGCCGGACCCGGCCGCCCAGGAACTCCGCGTTGAACAGCAGCGCCAGCTCGGCGGCCGTCATCCCGTGCGCCAGCGCGATCGGCTCCCGGCCGACGAAGCTCGCGTACGGGCGCTCCAGCACCGGGCCGGCCGCCCGCAGTCCGCCCACCGGATTGGGCCGGTCCAGCACCACCACCGGCTTCCCGGCGAGCGCGGCCGCGCGCATGCAGTCGTAGAGGGTCCAGATGTAGGTGTAGAAGCGGGCGCCGACGTCCTGGATGTCGAAGACCACGGTGTCCACCCCGGCGGCGGTGAACACCTCGGCGAGCTCCTGACCGCTCTTGCCGTACGTGTCGTGGACCGGCAGCCCGGTCGCCGGGTCCGTGCTCCGTCCCTCGGAGCCGCCCGCCTGGGCGGTGCCCCGGAATCCGTGCTCCGGCCCGAACACGGCGGTCAGGTCCACCCGGGGGTCCGCGTGCAGGACGTCGACCAGATGGCGGGCGTCCGCCGTGATCCCGGTCGGGTTGGTGACCACCCCGATCCGCCGCCCGGCCAACTGCGCGTACCCCCCGGCGGCCAGCCGTTCGAAGCCGGTCCGCACCCGCTCCGCTCCGGCGGCGGTCCCGGCCGCCGCCGTCCCGAGCGTTCCGGCGGCCCCCGCCGCCCCCACCAGTCCCAGCAAGCCCCGACGCGACAGGTTCATCCGGCCACGCTAGGCCGCCGCACCCTTCCCCCAGGACATACCGACTGGTTAGTCTGCCGCCGTTCCCCTTCGACCGCGGGACGGCGGAGACGAAGGCGCAGGACGGAAGCGGAAGACGAGAGGTGGATGCCGTGGGCGCGTACCAGGACCAGGGAGTCGTCGTCACCGGCGCGGGCGGCGGGATCGGCGCCGCCCTCGCCCACCGGTTCGCCGCCGAGGGCGCCCGGGTGGTGGTCAACGACCTGGACCCGGACCGGGCCGCCGCCGTGGCCCGGTCCGTCGGGGAGCGTGCCGTCGCGGTGCCCGGGGACGCCGCGGAGACCGTGGACCGGGCCCGCGAGGCGCTCGGCGGCACCGTGGACGTCTACTGCGCCAACGCCGGACTGGCCTCCGGCGGCGACGCGTTCGCCGAGGAGGCGGTCTGGGAGGCCGCCTGGCAGACCAATGTGATGGCGCACGTCCGTGCCGCCCGCCTGCTGCTGCCGGACTGGCTCGACCGGGGGAGCGGCCGGTTCGTGTCCACGGTCTCCGCCGCAGGGCTCCTGACCATGATCGGAGCGGCCCCGTACAGTGTCACCAAGCACGGTGCGCTCGCCTTCGCGGAGTGGCTCTCGCTGACCTACCGCCACCGCGGCGTCCGGGTCCACGCCATCTGCCCGCAAGGGGTGCGCACCGACATGCTGACCGCCGCCGGCTCGGCCGGCGAGCTGGTCCTGGCGCCGGGCGCGATCGAACCGGAAGCGGTCGCCGAGGCCCTGTTCGACGGTATGGCGAAGGGCACCTTCTTGATCCTCCCGCACCCCGAGGTCGCCGGGTACGCCACGGCCCGTGCCACGGACCCGGACCGCTGGCTGAACGGCATGAACCGCCTCCAGCGCGCCTGGGAGACCGGATGACGGCCCGCCCGGGGCACCGTGCCGTGCCGGGCCCCCGGTCCGCCGGACCGGCCGGCCGGCCCTGGCTGGCCCGGCTCAGCGCCGCCCAGCGGGCCCCGCTCGACCCGCCGCCCAGCGTGCTGCACGCCTTCCGGGCGGCCGTCGCCCGGGCCCCCGACCGCACCGCGCTCGGCTACTTCGACGCCCGGCTGAGCTATGCCGAGACCGACGCCCTCTCCGACTCCCTCGCCGGTTGTCTGGCCGCCGGGGGCGTACGGCCCGGAGACCGGGTCGCGGTGATGCTCCAGAACACCCCGCACCTGGTGCTGGCCGTCCTGGCCGCCTGGAAGGCCGGGGCGGTCGTGGTCCCGCTCAACCCGATGTACAAGACGGGCGAGGTCCGGCACGTCCTGACCGACTCCGGGGCCGTCGCCCTGGTCTGCGGGCCCCAGGACTGGGCCGGGTTCCTGCGCGGGGCCGCGGCGGGCACGGACGTACGGTCCGTGCTGACCGCCGACGCCCGAGACCTCCAGACCCGCGACGACCCCCGGGTCTTCCCGCCGGCGGGCCCGCAGCCCGCACGGTCCGCGTCCGCCCCCACCGACCTGCCCACGGGGGACCTCCCCGCCGCCGACCTTCCGGCCGCCGACCTCCCCGCCGCCGACCTCCTCGCCGCCGCGCGCTCGGGCCGCCCGGCGCCCGCCGGCGTGCCCGCCCCCGGTCCCGCCGACACCGCCCTGATCAGCTACACCTCCGGCACCACCGGCACCCCGAAGGGCGCCCTCAACCCGCACGGCGCGCTCATCCACAACGCCGCCCGCCAGGTCGCCGGCCATCCGATACCCGAGGGCTCCGGCTACTTCGCCCTGGCCCCGCTCTTCCACATCACCGGCATGGTCTGCGAGCTCGCCGCCTGCTTCACCAACGCCGGCACCCTCCTCCTCGCCCACCGCTTCCACCCCGGCGTGGTCCTGGACGCCTTCCTCGAACACCGGCCCGCCTACACCATCGGCCCGGCCACCGCCTTCCTCGCCCTCACCGCCCATCCGGACGCCACCCGGGACCACTTCGCCTCCTTCCGGATCGTCTCCTCCGGCGGCGCCCCGCTCCCGCCCGCCCTGGTCGAACGGCTCCGCCGCGGCTTCGGCTGCCCGCTGCGCAACGGCTACGGCCTGACCGAGTCCAGCGGCGCCGTGGCCTCGGTGCCCGCCCATCTCGAAGCCCCGGTGGACCCCGTCTCCGGCACCCTCTCGGTCGGCGTCCCGGGCGCCGACACCGTGGTGCGCATCCTCGACGAGCGCGGCCGCGAACTGCCGTTCGGCGAGACCGGGGAGATCGCGGTCCGCGGCCCGCAGGTGGTGCCGGGCTACTGGCGGCGGCCCGAGGAGACCCGGACCGCCTTCCCGGACGGCGAACTGCGCACCGGGGACGTCGGGTTCATGGATCCGGACGGCTGGCTCTACGTGGTGGACCGCAAGAAGGACATGATCAGCGCGGCCGGATTCAAGGTCTGGCCCAGGGAGGTCGAGGACGTCCTCTACACCCATCCCGCGGTCCACGAGGCCGCCGTGGTCGGCGTCCCGGACCCCTACCGCGGGGAGACCGTGAAGGCGTACGTCAGCCTGCGCCCCGGGGCCGCCGCAGGGCCGGACGAGCTGTCCGCGTACTGCGCCGAACGCCTCGCCGCGTACAAGTACCCGCGGCAGGTGGAGATCCTGGCTGTCCTTCCCAAGACCACCAGTGGCAAGATCCTGCGTGGAAAACTGCGCGAGCGCGGCTGAAAACCGCCGGAGATCCCTACGAAGCGCGCAGGACGCACCACGCAGCACGCGACACGTACGACGAAGGACGAAGGGAAGGGACTGGCCATGGCCGCGAGGACCACGCCGACCACGCCGACCACGGCGACCGCCTCGCCGGTGAGAGCCGGCGAGGACGCCCCGGTGCCGCAGCGACTGCTCGCGGTGGCCACCCGGCTGTTCGCGGAACGCGGCTACGACCGCACCTCGGTCCAGGAGATCGTGGAGGCGGCCGGGGTCACCAAGGGCGCGCTCTACCACTACTTCGGGTCCAAGGACGATCTGCTGCACGAGGTGTACGCGCGGATGCTCCGGCTCCAGCAGCAGCGGCTGGACGCGGTGGCCGGATCCGGCGCCCCGGTCGAGGAGCGGCTGCGGACGGCGGCCGCGGACGTGGTGGTGACCACCATCGAGAACCTCGACGACGCGATGATCTTCTTCCGGTCGATGCACCAGCTCAGCCCGGAGAAGTTCAAGCAGGTCCGGGCCGAGCGGCGGCGCTACCACGAGCGGTTCCGGGCGCTGATCGAGGAGGGCCAGCGGGCCGGGGTGTTCTCCACCGCCACCCCCGCCGACCTGGTGGTGGACTACCACTTCGGCTCGGTGCACCACCTGTCCACCTGGTACCGGGCGGACGGCCCGCTCACCCCGCAGCAGGTCGCCGACCACCTCGCCGACCTGCTGCTGCGGGCGCTGCGCCCGTAACCCTTCCGGCCGGCCGGTGCCGGGCCCGCCGAGGGTCAGCCGAGCGGGAGCACCCGGCGGCCCCAGGTCGTCTCGGCGACGACCGCGAAGGAGATGTACCAGGCGATTCCGGCGCAGGCCAGGCCGAGGAAGCCGCCGGTCCGGCCCAGTGCGGTGATCTGCGAGAGGTCGCCCAGGGCCAGGAACAGGAAGGTCAGCGCGAGCACGCCGAACAGCAGCCGGTGGGCCAGGTCCAGCTTCATCGCGGCCAGCGACATGTAGGCGGTGAACACGAACCAGCCCACCAGGAACCAGCCGGTCGCGATGTGCGCCTGGTCGGCGGGCAGACCCGGCACGACGAACTTCACGTATCCGGCGAAGGACATCCAGAAGGCGCCGTAGGAGACGAAGGCGGTGGTGGCGAAGGTGTTGCCGCGGCGGAACTCCATCAGGCCGGCCGCGAACTGGGCCAGCCCGCCGTAGAACAGGGCCAGCGGCAGCACCACGGCGCTGAGCGCGGCGTTCGCGATCAGTCCGGAGTTGAACAGGCTGAGCGTGAAGGTGGTCAGCGCGAAGGCGGCCAGGCCGAGCGGGCCGGGGTTGGCGAGCGACGGGGCCGCGGCGGCCGGGGCGGGAGCGGCGGCCGGGACGGGAGCGGCCGTCGGGGCGGTCTCCGGCTGCGGGCGGGCCGGGGCAGGGGCCAGGGTGGGGCTGGGCATGGCGAAGACACTTTCGGTGGGGGGACATCCCGAATATATCGGACCTCGCTCATTGGTCCAGACCACGAAGGACCCCCGGTCCCCGGGCCCAAGGGCCCGGGGACCGGGGGTGGCGGTCCCTCCGTCCGTCCGTTCTGTCGGTGGCCGTCCCGCTACGGGGCGACCTTCAGCAGCTTGTTCGCGGTGCCCGCCGACGGGTTGGTCACCGCGTCCGGGGTCGCCGCCCCGGTGATCGCGGACGCGGCCTGCTCCGGGGTCGCCCCGGGCTGTCCGGCCAGGTAGAGGGCCAGCGCCCCCACCACGTGCGGGGTGGCCATGGAGGTGCCGGAGATGGTCTTGGTGCCGGTGTCACTGTCGTTCCAGGCCGAGGTGATGTCCGAGCCCGGCGCGTACAGGTCCACCACGGAGCCGAAGTTGGAGAACTCCGACTGCGCGTCGTCCTTGGTGCTCGACGCCACCGTGATCGCCTCGGTCACCCGGGCGGGAGAGCCCTGGCCGGCGTCGGAGGACTCGTTGCCCGCCGCGACGGCGAAGGTGACGCCCGAGGCGATGGACCGCCGCACGGCCTCGTCCAGGGCCTCGTCCGCGCCGCCGCCCAGACTCATGTTGGCCACCGAGGGGCCCTGGTGGTTCTGGGTCACCCAGTCGATGCCGGCGACCACCTGCTCGGTGGTTCCCGAGCCGTTGTCGTCCAGCACCCGGACGGCGACCAGCTTGGCCTTCTTGGCGACCCCGTGCTCGGTGCCGCCGATGGTGCCGGCCACGTGTGTGCCGTGGCCGTTGCCGTCGTCGGCGCTCTCGTCGTTGTCCACCGCGTCGAAGCCGTGCACGGCCCGGCCGCCGAAGTCCTGGTGCGTGATCCGTATGCCGGTGTCGATGACGTACGCGGTCACCCCCTCGCCGCCGGTGTCCGGGTAGTTGTACTTCTTGTCGCCCGCGGTCCCGGCCTGGTCGATGCGGTCCAGGCCCCAGGAGGGCGGGTCCTCCTGGGTGGCGTTGATGGAGAACTTCTTGTTCTGGACGACCTTGCCGACGGCCGGGTCCGCGGCCAGCCGCTTGGCCTCCTTCTCGGTCATGCCCGAGGCCGAGAAGCCGTTGACCCCGGAGCCGTAGCTGCGTTGCAGTTCGCCACCGTACTTCTGGGCAAGTGCTTCCTTGTCCGCGGATCCGTCGAGGATGACCACGTAGCTGCCGCTGACCGCGCCGGGTGCGCCCAGCCCGTAGACCGTGCCCTCGGCCGGTGTGGACGCACCGGCGAAGGGGGTCGTGAGCAGGGTCGCGGTGACCGCGGTCGCGGCCCCGGTGAGGACCGCCGCGTAGCGAAGTCCGCGCGAACGCTTGTGAGTTGCCATGAAGAGGGTTCTCCTCGTGTTGACGTGTGGGGCGTCAAACCTTCTGGAAAACCCTGTTCCGATTGACAGGCGCAAATCAAGATCTTGCGGCCCTCAGGGGATATTCAACAAGGTTTCTTAAAACCGTCCCCGCATCGCCTCCATGTCGCACACCCGTTCTTGCGAACTCCTGCACCAATCCATCACGTTCGGGTGTAACGCCCCAACTCGCGCCGCGCCAGCGACCGCTGGTGCACCTCGTCCGGCCCGTCGGCCAGCCGCAGGGTGCGGGCAGCGGCCCACAGCTCGGCGAGCGGGAAGTCCTGGCTGACCCCGCCCGCCCCGTGCAGCTGCACCGCGTCGTCCAGGATCCGCACCACCGCGCGCGGGGTCGCGATCTTGATGGCCTGGATCTCGGTGTGCGCCCCCCGGTTGCCCGCGGTGTCCATCAGCCAGGCCGTCTTCAGCACCAGCAGCCGCAGCTGCTCCACGGTGACCCGGGCGTCCGCGATCCAGTTCCGCACCACCCCCTGGTCGGCCAGTGGCCTTCCGAAGGCCGTACGGTCCAGGGCCCGCCGGCACATCAGCTCGATCGCCCGCTCCGCCATCCCGATCAGCCGCATGCAGTGGTGGATCCGGCCGGGGCCGAGCCGCGCCTGGGCGATCGCGAATCCGGAGCCCTCCTCGCCGATGAGATGGGAGGCCGGCACCCGGGCCCCGTCGAAGACCACCTCGGCGTGCCCGCCGTGGTCGTGGTCCTCGTACCCGTACACGGTCATCGCCCGGCGCACCTCCACCCCCGGGGTGTCGCGCGGGACCAGCACCATCGACTGCCGGCGGCGCGGGTCCGCGCCCTCCGGATCGGTCTTGCCCATCACGATGAAGACCGCGCAGTCCGGGTTCATCGCCCCGGAGATGAACCACTTCCGCCCGGTCAGCACGTACTCCGAGCGGTCCGCCGACCGCTCGATCCGGGTCTCGATGTTGCCCGCGTCCGAGGAGGCCACCTCGGGCTCGGTCATCGCGAACGCCGACCGGATCTCGGCCGTCAGCAGCGGCTCCAGCCACCGCTTCTTCTGCTCCTCGGAGCCGAACTGGGCCAGCAGTTCCATGTTCCCGGTGTCCGGGGCCGCGCAGTTCACGGCCATCGGCGCCAGGTGCGGGCTGCGGCCGGTGATCTCCGCCAGCGGGGCGTACTGGAGGTTCGTCAGCCCCGCCCCGTACTCCGGGTCCGGGAGGAAGAGGTTCCACAGGCCCCTGCGGCGGGCCTCGGCCCGCAGTTCCCCGAACACCTCCGGGGTGTCCCAGGGGGAGTCGAGGGCGGCCCGCTGGGCGGCGGCGACCGGCTCCGCCGGATACACCCGCTCGTCCATGAACGCGAGCAGCCGCTCGCGGAGTTCCTCGGTCCGGGCGTCGTACGCGAAGTCCATGCTGTCGGCTCCTCAGCCTTCCTGGAGGGTGGTCAGACCGTGTTCGATGAAGACCGGGACCAGCTCGCCGATCCGGTCGAAGCCCGCGCCGACGGTCTGCCCGAGGGTCCAGCGGTAGTGGATGCCTTCGAGGATCACCGCGAGCTTGAACCAGGCGAAGGCCGTGTACCAGGCGACCGCCCCGGTGTCCCGGCCCGACCGGGCCGCGTACCGCTCGACCAGCTCGGCCGGCGCCGGATGGCCGGGCGCCCCGCTGGTCGTGCTGACCGCGGAATCCGCGAGCCCCAGGTCCGAGCTGTACATCACCAGCAGCCCGAGGTCGGTCAGCGGATCGCCGAGGGTGGACATCTCCCAGTCCAGTACGGCCCGCAGGGTGTCGTCCGGGCCGCCGATCAGCACGTTGTCCAGCCGGAAGTCCCCGTGCACCACGGTGGGGGCGGGGGAGCGCGGCAGGGCCCGGCCCAGGGCCGCGTGCAGTTCGTCGATCCCGGGCAGTTCGCGCTCCCGGGAGGCGTCCAGCTGCTTGCCCCAGCGGCGCAGCTGCCGGTCCAGGAAGCCCTCGGGGCGGCCGAAGTCGGCGAGGCCCACCTCCGCCGGGTCCACCGCGTGCAGGTCGACCAGGGTGTCGACCAGCCCGAGCACCGCCCGCCGGGTGCGTTCCGGTCCCAGCGCGGCGAGCTGGCCGGCGGTCCGGTAGGGGACCCCTTCCACGTACTCCATCAGATAGAACGGCGCCCCGAGCACCTCCTCGTCCTCGCACAGCAGCAGCGGCTCCGGCACCGGGACGGCCGTCCCGTGCAGGGCGGCGATCACCCGGTGCTCGCGCCGCATGTCGTGCGCGGTGGCCAGGACATGGCCGAGCGGGGGCCGGCGCACCACCCAGCGGCCGGTGCCGTCGGTCACCGCGTAGGTGAGGTTCGAGCGGCCGCCCTCGATGAGCCGGCCGGTCAGCGGCCCGTCCACCAGGCCGGGCAGATCGCGGTCGAGACGGCCGCGCAGCCGCTCCAGGTCGAGGCCCCGGGGCCCGGGACCGGCGGGATCGGCTGAGGTCATGTGCGCACCTCCGTACGGAGTCGATGCTGTTGGCGCCCATCATGCCGACCAGTCGGTATGCCGTCCAGGGGGCGTGCCCGCCGGGCCTGCCGGACCCGCCTGGCCTGCCGGCGGCCCGGCCCGGCCCGGCGCTCGCGAGCGAGCGGCGCCGGGGCCCGGCCGCCTCGGCCGTGACCGGCCGGCCCGGTTCAGGCGTGGCAGGCCACCGGCACGCCGCCGTTCATCACCGTCATGTCCCGGATGACCCCCACCAGGTCCAGCGGGGACCCCTCCGGCAGCCCGTCCAGCTCCGCGTACGCCCGGTGCAGGTTGGCCACCAGCCGCTCGCCCTCCCGCCAGGCCGCGAACTCGCCGGGCAGCTCGGCCCGCCGCGCCGCCTCCAGCGGCTCCTGCCCCTTCGCCCGGGCGTCCCGGGCGAGTTCCGCCACGTACCGCAGGTACCGCTCGGTGGCCTCGTACGCGGACGGGTCGGTCAGCGGGCCGTGCCCCGGCACCACCGTCTCGGTGTCCAGTCCGCGCAGCAGTTCCAGGGCCCGCAGCGAACCGGCCAGCGAGCCCATCATCAGGAACGGGGTGCCCCCGGCGAAGACCAGGTCCCCGGTGAACACGGTCCGCCGGTCCGGCAGCCACACCACCGAGTCCCCGGTGGTGTGCGCCACGCCCGGATGGATCACCTCGACCTCGGTGTCGCCCAGGTGCAGGGTCAGCCGGTCGGTGTAGGTGAGGTCGGGCGCGACGATGTCCACCGACCCGAAGTCGTTCTCCGGCCAGATCAGCTCCAGCTGGTGCCCGGCGGCCAACTGCTCGGCCCGGGCCCGCTCGTGGCCGATCACCACCGCCTCGGGCGTGAACAGCTCGTTGCCGTAGGTGTGGTCGCCGTGGTGGTGGGTGTTGACCAGCAGCCGGGGGAGCGGCACCCCGGACGCCAGCACGGCCTCCCGCAGGGCCTCGGCCCGGCGCCGGGTGGCGGCCGTGTCGACGAGCAGCGTGCGGCCGCCGTCCGAGACGAACCCCGCGTTGTTCAGACACCAGCCGCCGTCCGGCTGCACATAGGCGTGGACCCCCGGTGCGGTCCGCACCAGATAGGGCTTGTCGACGGTCATCTGCGCTCTCCCCGGGTCACGTTGACGGACGTGACGCATCCTGCCAGCCGCCGCGCGGCCCCGGGGAGGCGGAAGGCCGTCGGCCGGGACGGCTCAGTGGTCGTCGTAGTGGCCCTGGTGCTCGGCGTGCCGGTGTCCGTCGTGCAGGTAGTCCAGGTGGTCCCCGTGCGGGACGGACGCGTGTCCGCAGTCCGCGCCGTGCCGGTGCTCGTGACCGGTGTGCGTCCGGTGGCCGTCCGGCTCGCACTCGTCCCAGTGCCCGTCGTGCCGCCGGTGCAGGTGCCCGTCGTGCGCGTAGTCCACGTGGTCGCCGTGGCTGACCTCGGTGTGCCCGCAGCCGGGGCCGTGCGCGTGTGCGTGGGTGGAGTGTTCCTGGTGCATGGTGGTCATGGCACCGAGGCTAGTGAGACGCGCCCGCTATCGCCCGGTTCGGCGGGCGCGGCGCCAGGACCCGCCGATAACTGGGATCAGCTGACCGGCGACCGGGATCAGCGGATCAGCGGATCAGCGCGAGCGCGAACACCGCCAGCGCCACGGTGCACACCGCCGCCCCCAGCGCCGCCCGCGGGGCCAGATCGGCCGGCCGGACCGCGGCCAGCTCCCGGATCCGCCGGTGCGCCACCCCCATGAACCCCAGCCACACCAGCACGATGAAGGCGGTCCCGCCGAGCTCCACCGGCGAGCCCGAACCGTGCAGCGCCTGCCGGACCGCCAGCACCGCGGTGACCGTGCAGCTCAGCGTCGTGCGCCGCCAGGCCAGCCGGGTCCGCTCCGGTTGCAGCCCCGGGTCCCGGACCCCGCCCGCCGTCCCGCCGGGCGCGCTCACCGGCCGGTCGTCCAGCCCATCAGCACCACCACGATCATCGCCACCGCCACCAGCCCCACGCCCAGGCTCAGCACCACCGGGAACCGGGACACCGGCAGGTCCTCGCCGCGCCGCATGGCCCGCTCGCACCGCACCCAGTGGTTCACCGCGCGCAGCGCGCAGGCCGCGCCCACCACCAGCAGGGCCACCGCCATCCCGACCCGGACCGCCCACCGCAGGTCGGGCAGGAACTGGTCCACCGCGAACCCGCCGCCCACCAGGGCCAGCGCGGTCCGGATCCAGGCCAGGAAGGTCCGCTCGTTGGCGAGCGAGAACCGGTAGTCGGGGGTCTCGCCCTCGTCCCGCATCCGCTGCGGCGCGAACCAGAGCCGCACGTCCTTGACGAAGTCGATCACAGGGGCAATCTACGCGGCCCCGCCCGGCCCGCCACTCGGGGAGCCCCCCACCCGGCCGCCCCGCCGTCCGGCCGCGCCCGCTCACCCCGGCCGGCCGCCGCCGCGGAACTCCACCAGCCGCCGGTAGGCCGCCAGCCCGTCCGGCACCCACGGCCGGTCGCCCCGCTCCACCCGCCGGGCCAGCTCCGCCTCCGGCAGGAAGGTGTGCCAGGCCACCTCGGACTCCTGCGGCCGGACCGCCTCCGCCTCGCACCGCACCTGGTGCACCGCCGACCACCACGACCCGCCGGGCCCCTCGTAGAGGAACGAGAACAGGAACTCGGGCTGCGGCAGCCCGCTCACCCCGAGCTCCTCGCCCGCCTCCCGCAGCGCCGCCTGCGCGTAGGACTCCCCGGCGCCCACCACCCCGCCCACGAACATGTCCCAGTGGGAGGGGAACACCAGCTTCGACGCGGTCCGCCGGTGCACGAACACCCGCCCGCCGGCGTCCCGGGCCAGCACGAACACGCACCGGTGGATCAGGCCCCGCGCGTACACCTCGCCGCGCGGCGCCTGCCCGAGGACCCGGTCCTCGCGGTCCACCACGTCCAGGATCTCTTCCGCAGCACTCACGGAACTCATCCAAGCACCACGGTTGACGGGTTACCGCCGCGTAGCCAGGATCTCCGCATGACGTACGACGCAGACGTGATCGTGATCGGGGCCGGGCTGGCGGGCCTCGCGGCCACCGCGGAGCTGGCCGACGCGGGCCGCAAGGTCATCCTGCTCGACCAGGAGCCCGAGCAGTCCCTCGGCGGCCAGGCCCACTGGTCCTTCGGCGGCCTGTTCTTCGTGGACTCCCCCGAGCAGCGCCGGCTGCGGGTCCGGGACAGCCGGGAGCTCGCCCTCCAGGACTGGCTGGGCACCGCCGGCTTCGACCGCCCCGAGGACGCCTGGCCCCGCCGCTGGGCGGAGGCGTACGTCGACTTCGCGGCCGGCGAGAAGCGCCCCTGGCTGCACTCCCAGGGCGTCCGCTTCTTCCCCGTGGTGGGCTGGGCCGAACGCGGCGGCTACGACGCCACCGGGCACGGCAACTCGGTCCCCCGCTTCCACATCACCTGGGGCACCGGCCCCGGCCTGCTGGAACCCTTCGAGCGCCGGGTCCGGGCCGGAGTGGCCCGCGGCCTGGTCCAGCTGCGCTTCCGGCACCGGGTCACCGGGCTGTCCCGCACCGCCGGCACCGTGGACACCGTCACCGGCGAGGTCCTGGTCCCCTCCGAGGCCGTACGCGGCACCGCCAGCAGCCGCGAGACCGCCGGGGAGTTCTCCCTGCGCGCCCAGGCGGTGATCGTCACCTCCGGCGGCATCGGCGGCAACCACGACCTGGTCCGCGCCCAGTGGCCGGACCGGCTCGGCACCCCGCCCGCCCGGATGCTCTCGGGCGTCCCCGCCCATGTGGACGGACTGATGCTCGGCATCACCGAGGCGGCGGGCGCCAGCCACATCAACCGGGACCGGATGTGGCACTACACCGAGGGCATCGAGAACTGGAGCCCGATCTGGGACCGGCACGGGATCCGGATCCTGCCCGGCCCCTCCTCCCTCTGGCTGGACGCCACCGGCCGCCGGCTGCCCGTACCGCTCTTCCCCGGCTTCGACACCCTGGGCACCCTCGACCACATCATGAAGACCGGCCACGACCACACCTGGTTCGTCCTCAACCAGCGCATCATCGGCAAGGAGTTCGGACTCTCCGGATCCGAGCAGAACCCCGACCTGACGGGCCGGTCCGTGCGGCAGGTCATCGACCGGGCCCGGCAGGCCGTCCCCGGACCGGTCAAGGCCTTCATGGACCACGGGAACGACTTCATCGTGGAACGCGAACTCTCCGACCTGGTGCGCCGGATGAACGGACTCACCAAGGAAGACCTGATCGACGAGGACGCCCTGCGGCGCGAGATCACCGCCCGCGACCGGGAGATCGCCAACCCCTTCGGCAAGGACCTCCAGGTCACCGCCGTGCACGCGGCCCGCAAGTACCTCGGCGACAAACTGATCCGGACCGCCGCCCCGCACCGGATCCTCGACCCCAAGGCCGGCCCGCTGATCGCGGTCCGCCTCTCCATCCTGACCCGCAAGTCCCTCGGCGGCCTGGAGACCGACCTGCACTCCCGGGTGCTCACCCCCGAGGGCGACCCGCTGCCCGGGGTCTACGCGGCCGGCGAGGCCGCCGGCTTCGGCGGCGGAGGGGTGCACGGCTACCGCGCCCTGGAGGGCACCTTCCTCGGCGGCTGCATCTTCTCCGGCCGGGCGGCCGGCCGCGCGGCCGCGGCGGCGGTCTCCTGACCGTCCCCGCACCGGCCCGGCCGGCTCACCGACCCGCCGGGTCAGCGGGCCGGCCCGGCGTCCCCGGCCTGGTTTCCGGCCGGCCCGGCGTCCCCGGGTCGGCCCACCACCCGGAAGCGCTCCAGCACCACCACCGTGTCCTCGTCCACGGTGAACCCCGGATCTCCCAGCACCTCCCGAAGTTCCGGCGAATGCCAGAACTCCTCGTGCGCCAGCCGCCATTCGGCCACCGAGGTGTGGCCCTCGCCCTCGTCGAGCACATGCGGCAGGTCCACTTCGGCCAGCCGCACCGTGCGGACCGCAGTGATTTCCAGCACAGCAACGCCCTGCCCCGCAGAGTCCAGCAGCAGGCTCCGGTCACCCACCGAAGGCAGCGGCTCGCGCTCCGCCTCGTACTCGGCGAGCAGGCCCGTGGTGGAGGTCTTGGCACCCGCCAGCACCGCGCCGACCAGCCGGTCGCGCAGCGGTCCGGGGAAGGCGAGCAGGAAGGGGGGAAGGGCTTCGTCCATGGTCATCGGGTCAGCCTAGACCTGCCGCCCACCCGCGCACGAACCTCTACAACCAACTCAACTTACCCGTGAGGACGAGCAGTTGAAACGCGCCACGCAGTGGACTGGACCTTGACTCGGAGCTGTGCGTACCGCTTTGCTGTGCGTGATCATCCCGACCGTAGCTCGCGTCCTGGAGGGAATTCCGCGGATGTCCCCCCCTCCGCCGCCTCTCGGCCGCTCCCGGAAGCGGGACACCCAGCTCTTCGACCCGGCCCTCTGCGACGCCGAACTGGTCGAGGTCCGCACCCGGTTCACCCAGGGCCGCTGGTCCAGCGCCCGCACCCTGCTCGCCGACACCGGCGACGACTGGGACCGCCGGGGCCACCGGCTCGTCGTCCTCGCCCAGACCCCGGCCGCCACGGCCTGGGCCGGCGAATGGCTGCTGGCCGAACCGGAGAGCGCCGACGCGGCCACCCTGCACGCCTGCGCCGGAGTCTTCGCCGCGCTGCGCGGCAAGGCCTCCGCCCAGGACGCCGAGGAGGCCTGCCGCCGGGCCGCCGCCCTCCACCCCGCCGACCCCACCCCCTGGCTGGGCCTGCTGATGCTCAGCCGGGCGTACGGCAGCGAGGAGGAGTTCACCCGGCACTTCGACCAGGTCCGGGCCCGCCACCGGGAACACCACCACGCCCACCACCTGATGGTCGCCAAACTCGCCGAGCGCGCCCCCGGCGCCGGCCACGACCCGCTCCACGAGGTCTACGACTTCGCCAACTGGGCCGCCGAGGAGTCCCCGGCGGACTCCCCGCTCGCCGTCCTCCCGGTGGTCGCCCACGCCGAGCGCTACCGCGTCCTGGCCGGCCTGCACGGCCACACCTTCGAGAGCGCCGCCCAGCACTGGGCCGGCCGCCGCGCCCGCCAGGTGCTGCGCTCCGCCTTCGACTGGTGGCTGGAGTGGGAACGCGAGGACCACCCCCGCAACCGGGTCGACCTCAACTTCCTGGCCCACGCCAAACTCTGCGAGGGCCGCCCCGCCGAGGCCGCCGCCCTCTTCCACCGGATCGGGCGGCACGCCACCCACGCCCCCTGGTCCTATCCCGACCTCGACCCCCACAAGGCCTTCCTCGCCGCGCGCAGTGCCGCGCTCGGCTCCGCCTGAACGCGCAGACCCCGAAAGGACCACCCGCATGGCGACGGGCAGATCCAACACGCTCACTCCCGCGGCCGAGATCCGCACCTACAAGGGCCAGGACCGGGCCCTGCGCGCCGACCGCCTCGGCACCGCGGGCCTGCTCCTCTCGGTGCTCGCCGCCAGCGCCCCCCTGATGGTGGTCGCCGGGGTGATGCCCACCACCTTCGGGGTGATGGGCGTCGTCGGACAGCCCCTGCTGTTCGTGATCCTCGGCATCGTCCTGGGCCTGTTCGCCGTCGGCTACGCCGAGATGAGCCGGCACGTCCACAACGCCGGCGCCCTGTACGCGTACATCGCGCGGGGTCTGGGGCCCACCGCCGGAGTCGGCGCCTCCCTGGTCGCCCTGGTCGCCTACAGCGCCATGCAGGTCGGTGTCTTCGGCATCCTCGGCTTCGAGATCTCCGGACTCTTCGCGACCTATCTGGACACCGAGGTCGCCTGGTGGATCCCGGCCCTCCTCGCGGTCGCCGCGACCGGCGCCCTCGGCTGGCTCAAGATCGACCTGAACGCCCGGGTCCTCGGCGTCCTGCTGCTCATCGAGTGCGTCCTCGTGGTGATCTTCGACATCGCCGCGATCGCCGAGCCGGCCAAGGAAGGCCTCTCGCTGCACGCCTTCAACCCCGAGACCCTCTCCGGCGCCGGCCTGGGCACCGCCCTCTGCTTCTGCATAGCCGCCTTCGTCGGCTTCGAGCAGTCCCCGGTCTACGCCGAGGAGACCAGCAAGCCGCACATCGTGGTCTCCCGGGTGATGTTCCTCGCCATCGGCTTCGTCGCGGCCTTCTTCGCCTTCAGCGCCTGGGCCCTCACCGTCGCCACCGGCCCCTCCGAGGTCGTGAAGACCTCCGCCGAGAACGGCCCCGGCCTGCTGTTCTTCCTCACCGAGGCCCGTCTCGGCGAGACCTTCACCGACGTACTGCACGTCCTCTTCGTGACCGGCATGTTCGCGGCCATGCTCAGCTTCCACAACGTGGTCGCCCGCTACGCCTTCGCGATGGGCCGCGAGGGCCTGCTGCCCGCCGTCTTCGGCCGCACCAACGCGGGCACCGGCGCCCCGGCCACCGGCTCCCTGCTGCAGACCGGTGTGGCCGCTGCCGTCGTGATCGCCTTCGCGGTCACCGACGACAAGCCGGTCGGCGACCCCACCGCCCCGGTCCTGCACCTCTTCACCTGGATGGGCAGCGTCGGCGCCCTGGGAGTGACCCTCCTGATGGCCGCCGCCTCCTTCGCGGTGATCGCCTTCTTCGTCCGCCGGGGCACCGCCGGGGCCCAGGTGTGGCGGCTGACGGCCGCCGCCCTGGCCGGTCTGGCCCTGCTGGCCATCGCCGTGTACACGGTCAAGGACTTCGGGGTGCTGGTCGGGGCCGCCGACGGCTCCGCGCTCAGCTGGCTGCTCCCGGGCATCATCGGCGCCGCTCTGCTGGCGGGCCTGGGGTACGGCCTGGTGCTGCGCAGCCGCCGCCCGGAGGTGCACGCCCGGATCGGGCTGGGCAACGAGGCCTTCCGCCTCGACCAGGCCGCCGAGGCCGGGACCACCGACTGACCCCCGCCCCCGCCCCGCCGCGCCCTTCCGGGCGGCCGGGGCCGGGGCAGGCCGCGTACGGGCACGACAAGAAGGACCCCGCCGGAGCGGGGTCCTTCTGTGTTGGTGTCCGAGGGGGGACTTGAACCCCCACGCCCGATAAAGGGCACTAGCACCTCAAGCTAGCGCGTCTGCCATTCCGCCACCCGGACAAGGTGTCTGTCTCGCGTCCCTGGCGGGCCGCTCCGACGAAGAGAACATTACCAGGGATTCGGAGTGCCCCGATCGCCGCCCGATCCCATCCCGATCAGCGTCTCCCCGCCGTCCGCTCGGCGGGGAACCGCCTTGGGGTCCGGAAGCCGGAGCGGGAGGATGGGGGCGGTACATCCGATCAGTGGCCAGTGGGAGGAAGCAGCGTGAGCGAGTCGAGCGCGGGCAGGACCGTCTCCGGCGAGGACGAGGTCGTCGACCTCTGCCGGGACCTCATCCGGATCGACACCAGCAACTACGGGGACCACTCCGGCCCGGGTGAGCGCAAGGCCGCCGAGTGGGTGGCCGAGAAGCTCGCCGAGGTGGGCCTGGAGCCGCAGATCTTCGAGTCCCACAAGGGGCGGGCCTCGACGGTGGCCCGGATCGAGGGGGAGGACCCCTCGCGGCCGGCCCTGCTGATCCACGGGCACACCGACGTGGTCCCGGCCAACGCGGCCGACTGGACGTACGACCCCTTCGCGGGCGAGATCGCCGACGGCTGCGTGTGGGGCCGCGGCGCCGTCGACATGAAGGACATGGACGCGATGACCCTCGCGGTGGTCCGCGACCGGCTCCGCAGCGGCCGCAAGCCTCCCCGTGACATCGTGCTGGCCTTCCTGGCGGACGAGGAGGCCGGCGGCATCTACGGGGCCCGGCATCTGGTCGACAAGCACCCGGGCCTCTTCGAGGGCGTCACCGAGGCCATCGGCGAGGTCGGCGGCTTCTCCTTCACGGTCAACGAGAACCTGCGGCTGTACCTGATCGAGACCGCCCAGAAGGGCATGCACTGGATGCGGCTCACCGTGGACGGCACAGCCGGCCACGGCTCCATGACCAACAACGACAACGCGATCACCGAGCTGTGCGAGGCGGTGGGCCGGCTGGGGCGGCACCAGTTCCCGGTGCGCGTCACCAAGACCGTCCGGTCCTTCCTCGACGAGCTCTCCGACGCGCTCGGCACCCCGCTGGACCCCGAGGACATGGACGCCACGCTGGCCAAGCTCGGCGGTATCGCCAAGATCATCGGGGCCACCCTGCGGAACACCGCCCAGCCGACCATGCTGGGGGCCGGCTACAAGGTCAACGTGATCCCCGGCCAGGCCGTGGCGCACGTGGACGGCCGGTTCCTGCCCGGTTACGAGGACGAGTTCCTGGCCGACCTGGACCGGATCCTCGGCCCCCGGGTCAAGCGGGAGGACGTGCACGGGGACCGGGCGCTGGAGACCGACTTCGACGGCCGGCTGGTGGACGCCATGCAGGGCGCCCTCAAGGCCGAGGACCCGATCGCGCGGGCGGTCCCGTACATGCTGTCCGGCGGGACCGACGCCAAGTCCTTCGACGACCTCGGGATCCGCTGCTTCGGCTTCGCGCCGCTCCAGCTGCCCCCGGAGCTGGACTTCGCCGGCATGTTCCACGGAGTGGACGAGCGGGTTCCGGTCGACGGCCTGAAGTTCGGCGTCCGGGTCCTGGACCGGTTCATCGACAACTGCTGACCGCCGGAGGGCGATCGGGCCCCGGTTAACGCCGGGGAATCGGGAAGGTGTGCGCATCTCACTGGGAAGAGTGAATGCACTCATACGCTCGTAGCCCCGGTGGGAACTCCTCGTTACAGGTGGTGCGGTCCGCGGCTGGGACCGCATTGCCTACTAGGAGGAATCATGATCAAGAAGGTTGTCGCCGCTGCGGCTGCCACCGGTGGCCTCGTTCTCGCCGGTGCGGGCATGGCCATCGCCGACGCCGGTGCCCAGGGTGCGGCCGTCGGTTCCCCCGGCGTCCTGTCCGGCAACGTCGTCCAGGTCCCGGTCCACGTGCCCGTGAACGTCTGCGGCAACACGATCAACGTGATCGGCCTGCTGAACCCGGCCTTCGGCAACACCTGCGTCAACGCCTGAATCTGACGCCGGCAGTACCTGGCCCCGGAGCGCACTCCAGCGTTCCGGGGCCGCCCCGTTTCTCACCAGGTGGCGCGGACCTGACGGATGATCCGCCGGCGCAACCGCACCCGCCTGCTGCCGTCTCTGAGCAGTGTCAGCCGGTCCAGTTCCCAGTGGCCGTACTCGGCATGGTCGGTCAGCAGCCGTGTCGCCTCCTTCCGGGAGACCCCTCGCGGCACGTACACGTCGACAAATTCGTATTCCGGCATCGCATCTATTGTGCGGGCAGCGCCCCGCTACGGATAGCGTCTGCACTATGTCTGATGCCGCTCTGCCCACCGTTGCCGAGGTACGCGCCGCCGCCGAGGCGGTCAAAGCCGCACTGGACCGTCACCTCGCGGCGGTCGAACGCCGGTCCGGAGACGAGGACCCGGACGTCTACGTGGCGTTCAACGAACTGGCCGCCGCGGCCGAGGAATACGACGAACTCCTCTACGAGAGGTACGACGAGGTCACCCCCTTCGAGATCCCGGCCACCGAGGACGGGGTCCCCTACACCGGCCCCGCCGAACCCACTTCCTTCAGCGTCCTGATCCGCCGTGACTACGCCGTGGTCGAACCGCAGCGGCTGGTCGCCCAGGCCGAACGCGTCGCCGCCCACGACCGGGACGCCGACCTCGGCGACGGCGCCGGCACGGCCGGTGCCCTCGGAGTGCTCTTCGGCGAGTACGAACCCGACGAAATCGCCTCCCGGTACAAGGAGTTCGGCCTGGAGGAAGGCGACTCCACCCTCTGGGTCACCGCCGCCGGCGGACAGGCCCCCGAACCCGGGGAATGGCTCAACGCCCCCTTCGACCACGCCGATCCGGAACATGTGCTGCACCGCTTCGACGTGAGCTCCGTCTTCGACGAGGAATACGACGACACCGAGGAAGCGGACGAGGACGACGGCGCGGCCCTCGGCCGCCGCCGCTAGCAACACCCGCCGCCGGGGGCCCTGTTCGGGCCCCCGGCACCCGTCACTCGGCCGGGCCGGCCTGCCCCGCCGGAACCGCCGCCGCGTCCGCGGCCAGGGCCCGCAGCAGCCCGGTCAGCCGGGTGGTACGCGGCTTCGGCAGCACCCCGGCCACCGCCTTCGGCAGCGCCTGGTCCACCCCGTGCACCACCGAAAGGTGCCGCTCCGCCCGGCCGAAGGCCGTGTACACCCAGTCCCGGGACAGGCCCTGCGCCGCGTCACCGGGCAGCACCACCACCACGGCCGGCCACCGCCCGCCCACCGCCTGGTGCCCGGTCACCGCCCAGCCGTGCCGCACCTCCACCGCCACCCGGTCCCTCGGGACGAGGACCGGGCCGCGGCCCGTCTCCAGATGCAGGCCCTCCGCGTCGGCCGACAGCACCCGACCCGCCACGGCCCGCCCCGGGGCCGGCACGTACACCACCCGGTCCGCCGGGTCGAAACCGCCGAACCGGCCCGGACCCGGGTTCAGCCGCTCCTTCAGCGCCGCGTTCAGCGCCCGGGTGCCGGCCGGACCGCCGTGCCCCGGGGTGATGACCTGGACCCCGTCCGGCCGCACCCCGAAGGCCCGCGGCACCGACTCGGCCACCAGCTGCACCGTCCGGTGCACCGCCTCGCCGGGGTCCCGCACCGGGACGATCACGACCTCCTTGCCCGGAGCGTCGACCTGGTTCAGCTCACCGATGCCGATGCCCGACACCAGCTCGCCGATCGGACCCGGATCCGGGGTCCGGGACACCACCTGCGGGCAGTTCCGGGCGGCCAGCAGATCCGCGAACACCCGGCCGGGACCCGCCGAACCGAGCACCGCCGGATCCCCGGACAGCACCAGCCGGGCCCCGTCCGGCACCGACTCCACCAGCGCCGCCCCGCTCTCCACATCCAGCTGGGGGGCGTCCAGCACGATCAGCAGGTCCAGCTCCCACTGCCCGTCGGCGTCACGCGCCGGACCCTCGGTGCCGGCCAGCAGCCCGGCCACCGTGACCACGCCCGAACCCGGCGGCGGGTTGTGGGCGGCCGCGCAGGCGCGCAGCCCGAGCCGGTGGGCGGCGGCCAGCAGGGCCAGCGGCTCGGCGCGGGCCGCCTCCCCGCCGGTGTGGGCGACCAGACCGTGGCCGGAGACGGCCCGCAGCAGGTCCACGGCGGACGGCGAGGGCGCGGCCTCGGCGGCGGCCCGCCAGGCCTCCGGGGCCGGGCCCGAGCCGTCCTCCGGCACGAAGGTGCCGGCCAGGCGGGCCAGACCGTCCGCGAGGCTCTCCTCGGCCAGCGCGGCCCCCTCCAGGCCGACCAGCAGCCGGAACGGCTGCTCCTCGCCCTCCGGGACCGGGTCGCCGACCGCCTCCTGGAAGACCAGGACGGCACCGTCGGCGATCGCCCGCTCCAAGGCCTCCTCCGGATCCGGAACGGTGTACTGCGCGAGCGCGGAACCCAGCACGGTGGTGTCCAGCACGGTGTGGCCCTTGAGGGCTGCCTGCGCCAGCAGCCAGCCGACCAGGGCGGTGGTACGGCGCTCGTCGCCGGGACCGCAGTCCGCGCCGAGCAGGGCGCGGGCGAAACCGTCGGCCTGGGAGGGGCGGACGGAAGGGACCGCCAGCAACTGCCAGGGGTCGGCGGCCAGCCGTTCCGCGGCCGCCGGGCCGAGGACCCCGGCGGCCGGGCCGGCCAGCGCCTCCGGCGCCCCGGCCCCGCCGAGCAGGGCCCGCACGGCCTCGACGGCCGCCGCGTCGGGAGCCGCCACCGGGCTGCCGTGGCCGCCGTGGCCGGGTTCGGGGCGGCGGCCCTGTACGTCGCGCGGGGGCTCGGGGGACTGGCCCTGGGGGGTGCGGGGGGCGGGGGTGGCCGGGCGGCGGGGCGGGATGTCCGGGGCACCATCGAAATAGGCCGAACCCGAGGCCGAACCCGAGACCGGGGCCGGGGGCTTGTCCCCGCTCTCCACGGCACGGACCGCGGCGAGCAGATCGGCGGCCTTGCCGCTGAGGGCGGCGCCGGCCTCGATCGGAGCGGTCCGCTCCGCCTTGCGGCGCGCGATGCGCTCCCGCTCCACCTTCTGCGCCGCCAACTCCGCCGCCGCCTCACTGACCCCCGCCTGCGCCTCCCCACCCGCCGCGGCCCCGTCGCCGGCCGACTGGGCCTCGGCACCGGCCTGCCCGGCCCCGCCCGACTCCTGCGCGGGCTCGGGGGTCTCCGGCTCGGGCTCGGCGTCGTGCGGTGCGGCGGGGGCTTCGCCGCCTGCGGCGCCTTCTCCCACCCCGCCCCTTCCCGAAACCGGGGGCTCCGCCCCCGGCCCCCTGTCCACGACGGCTCCGCCGGGCGCCAAGCCCCCGTCGGCGCCGGCCTCGGCGGTACCCGCCGGGCCCGTGGCCCCGTCCGCCCCGGCTTCGCCGGTGGCGAGGCCCGCGTCCGCCCCGGCCTCGGCCGTATCGGCCGGGACGCCGCCCTCGACGGCTCCGCCGTCCCCGCCCGCCCCGGCTCCGCCGGGCGCCAGGCCCGCGTCCGCCCCGGCCTCGGCCGCATCCGCCAGGCCCGGGTCCCCGGCGGGTTCGCCGGGTGCGAGGTCCTCGGGCGGGGTCGGGTCCGGGGTGGGGGAGGGGTCCGGGGTGGGGGTGGTCACAGGGTGCTCCAGTCCTGGTCGGGGTAGCGGTGCACCGGGGCCGATACGTCGTCCAGTGCTTGGCGGATCTCCTCGGGAAGGTTAAGGGCCTCCGCCGACATGGCCTCGCCGAGCTGCGCGGATGTCCGGGCGCCGACGATCGGCGCGCTGACGCCGGGGCGGTCGCGGACCCAGGCGAGGGCGACTTGGAGGGGGGTGACGGCCAGGCCGTGCGCCGCGGTGGCGACCGCGTCGACGATGCGGGCGGCCGGTTCGTCGAGGTAGGGGTCGACGAAGGCGGACATGGTCTCCGAGGCGCCCCGGGAGTCCGCCGGGATCCCGGTGCGGTACTTGCCGGTGAGGACGCCCCGGCCGAGCGGGGAGGAGGGGAGCAGGCCGACGCCCAGGTCGAGCGCGGCGGGCAGCACCTCGCGTTCCACCCCGCGCTGGAGGAGGGAGTACTCCATCTGGGTGGAGGCCAGCCGGGTCCGGGTGCCGCCGGTGGCGGCCAGTTGCCAGGTCGCGGCCTTGGCCAGCTGCCAGCCGGAGAACCCGGCGACCCCGGCGTACCGGGCCCGGCCGCTGCTCACCGCCAGGTCGAGCGCCTGGAGGGTCTCCTCCAGCGGGGTGGCCGGGTCGAAGGCGTGAACCTGCCAGAGGTCCACCCAGTCGGTGCCGAGGCGGGCCAGTGACTCGTCGAGGGCGGCGAGCAGATGGCCGCGCGAGGCGTCGGTCCGGCGGTCGGGGGCGCGTACCGAGCCGGACTTGGTGGCGATCACCAGGTCCTGGCGCGGCACCAGCCCGCCGACCAGCTGGCCGAGGAGGTACTCGGCCTCGCCGCCGCCGTAGACGTCGGCGGTGTCGACCAGGTTGCCGCCGGCCTCCCAGTAGGTCTTCAGCTGGTCGGCCGCCGCCCGGTCGTCCGTGTCCCGGCCCCAGGTGAGGGTGCCGAGGCCGATCCGGGACACGCGCAGGCCGGTGCGGCCGAGATGCCTCTGCTCCATGAGGGGGAGCGTACTGGGGCGCGGACGGGGCGCTGACGGACGGCGCCCCGGCGCGCTACAGTCCCCGCAGACCTACGTTACTGATCGGTAAATCTGTGAGGGGACGACCTATGCGGCTCGGCATCAATCTCGGGTACTGGGGTGCGGGCATGGACGCCGACAACCTCGCCGTCGCCCAGGAGGCGGACCGCCTCGGCTACGACGTCTGCTGGGCGGCGGAGGCCTACGGTTCGGACGCCCCGACCGTGCTGGCCTGGGTCGCGGCGCAGACCGAGCGGATCGACGTCGGCTCGGCGATCCTGCAGATCCCGGCCCGTCAGCCGGCGATGACCGCGATGACCGCGGCCACCCTGGACTCGCTGTCCGGCGGCCGCTTCCGGCTCGGCCTCGGGGTGTCCGGCCCGCAGGTCTCCGAGGGCTGGTACGGGGTGAAGTTCGACAAGCCGCTGGCCCGCACCCGCGAGTACGTGGAGATCGTCCGCAAGGCGATGAGCCGGGAGCGCCTCACCCACGAGGGCGAGCACTGGACCCTGCCGCTGCCCGGCGGCCCGGGCAAGGCGATCAAGCTGACGGTGCACCCGGAGCGCGAGCACATCCCGCTGTACATCGCGGCGATCGGTCCGAAGAACCTGGAGCAGACCGGTGAGATCGCCGACGGCGCGCTGCTGATCTTCCCCTCGGCCGCGCATCTGGAGGAGACCGCGCTCCGGCACATCCGGGCGGGCCGGGAGAAGGCCGGGCTGACCCTGGACGGCTTCGACGTGTGTCCGACCGTGCCGCTGGCCGTCGGTGCGGACGTGACCGCCCTGGCGGACATGTTCCGGCCGTACACCGCGCTGTACGTGGGCGGGATGGGCAGCCGGAAGCAGAACTTCTACAACCAGCTCGCCCAGCGGATGGGATACGAGAAGGAGGCCGCCGAGATCCAGGACAAGTACCTGGCGGGCGACAAGCAGGGGGCCGCCGCGGCCGTTCCGCAGTCCCTGATCGACTCCACCAGCCTGCTCGGCCCGGTGGAGCGGATCGCCGACGGGATGCGGGCCTACGCGGAGGCGGGGGTCACCACGCTGACGCTGGCTCCGGCCGGGTTCACCCTGGACGAGCGGCTGGCCGCGCTGCGGGCCGGAACCGAGGCGATGGAGCGGGCCGGACTCGCCTGACCCGCTCCTCGCTGGGAAGCACCGCGGCCGTGGTGGGGGCTCGGGGGGTCTTCCCCGCCACGGCCGTCACCCCCATCAACGCGCGGCCCGCCCGCGGGGTTACGCCCCCGGGCGCACCCCTTCGAGTCCTTCCTTCGGCCGAGCGGTTCGGGGATGCGGTTGCCCGGTCGCCCGATCGGGACTTGAGTGGGTGGCCGGGGGGTGTCCTTCACGCCCGGAGGTGGACCGTGCTCTCAGCCCGCAGCCTGTTCCAGGAGATCGTCGACGACGACGGCTCCTTCCAGCTGTTCTGCTCCATCGCGGCCAGCGGCGAGGCCCAGGGCGGCTGGGAGAACGCCCGGATCGCGGCCCTGGTGCCGGAGGGCATGCGCGAGCTGGCCCCCAAGATCACCCGGCACGGGGCCGACGAGGACAAGCACGGCCGGATCTTCCGCGCGCTGCTGCGCAAACGCGGGCTGGACCCGGTCCCGGTGCCGCCGGAGACCGACTACACCATGCTGCTGGAGCGGCGCGGCATCGGGCTGGCGCACAGCAGGCTGCGCGCCGACCGGCCGCTCACCGAGGAGGACGTCGTCGTCTACCTCGCGCACAGCCGGGTCACCGAGCAGCGCGCCGCCGACCAGATGGAGATGCTGGTCGGCCACTTCGGCGACCACCCGGAACTCGGCAAGGCCATCCGGATGATCAGCGGCGACGATGACAACCACCTGGCCTACTGCCACGAGGAGCTGCTGCGGCTGGCCGCCCTCGGCCACGGCCGGACCATCCAGCGGGTGCTGCGCGAGAGCGCGCTGAACGAGATCGCCGTCTACCGGGACGTCAGCCTGGCCGTGATGGACCACATGGGCCGGCTGCTGGGCTGGCCGAAGCCCAAGGCGGCGGCGCTGGCGGCCGGGATCCGCGGGATGTACGCGTACGAGCGGTTCAGCGGCTGGCACCGGATGGTGGCCCTGCGGATGCCGGAGCGGCGCGACGCCCTGGGCGGCCGGCCGGTCACCTCGCCCGAGTTCGCCTGAGCCCCGCGCGCCCGCCCCGGCGGGTGCGTCCCGGCGGGTGCCTCCGGGGGCGTCCGGGACCGGCCGGTTCGGCTACAGCCAGCCGCGGCGTTTGAACAGGCGGTGCAGGGCGAAGCAGGTCAGCGCCATCAGCACCAGCACCGCCGGATAGCCCCACCAGCGGCCGAGCTCCGGCATGTGCTCGAAGTTCATCCCGTAGATCCCGGCGATCATGGTGGGCACCGCCGCCATGGCCGCCCAGGCCGAGATCTTCCGCATGTCGTCGTTCTGCCGGACCCCCATCTGCGCCAGGTGCGCGGCCAGGGCGTCCGACAGCAGCCGGTCCAGGCCCTCGATGTACTCGTTGGCCTTGGTGAGGTGGTCGGCGACATCGCGGAAGAAGGGGCGGGAGTGCTCGTCCACGAACGGCAGGGTGCCGAACGCCAGCCGGTTCATGGGCTGCAGCAGCGGACTGGTGGCCCGGCGGAACTCCAGCACCTGCCGTTTGAAACCGTAGATCCGGGCCGCGACCCCCTTGGCGTCCCGGGTGGCCGGGGCGGTCGGGGCGAACACGTCGGCCTCCAGCTCCTCCAGATCGGCCTGGAGCTCGGCCGCCACCTCGATGTAGTGGTCGACCACCGCGTCGCTCACCGCGTACAGCACGGCCGTCGGGCCGTGCCGCAGCACGTCCGGCTCCTGCTCCAGCCGGTGCCGGACATCGGTCAGGGCGCCGAAGTCCCCGTGCCGGACGGTGACCACGAAGGAGTCGCCGATGAAGACCATCAGCTCGCCGGTGGAGACCTGGTCGGTGGTGTCGTCGTAGGCCACCGGCTTGAGGACCGCGAACATCGAGTCGTCGTAGACCTCCAGCTTCGGACGCTGGTGCGCGGTCAGCGCGTCCTCCACCGCCAGCGGGTGCAGACCGAACTCCCGGCTGATGTGCTCGAACTCCTTCTCGGTGGGCTCGTGCAGGCCCACCCACAGGAACGCGTCGCCGGTGGACCGGGCCTCGGCCAGGGCCTCGGAGAAGTCCTCCGGGCCGTCGGTCCGCCGGCCGTCCCGGTAAATCGCGCAGTCCACCATCACGCGGCGCATTCTTCCCTGCCCGGGCCGCCCCCGCACACACGGCCCACCGCCTACCCTTGCCACCATGGCCACGCTGATCCTCGTACGTCACGGGCGGTCCACCGCCAACACCGCCGGACTGCTCGCCGGATGGACCCCCGGAGTGGTCCTCGACGAGCACGGCGCGGCCCAGGCCGCCGCCCTGCCCGGCCGGCTCGCCGGGCTGCCGCTGGCCGCCGCCGTCAGCAGCCCGCTGGAGCGGTGCCGGCAGACCCTGGAGCCGCTGCTCGCCGCCCGCCCCGAGCTGGTCCTGCACACCGACGAGCGGATCGGCGAGTGCCACTACGGGGACTGGTCGGGCCGCAAGCTGGCCGAGCTCGCCGACGAACCGCTGATGCGGACCGTGCAGCAGCACCCGTCCGCGGCCGCGTTCCCGGGCGGCGAGTCGATGCGCGCCATGCAGGCCCGCGCGGTGGACGCGGTCCGCGACTGGAACGGGCGGATCGCCGCCGAGCACGGCGAGGACGCCGTCTACCTGATGTGTTCGCACGGCGACATCATCAAATCCGTGGTCGCGGACGCGCTGGGCATGCACCTCGACCTGTTCCAGCGGATCCACGCCGACCCGTGCTCGGTCACCGCGATCCGTTACACCGCCAACCGCCCCTTCCTGCTCCGGCTCGGGGACACCGGGGACTTCGCCGGACTGGCCCCGCGCCCCGAAGGGGCCGGCCCGGCCGACAAGCCCGCCGGGGACGCCGTGGTCGGCGGTGGTGCGGGCGCCGGGTGATCGAACGCACAGTAGGGTGGACCGACCGCCCGCCTACGCACTTGATGCCGAGACTTGGAGACTGGACGTGCCCCGTCAGGTGTTCCTCTACGACCCGCCGGACCGCTTCGTAGCCGGTACGGTCGGACTGCCTGGCCGCCGGACGTTCTTCCTCCAGGCCTCCGCCGGACCCCGGGTCACCAGCGTCTCGCTGGAGAAGACCCAGGTCGCCGCGCTGGCCGAGCGGATGGACGAACTGCTGGACGAGGTCGTGCGGCGCACCGGGGGCAACGCCCCGGTCCCGGCCGTCGCCCCGGCCGAGGTCACCGACACCGCCCCGCTCGACGTCCCGGTGGACGAGGAGTTCCGCGTCGGCACCATGGCCCTGGCCTGGGACGGCGAGGAGCAGCGGATGATCGTCGAGGCGCAGGCCCTGGTGGAGCTCGACGCGGACACCGAGGAGGACCTGGCCGAGGCCGAGGAGCGGCTGCTCCAGGACGAGGAGAACGGCCCCCCGATGCTCCGGGTCCGGCTCACCGGCGCACAGGCCCGGGCCTTCGCCAAGCGGGCCCTGGACGTGGTCAACGCGGGCCGGCCGCCGTGCCCGCTGTGCAGCCTCCCGCTCGATCCGGAAGGCCATGTGTGCCCGCGCCAGAACGGATACCGGCGGCAGGCATGACCGCCGCGACCGCCACCGAGGAACTGCTCGCCCGGGGTGAGCTCACCGTCCGCGGCCGGATCGCCGAGGCCTCCAACGCGGTCCTGCTGTGCACCGCCGAACTCGACGGCCTGACCGCCGACTGCGTCTACAAGCCGGTCCGCGGGGAGCGCCCGCTCTGGGACTTCCCGGACGGCACCCTCGCCCAGCGGGAGGTGGCCGCCTACCTGGTCTCCGAGGCCACCGGCTGGGGCCTGGTGCCGCCGACCGTGCTCCGGGCCGGCCCGTACGGCGAGGGCATGGTCCAGTACTGGATCGAGGGCGCGGGCGAGCAGGACCCGGAGGGCGCCCTGCTGGCCCTGGTGGACGCCGAGGAGCCGGGGGAGGGCTGGAAGGCGGTGGCCTTCGCCGAGGTCGGCGAGGGGCGCACGGCCCTCCTGGTGCACGCCGACGACCCCCGGCTGCGGCGGCTCGCCGTGCTCGACGCGGTGATCAACAACGGTGACCGCAAGGGCGGCCACCTGCTGCCCGCCCCGGACGGGCGGCTCTACGGCATCGACCACGGAGTGACCTTCCACACCGAGGACAAGCTGCGCACCCTGCTGTGGGGGTGGGCTGGGGAGCCGCTCACCGGGGAGGCCGTCGAGGTCCTCGGGACGCTGGCCGACCGGCTGGCCGAAGGGGCCCCGCTCGCCACCCGTCTGGCCGAACTGATCACCCCCGCCGAGCTGGCCGCCGTACGGGACCGGGTGGCCGGTCTGCTGCGTACACGGATCCACCCCGCCCCGTCCGGGGACTGGCCCTCGATTCCCTGGCCCCCCGTCTGACCTGCGCAGGGGGACCCGCACACCGGTCCGCGGAGCGCAAGAGCGCCGATCCGGCCAACAGTACGGATCCGGTTCGTTTCCGGAACATCCGTCCGGTTAGGCTCATGGCATGCATGCCTGGCCCGCTTCTGAGGTTCCCGCCCTTCCCGGCAAGGGCCGCGACCTCCGGATCCACGACACCGCGACCGGCGGGAAGGTCACCCTTTCCCCCGGTCCCGTCGCCCGTATCTACGTCTGCGGCATCACCCCGTACGACGCGACCCACATGGGTCACGCGGCGACCTACAACGCGTTCGACCTCGTACAGCGCGTGTGGCTCGACACCAAGCGGCAGGTCCACTACGTCCAGAACGTCACGGACGTGGACGACCCGCTCCTGGAGCGGGCGCTGCGCGACGGCCACGACTGGACCGAGCTCGCCGAACGCGAGACCGCGCTCTTCCGCGAGGACATGACCGCCCTGCGGATGCTGCCCCCGCGGCACTACATCGGCGCCGTCGAGGCCATACCGGGGATCGTCCCGCTGGTCGAGCGGCTCCGGGACGCGGGCGCCGCCTACGAGCTGGAGGGCGACGTCTACTTCTCGGTCGAGTCCGACCCGCACTTCGGCGGGGTCTCCGGACTCGATGCCGCCGCGATGCGGCTGCTGTCCGCCGAGCGCGGCGGGGACCCGGACCGACCCGGCAAGAAGAACCCGCTCGACCCGATGCTGTGGATGGCCGCCCGCGAGGGCGAGCCGAGCTGGGACGGGGCCTCGCTGGGCCGCGGCCGGCCCGGCTGGCACATCGAGTGCGTGGCCATCGCCCTGGACCACCTGGGCATGGGCTTCGACATCCAGGGCGGCGGATCCGACCTGGCCTTCCCGCACCACGAGATGGGCGCCTCGCACGCCCAGGTGCTGACCGGCGAGTTCCCGATGGCCAAGGCGTACGTGCACGCCGGCATGGTGGGCCTGGACGGCGAGAAGATGTCGAAGTCCCGGGGCAACCTGGTCTTCGTCTCCGCGCTGCGCCGCTCCGGGGTGGACCCGGCCGCGATCCGGCTGGCCCTGCTCTCCCGCCACTACCGGTCCGACTGGGAGTGGACCGACCAGGTCCTCGCCGAGGCCGTGGCCCGGCTGGACCGCTGGCGGGCCGCCGTCTCCCGGCCTGACGGACTGTCCGCGGACGCCCTGGTCGAGGAGGTCCGGGAGGCCCTGGCGGACGATCTGGACGCCCCGGCGGCCCTGGCCGCCGTGGACCGCTGGGCCGAGCGGCAGCTGGCCTCGGGCGGCGAGGACGAATCGGCCCCGGGCCTGGTCTCCCGCACGGTGGACGCCCTGCTGGGCGTCGCGCTGTAGCCCGGCCCCCCGACGGGCCCCGCACGACACGGCGGGCCGGCACCCACAGGGTGCCGGCCCGCCGTCGTGTTCCCGCCTCCCGGAGGCTCAGGCCTCCGGGGTGCCCGGACCGTCCGGTGCCTCCGGCGCCTCGGGCGTCCCGGACGCCTCGGAGGCTCCGCCGGGCCCGCCGGTCCCGGGCTCCGGCTCCGGTCCCGCCGCCGGGGGTTCCTCGGCGCGGCGCGGCGGTGGCCGGTCCGAGGTCCGGCCGCTGTTCGGGTCGCGGAAGTACGAGGCGTCGCCGCCGTCCGCACCGGGCCCGGGACCGGCCGCGGGGTCCCGCCGCCGCAGGTACCGCTCGAACTCGCGGGCGATCGCGTCCCCGGAGGCCTCCGGCAGGTCCGCGGTGTCCCGGGCCTCCTCCAGCGTCTGGACGTACTCCGCCACCTCGCTGTCCTCGGCGGCCAGCTGGTCCACGCCCAGCTGCCAGGCCCGCGCGTCCTCCGGCAGCTCGCCCAGCGGGATCCGCAGGTCGATCAGGTCCTCCAGCCGGTTCAGCAGCGCCAGCGTGGCCTTCGGGTTCGGCGGCTGCGACACGTAGTGCGGCACCGCCGCCCACAGCGACACCGCGGGCACCCCCGCGTGCGTACAGGCCTCCTGGAGGATCCCCACGATCCCGGTGGGGCCCTCGTAGCGGGTCTCCTCCAGGTCCATGGTCCGCGCCAGGTCCGGATCCGAGGTGACCCCGGAGACCGGCACCGGACGGGTGTGCGGGGTGTCGCCCAGCAGGGCCCCCAGGATGACGACCATCTCCACGCCCAGCTCGTGGGCGAACCCGAGGATCTCGTTGCAGAACGACCGCCACCGCATGGACGGTTCGATGCCGCGGACGAGCACCAGGTCGCGGGGTTTGGCGCCGCCGATCCGGACCACCGAGAGCCGGGTCGTCGGCCAGGTGATCTTCCGTACTCCGTTGTCCAGCCACACCGTCGGCCGGTTCACCTGGAAGTCGTAGTAGTCCTCGGCGTCCAGTGCCGCGAAGACCTCGCCCTTCCACTCCCGGTCCAGGTGCGCCACCGCACCGGAGGCCGCGTCGCCCGCGTCGTTCCAACCCTCGAACGCGGCCACCATGACCGGGTCGATCAGCTCGGGCACGCCCTCCAGCTCGATCACCCAGGTCTCCTTCCGAAGTTCCCTCGTGTACGGGGGCCAGCCTATGCCTTGGGAGGACACCTGTTACAGCCCACGGCAAAGGGGCGGTTCCGCCCGGAACCGCCCCTGCCCAACCCGGGTGCCGGCTATGCCTTCTCGGCCAGCATCTCCTCGACCCGGGCCCGTACGGACGCGTCGTCCAGGCCGCGGACCGTCACCGTGGTGCGCCGGCGCAGCACGTCGTCGGCGGTCTCCGCCCACTCGTGGTCGCGGGCGTAGGCCACCTGCGCCCAGATCTCCGGCCCGTCCTCGTGGATCCGCTCGCCGAGCTCCGGCTTCTCGTTGACCAGACGGGCGATGTCGAAGGCCAGCGAGCCGTAGTGGGAGGCCAGGTGACGGGCGGTCAGCGGGTCCATCCGCATGCCCGGCTCACGGTCCACCAGCAGCCGGTGGGCCACCGCGTTGGGGTTGGCGACACCGGGCAGCGGCACCCGGCGGACCAGCGACTTCACCGGTTCCATGTCCTCGGTCAGCGGGCTGCCGGGGAGCTTGGCCAGCTTGTCCATGACCACCCGGCCGATGTGCCGGTAGGTGGTCCACTTGCCGCCGGCCACCGACAGCATGCCGCCGGCGCCCTCCGAGACCACGGTCTCCCGCTTGGCCTTCTCCACCCCTCCGGGGCCGCCGGGCAGCACCCGCAGGCCGGCGAAGGCGTAGGTCATCAGGGAGCGGTCGAGGTCGGCGTCCTTCACCGAGAACGCCGCCTCGTCCAGGATCTGCTGGATGTCGGACTCGGTGGCGCGGACATCGCCCGGGTCGCCCTCGTAGACCTCGTCGGTGGTGCCGAGCAGCAGCTGGTCCTCCCAGGGGAGGGCGAAGGTGATGCGGTACTTGTCGATCGGGGTGGCCATCGCGGCCTTCCAGGGCGACTTGCGCTTCATCACGATGTGCGCGCCCTTGGACAGCCGGATGGAGGGCAGGCAGTGCTTGTCCTCCATGCGCCGCAGGTGGTCCACCCACGGGCCGGTGGCGTTGAGCACCACCCGGGCGTCCACACCGAACTCGGTGCCGTCCAGGCGGTCCCGCAGCTCGGCCCCGGAGACCCGGCCGCGGGTCTTGCGCAGACCGGTGACCTCGGCGTGGTTGAGGACCACGGCGCCCGACTCCACGGCCGCGCGGACCGTCATCACGGCGACCCGGGAGTCGTTCATCTGGTGGTCGTAGTAGACCGCGACGGCCTTGAGGTCCTCGGTCCGCAGACCGGGGTTGTCGGCGGCGGCACGGGCCGGGGATATGACCTTGCCCATGCCGTCGCCGAAGGCCGAGAGGGCGGAGTAGGCGAAGACGCCCGCGCCCAGCTTGGCCGCTCCGACCGGCCCGCCCTTGTAGACGGGCAGGTAGAAGGTGAGCGGGTTGACCAGGTGCGGGGCCACGTCCTTGGCCAGCACCCGGCGCTCGTGGTGGTTCTCCGCGACCAGCTTGACCGCGCCGGTCTGCAGGTAGCGCAGACCGCCGTGGACCAGCTTGGAGGAGGCCGAGGAGGTGGCGCCGGCGAAGTCGCCGGCGTCCACCATGGCGACCCGCAGACCCGACTGCGCGGCGTGCCAGGCCACCGAGGTGCCCAGGATTCCGCCGCCGATGACCAGCAGGTCGTACGTGGCCTTCGCCAGCTGCTCGCGGGTCTCGGCGCGGCTCGCCGTCCGGGACGAGCCCAGCGAACCGGTGGTCGGGTGCGTGCCCGTGACGGGCTCGCTCTGCAGGCTGCTCATTGTCTTGGCTCCTTCGTCGTCGCTTGCGCCGGTCGATCCGGGGGAGGGATCAGCTGGCGTCTTCGTCGTCGACCCAGCCCATGGTCCGCTCAACGGCCTTGAGCCAGCTCTTGTACTCGCGGTCCCGCTGCTCGGCGGGCATCCGCGGGGTCCACTCCGCGGCCCGCCGCCAGTTGGCGCGCAGGGCGTCGGTGTCGGGCCAGAAGCCGACGGCCAGGCCGGCGGCGTAGGCGGCACCGAGGCAGGTGGTCTCGGCGACCATGGGACGGACCACGGGGGCGTCCAGGAAGTCCGAGAGGGTCTGCATCAGCAGGTTGTTGGAGGTCATGCCGCCGTCGACCTTGAGGGCGGCGAGCTCGACGCCCGAGTCCTTGGTCATGGCGTCGGTGATCTCGCGGGTCTGCCAGGCGGTGGCCTCCAGCACGGCACGGGCGATGTGCGCCTTGGTGACGTAGCGGGTGAGGCCGGCGATCACACCGCGGGCGTCGGAGCGCCAGTACGGGGCGAACAGGCCGGAGAAGGCGGGCACGAAGTAGGCGCCGCCGTTGTCCTCCACCGAGGAGGCCAGGGTCTCGATCTCGGCCGCGGACTTGATCAGGCCCATCTGGTCGCGCATCCACTGGACGAGCGAGCCGGTGACGGCGATGGAGCCCTCCAGCGCGTAGACCGGCTTCTGGTCGCCGATCTGGTAGCCGACCGTGGTCAGCAGGCCGCTGTAGGAGTTGATGATCTTGTCGCCGGTGTTCATCAGCATGAACGTGCCGGTGCCGTACGTGGACTTGGCCTCGCCCTCGGCGAAACAGGTCTGGCCGAACAGCGCGGCCTGCTGGTCGCCCAGTGCGGAGGCGACCGGCACGCCCGCCAGGGCGCCCTCCTTGACCTCGCCGTAGACCTCGGCGGAGGACCGGATCTCGGGCAGGACGTTGACGGGGACACCCATGGACTCGGCGATCCGCTCGTCCCACTCCAGGGTGTGCAGGTTCATCAGCATGGTGCGGGAGGCGTTGGTGACGTCGGTGACGTGCACACCGCCGTCGGTGCCGCCGGTCAGGTTCCAGATGACCCAGGAGTCCATGGTGCCGAAGAGGATGTCCCCGGCCTCGGCGCGCTCGCGCAGGCCCTCGACGTTGTCGAGCAGCCAGCGGACCTTGGGGCCGGCGAAGTAGGAGGCCAGCGGCAGGCCGGTCTCGCGGCGGAAGCGGTCCTGGCCGACGTTGCGGCCGAGCTCCTTGCAGAGGCCGTCGGTGCGGGTGTCCTGCCAGACCAGCGCGTTGTGCACCGGGCGGCCGGTGTGGCGGTCCCAGAGCAGGGTGGTCTCGCGCTGGTTGGTGATGCCGACGGCCTTGACGTCCGCCGCGGTGAAGCCGGGAATGTCGCGGGCCGCCTTGGCGATGGCCCCGGCCACCACCTCCTGGACGTTCGCCCAGATCTCGTCGGCGTCGTGCTCGACCCAGCCCGGCTTCGGGAAGATCTGCTCGTGCTCCTTCTGGTCGACGGCGACGATCCGGCCGTCACGGTCGAAGACGATGCAGCGGGAGGAGGTGGTGCCCTGGTCGATCGCGGCGATGAAGGGGCCGGTGCTGCTGGTCATGGTGGCTGCTCCTGGCAAGTCTCGTGAGTGGCTGTAGCGGTTGCGGATGCTGTCGCGGGGCTATCAGGCGAACGCGATGTTGTACAGACCGCCGGCGAGCAGGGCACCGACGAGCGGGCCGGCCACCGGGATCCAGGAGTATCCCCAGTCCGATCCGCCCTTGTTGGGCAGCGGAAGCAGGGCGTGCACGATGCGCGGACCGAGGTCGCGGACCGGGTTGATGGCGTAGCCGGTCGGGCCGCCGAGCGAGAGGCCGATGCCGACGACCACGAAGGAGGTGATCAGGACGCCGATCACGCCGAGGCCCTTGCCGTCCGCCTGGAGGCCCTGGGTGAGGATCGCCAGGACCAGGACGGCGGTGCCGATGATCTCGGTGGCGAGGTTCTGCACCACGTTCCGGATCTCGGGGCCGGTGGAGAAGATGCCGAGCACCGGGCCGGCCTGGTCGTGCGGGTGCGGGTCCTCGGGGCCGAGCGTGGCGTCCTTGATGTTGTCCGGGTCGGCGAGGTGCACCCGGAACTGGCCGTAGTACGTGACCCACATCAGCACCGCGCCGAGCATGGCGCCGAGCAGCTGGCCGGCCAGGTAGACCGGCACGTCGCCCCAGGCCCCGTCCTTGACGGCGATGCCGACGGTGACGGCCGGGTTCAGGTGCGCGCCGGAGAGCGGCGCGGACACGTAGGCGGCGATCAGGACGGCGAATCCCCAGCCGAAGGTGATCGCGAGCCAGCCCGCGTTGCGGGCCTTGGAGCTCTTGAGGGTCACTGCGGCGCAGACGCCACCGCCGAGCAGTGTGAGCAGGGCGGTACCGATGGTCTCGCCGATGAAGATGTCGGAGCTGGACACCCGCGACTCCTTTGTCCTACGTCCAGAGGGTGGGTGGAAACCGGGTCCCGTCCGGTCTCCGCGCGCACTCGGTGAGTGCTTCACCGGTCCTGGCCTTGTCGCATCCTAGCGCGTATTGCCGGTAGCTGTTCGACAATGCCGACCGATGAACGGCAGTTTTCCGGCCATCTAAGGAATGCGTCAAGGGTTGGCCAGGCCAGATTGCCGGATCGTTACCACTCGGTACGATCGACCAAATCAGGCCATCTTGCATCCGGATCCAGTCGAAACAAGGTCAGAAAACACCAAAAGAGGCCACATGGTGGCCTCCAGGTGGGGTGGAACCCGCTAAGGGGAAGGTCAGAACCGGCCCGCTCCGAGATCGCGGGAAACCGCCCGTGCGCAGTCGCGGACGGAGGCGACCAGGCTCGCCCGGGGCTCTCCGTTCTCCCCGCAGACCCGCTCCACGGCGCCCGCCAGGGCCACCGCGCCCACCGGCATCCGGCGCCGGTCGTGGATCGGCGCCGCCACCGAGGCGATGCCCTCCCAGGTCTCCTCCACGTCCGAGGCCCAGCCCCGGGCCCGGGTCAGCGCGAGCACCGTCTCGAAGCCGTCCAGGGCGGTCACCGTGCGCGGGGTGAAGGCCTCCCGCTCCACCTCGGCGGCCTGGCTGTGCGCCACCGGGTCGTAGGCCGACAGCACCTTGCCCAGGGCCGTGGAGTGCAGCGGCTGCATGGCCCCCACCTCCAGCACCTGGCGGCTGTCGTCCGGCCGGAACACGTGGTGCATGATCAGCACCCCGCTCTGGTGCAGCACCCCCACGTAGACGCTCTCGCCGCTCGCCCGGGCCAGGTCGTCCGTCCACACCAGGGCGCGGGCGCGCAGCTCGTGCACGTCCAGATAGCTGTTGCCCAGGCGTAGCAGCTCGGCGCCCAGCTGGTACCGGCCGGAGGCCGCGTCCTGCTCGACGAAGCCCTCGGCCTGGAGGGTCCGCAGGATCCCGTGCGCCGTCCCCTTGGCCAGGCCGAGCGAGGACGCCACGTCCGACAGCCCCAGCCGGCGCTCCCCGCCGGCCAGCAGCCGCAGCATCGCAGCGGCTCGTTCGAGCGACTGGATGTTCCGTGCCATCGCGCAGCCTCCTCCTGCTCACACGTTGTTCGACAATGCCGAACTCTATCGGTCGATGCCGACCTCGCGCACTGTTGACAAAGTCTGGCCGGGTCGCGCCGAAGAGCACCACCCCCGCGCACAGAATGCAGTCCGGCCCGTGGGACGCCCTAACCGGGCCGTGCCCGGCGCGGTTACCCTGACCGCGTGCACCTTCGATTAGGCAGGTGCAAAGCCGACAGCCGTCGCATCCCAGGGAGCAGCACCATGGCCGCGCAGCCGAACCCAGCCGCCGACACCCAGACCCGGGCCGATGCCCTCCGAGAGGCACTCGCCACCCGAGTGGTCGTGGCCGACGGGGCCATGGGAACCATGCTCCAGGCGCAGGATCCGACGATGGAGGACTTCGAGCAGCTGGAGGGCTGCAACGAGATCCTCAACGTCACCCGCCCCGACATCGTCCGCTCCGTCCACGAGGCCTACTTCTCGGTCGGCGTGGACTGCGTGGAGACCAACACCTTCGGCACCAACTACGCGGCCCTCGCCGAGTACGAGATCGTCGAACGGAACTTCGAGCTGTCCGAGGCCGGCGCCCGGATCGCCCGCGAGGTCGCCGACGAGTTCACCGCCGCCACCGGGCAGCAGCGCTGGGTCCTGGGCTCCATGGGCCCCGGCACCAAGCTCCCCACCCTGGGCCACATCGGCTACGCCCAGATCCGGGACGCCTACCAGATCAACGCCGAGGGCCTGATCTCCGGCGGCGCCGACGCGCTGCTCGTCGAGACCACCCAGGACCTCCTCCAGACCAAGTCCTCCATCATCGGCGCCCACCGCGCCATGAAGGCCCTGGGCCTCAGCGTCCCGCTGATCTGCTCGGTGACCGTGGAGACCACCGGCACCATGCTGCTCGGTTCCGAGATCGGCGCGGCCCTGACCGCCCTGGAACCCCTCGGCATCGACATGATCGGCCTGAACTGCGCCACCGGCCCGGCCGAGATGAGCGAGCACCTGCGCTACCTCGCCCGCAACGCCCGCGTCCCGCTCTCCTGCATGCCCAACGCCGGCCTGCCCGTCCTCACCAAGCAGGGCGCGCACTACCCGCTGAGCGCCGCCGAGCTGGCCGACGCCCAGGAGACCTTCGTCCGGGACTACGGCCTCTCCCTGGTCGGCGGCTGCTGCGGCACCACCCCCGAGCACCTGCGCCAGGTGGTGGAGCGGGTCCGCGGCACCGCGGTCACCGAGCGTCACCCCCGCCCGGAGGCCGGCGCCGCCTCCCTCTACCAGACCGTCCCGTTCCGCCAGGACACCTCGTACATGGCGATCGGCGAGCGCACCAACGCCAACGGCTCCAAGAAGTTCCGCGAGGCCATGCTGGAGGCCCGCTGGGACGACTGCGTGGAGATGGCCCGGGACCAGATCCGCGAGGGCGCGCACATGCTCGACCTGTGCGTGGACTACGTCGGCCGGGACGGGGTCGCCGACATGAAGGAGCTGGCCGGCCGCTTCGCCACCGCCTCCACCCTCCCGATCGTGCTGGACTCCACCGAGGTCCCGGTGATCCAGGCGGGCCTGGAGAAGCTCGGCGGCCGCGCGGTCATCAACTCGGTGAACTTCGAGGACGGCGACGGCCCCGACTCCCGCTTCGCCAAGGTCACCGCCCTGGCCCGGGAGCACGGCGCCGCGCTGATCGCGCTGACCATCGACGAGGAGGGCCAGGCCCGGACCGTCGAGCACAAGGTCGCCATCGCCGAACGCCTGATCGCGGACCTCACCGGGAACTGGGGGATCCGCGAGTCGGACATCCTCATCGACACCCTGACCTTCACCATCTGCACCGGCCAGGAGGAGTCCCGCAAGGACGGCATCGCGACGATCGAGTCGATCCGCGAGCTCAAGCGCCGCCACCCGGACGTCCAGACCACCCTGGGCCTGTCCAACATCTCCTTCGGCCTCAACCCGGCCGCCCGGGTGCTGCTGAACTCGGTCTTCCTCGACGAGTGCGTCAAGGCCGGCCTGGACTCGGCGATCGTGCACGCCTCCAAGATCCTCCCCATCGCCCGGTTCGACGAGGAGCAGGTCACCACCGCGCTCGACCTGATCTACGACCGCCGCGAGGGCGACTACGACCCGCTGCAGAAGCTGATGGCCCTGTTCGAGGGGGTCAACACCAAGTCCCTCAAGGCCGGCCGCGCCGAGGAGCTCCTCGCCCTCCCGCTGGAGGAGCGGTTGCGGCGCCGGATCATCGACGGGGAGAAGAACGGCCTGGAGGCCGACCTCGACGAGGCCCTCCTGACCCGCCCCGCCCTGGACATCGTCAACGACACCCTCCTCGAAGGCATGAAGGTGGTCGGCGAGCTCTTCGGCTCCGGCCAGATGCAGCTGCCCTTCGTGCTCCAGTCCGCCGAGGTCATGAAGACCGCCGTGGCGCACCTGGAGCCCCACATGGAGAAGACCGACGACGAGGGCAAGGGCACCATCGTGCTGGCCACCGTCCGCGGGGACGTCCACGACATCGGCAAGAACCTCGTCGACATCATCCTCACCAACAACGGCTACAACGTGGTCAACATCGGCATCAAGCAGCCGGTCTCCGCGATCCTCGAAGCCGCCCAGGAGCACAAGGCCGACGTCATCGGCATGTCCGGCCTCCTGGTCAAGTCCACGGTGATCATGAAGGAGAACCTGGAGGAGCTCAACCAGCGCAAGCTGGCCGCCGACTACCCGGTGATCCTCGGCGGAGCCGCCCTCACCCGCGCCTACGTGGAACAGGACCTCCACGAGATCTACGAGGGCGAGGTCCGCTACGCCCGCGACGCCTTCGAGGGCCTGCGCCTGATGGACGCCCTGATCGCCGTCAAGCGCGGGGTCCCCGGCGCCAGCCTGCCCGAGCTCAAGCAGCGCCGCGTGGCCAAGCGCGACACGCCCGTCCTGAACGTGGAGGAGCCCGAGGAGCCCGGCGGCCGCTCCGACGTCTCGGTGGACAACCCGGTCCCCACCCCGCCGTTCTGGGGCACCCGCGTGGTCAAGGGGATCCCGCTCAAGGACTACGCCTCCTGGCTCGACGAGGGCGCCCTCTTCAAGGGGCAGTGGGGCCTCAAGCAGGCCCGCGCCGGCGGCGCCAGCTACGAGGAACTGGTGGAGACCGAGGGCCGCCCCCGGCTCCGCGGCCTCCTGGACAAGCTGCACACCGAGAACCTGCTGGAGGCGGCCGTGGTCTACGGCTACTTCCCCTGCGTCTCCAAGGGTGAGGACCTGATCATCCTCGACGAGCGCGGCAACGAGCGGACCCGGTTCAGCTTCCCCCGTCAGCGCCGCGGCCGCCGCCTCTGCCTCGCCGACTTCTTCCGCCCCGAGGAGTCCGGCGAGACCGACGTGGTCGGCCTCCAGGTGGTCACCGTCGGCTCGAAGATCGGCGAGGCCACCGCCAAGCTGTTCGAGTCCGACTCCTACCGCGAGTACCTGGAACTGCACGGACTGTCCGTCCAGCTCGCCGAGGCCATGGCCGAGTACTGGCACGCCCGGGTCCGCGCCGAGCTCGGCTTCGGCGGCGAGGACCCCTCCAAGGTCGAGGACATGTTCGACCTCAAGTACCGGGGCGCCCGCTTCTCCCTCGGCTACGGCGCCTGCCCCGACCTGGAGGACCGCGCCAAGATCGCCGAACTGCTCCGGCCCGAGCGGATCGGGGTCCACCTCTCCGAGGAGTTCCAGCTCCACCCCGAGCAGTCCACCGACGCGATCGTGATCCACCACCCCGAAGCGAAGTATTTCAACGCACGCTGACCCTCGCCGACGTACACTTGTCGGTCCCATTACAGGCCGGTCGCCTGTCCCACCCGGTCACGCCCGGGGCGGAGAGGCGACCGGCCTTCTCGTCCCCTCCGAGAGGTCGTGCGCATTGACCAGCACCGTTCCCGCTCCCGTCGCCCGCACCGCCGACGGGTCGGCCCTCCAGGCGGTGCTGCTGGACATGGACGGCACCCTCGTCGACACCGAGGACTTCTGGTGGGACGCCGAGGTCGACGTCTTCGCCGAGCTCGGCCACCGGCTCGACGAGTCCTGGCGGACCGTGGTCGTCGGCGGCCCGATGACCCGCAGCGCCCGCTTCCTCATCGACTCCACCGGCGCCGAGATCACCGTCGGTGAACTGAGCGTGCTCCTCAACGAGCGCTTCGAGGCCCGGATCGCCGACCGCGTCCCGCTGATGCCCGGAGCCGAGCGCCTGCTGGCCGAGCTGGCCCGCAACAACGTCCCCACCGCCCTGGTGTCCGCCTCCCACCGCCGGGTCATCGACCGCATCCTGCACTCCCTGGGACCCGAGCGCTTCGCCCTCACCGTGGCCGGGGACGAGGTCCCGCGCACCAAGCCGCACCCCGACCCGTACCTCTACGCGGCCCGGGCGCTCGGCGCCCACCCCTCCCGCTGCGCCGTGGTCGAGGACACCGCCACCGGGGTCGCCGCCGCCGAGGCGGCCGGCTGCCCGGTCGTCGCGGTCCCCTCCATCGGCCTGATCCCGCCGGCCCCCGGCCGGACCGTGGTCGGCTCCCTGCAAGACGTGGACCTGCCCTTCCTGCGCTCCCTCATCACCCGGATGAACTGACCGGCACCGCCCGGACGAACCGGCCCGGCGGCCGAAGGATCTCCTGCCCGAGCCACCGGAGGCTGAAATTCCATCCCCGCCGGGGCGGTTGCGCAGGGTGACCTTGGTCACCCGTCGAAGCGCCCCGGAACACCCCCAGCCGTCCGGACCCCTTCCCTTGTGTCCGGATTGATCAGCTCCTGACCGGATCTGCCGAGCCCCCTCGATCAGCAGGCAGTTCGCTCCCATCACGGTGCGATTACGCCCCAAGTCCGGCCAGTTCCAGCCATCCCGTCCCAGGCCACTAGTGTCATCGCGGGCACTTCGCCGCACCTCAGCCGCCCCGGTCACACACCCACGTGCCGGGACGTGCGTGGACCGATCGTCACCACCGGCCCGATCGTTCCGCCCCGAACGGGCGACCTCCGCGAACTGCCCTCTGTACCGCTGTGAAAAGTGCCGGTCGAGGGAGATTTTCCAGGATGAACCGCAAGACCATGGTGCTGACGGCCGCGGCCGGCCTGCTCGCCCCCGCGCTGACCGCCTGCGGCAGCGCGAGCGGCGGAGGAGCCGGCTCCGGAGCCATCATCGTCGGGACCACCGACCGGTTCGAGGCGGCCGAGTTCGCCCCCGCCCCGTTCGACCCGGCCCACGCCTACGACGCCGGCGCCTGGAACGTGCTCCGCCAGACCGTCCAGACCCTGATGCGGACCCCCCGGGGCGGCGGCCAGCCCGTCCCCGAGGCCGCCTCCGAGTGCGGGTTCACCGACACCGGCAACCAGACCTACCGCTGCACCCTGCGGCCCGGCCTGAAGTTCGCCGACGGCGACCCGCTCACCGCCGAGGACGTCAAGTTCTCCATCGACCGGGTCCTGGCCATCAAGGACGAGAACGGGCCCGCCACCCTGCTCTCCACCCTCGACAAGACCGAGACCAAGGGCACGGACACGGTGGTCTTCCACCTCCGGACCGCCGACGCGACCTTCCCCCACAAGCTCGCCACCCCCGCCACCGGCATCGTCAGCCGCAAGACCTACGACGCCCGCAAGCTCCGCGAGGGCTTCGCCGTGGACGGCTCCGGCCCGTACACGATGAAGGCCGAGGTCAAGGACAACCGGCTGGTCCGCGCCGTCTTCACCCGCAACGAGAACTACCAGGGCGAGCTCAAGCCGCAGAGCGACAAGGTCGAACTGCGCATGTTCGACGACTCCGAGTCCATGGGCCGGGCCCTCACCGACGGCGACATCCACATGGTCTCCCGCACCCTGTCGCCCGCCCAGGTCAAGACCTTCGCCGACACCCCGCCCAAGGGCGTCAAGCTGGTCCCGCTGTCCGGCCTGGAGATCCGCTACATCGGCTTCAACACCGAGGCCCCCGTGGTCAGGGAGAAGGCCGTGCGCCAGGCCCTCGCCGCCTCCGTCGACCGCCACAAGCTGATCACCGAGGTCTACGGCAAGAGCGCCCAGCCGCTCTACTCCCTGGTGCCCAGCAGCGTCCCCGGCCATGTGAACTCCTTCTTCAACCGGTACGGCGACGCCAACACCCAGGCCGCCGCGAACCTGCTCCGCCAGGCCGGGGTGAAGACCCCCGTCAAGCTGACCCTGCACTACACCAACGACCACTACGGCGACGGCACCGCCGCCGAGTTCGCGGCCCTCAAGGCCCAGCTCAACGCCACCAAGCTGTTCGACATCACCGTCAAGGGCACCGACTGGGCCGACTACCGGCCCGCCCAGAAGAAGGGCGACTACGCGGCCTACGGCCTCGGCTGGTTCCCCGACTTCGCCGACGCCGACAACTTCCTCGCCCCGTTCCTGGAGCAGGACAACTTCCTGGGCACGCCGTACGCCAACAGCACGGTGCGCACCAAGCTGATCCCGGAGTCCCGCCGGGCCGCCGACCGCAACCTGGCCGCCGGTCCCGTCGAGGAGATCCAGGACATCGTCGCCGAGGACGTACCCGTCCTGCCGCTCTGGCAGGGCAAGCAGTACGTCGCCGCGCGCGACGGAATCACCGGAGTGGAGTGGTCGGTGAACTCCATCTCCGACCTCCAGCTGTGGGAACTCGGCCGGGGCGTCAGCGGCTGAACCCCGGAAGACCGGTAGCCGGCGGCGGGAGTCGCGGCCGGGGATCACGACGTACAAGACTGTGAAGGGCATTCTCGTGAAGATTCGTCACCAGTGGTTGGCGGCCCCGCTCGGCGCGGCCACCGCGACAGCGCTGCTCACCGGTTGCGGGGCGCAGGAAAGCACCGCGGGCGGCAGCGGCAACGCGGTCGTCATGGGAATGTCCGACCAGGTGAAGTCCACCGACCCGGCGTCCGGCTACGACTCCGGCTCCTGGCTGCTGTTCAACAACGTCTTCCAGTCCCTGCTGCACTTCCCCAAGGGCGCCACCACCCCCGCTCCGGACGCCGCCGAGTCCTGCGGGTTCCAGGGCAGCGACAGCCGGGTGTTCTCCTGCACCCTGCGCGAGGGCCTGAAGTTCAGCAACGGCAACAGCCTGACCGCGAAGGACGTCAAGTACTCCTTCGAGCGCACCCTCAAGATCGACGACGAGAACGGCCCCGCCGTGATGCTCGCGTCCATCGGCGCGATCGACACCCCCGACGACAGGACCGTGGTCTTCAAGCTCAAGACCCCCGACGCGACCTTCCCCAGCAAGATCGCCGCCGGTGCCGGCTCCATCGTCGACCACACCGAGTACCCCGCCGACAAGCTCCGCACCGACGGCAAGGCCGTCGGCTCCGGGGTCTACAAGCTGGACTCCTTCGGTGAGGATTCCGCCGAGTTCTCCGTCAACGAGTCCTACAAGGGGCACGCCGAGACGAAGAACAAGGGCGTCACCATGAAGTTCTTCCACAAGGACCAGGCCGCCCTGAAGAAGGCCCTGGACGACGGCGACGTGGACTTCGCCTTCCGCGGCCTCGCCCCCCAGGACATAGCCGCCCTCGGCTCGGCCGGCTCCGCCGCCGACGCCGTCACCGCGGTCCAGGGCACCGGCGCCGAGGTCGAGCACCTGGTCTTCAACGTCAAGGACCCGGTCGTCGGCAAGCTCCCGGTCCGCCAGGCGATCGCCTACCTCATCGACCGCGAGGAGCTGGTGAAGGCCGTCTACCGCGGCACCGCCACCCCGCTGTACTCCATCGTGCCGGCCGGCATCGGCGGCCACACCACCGCCTTCTTCGACCGGTACGGCTCCACCTCCCAGCCCGCGAAGGCCAGGGAGGTCCTCCAGAAGGCGGGGATCCGCGGCAAGGTCAAGCTGACCCTGTGGTCCACGGCCACCCGCGGAGCGGTCACCGAGGAGCAGTTCCAGCTCATCGCCAAGCAGCTCAACGACAGCGGACTCTTCGACGCCAAGGTCCGGACCGTCGAGGCCGACGCCTACGAGAAGGGCCTGGCGGCCGGCGAGTACGGCGTCTACGCCAAGGGCTGGGTCCCCGACTACCCGGACGCCGACAACTTCACCCAGCCGTTCTTCGGCAAGGGCAACGTGCTCCGCAACAACTACGAGAACAAGGAGATCGAGCGGATCATCCCGGCCACCGCCGCCGTCTCCGACCGCTCCACCGTCTCCGGCGAGTTCGCCCGCCTCCAGGAGATCGTCGCCGAGGACGTCCCGATGATCCCGCTCTGGCAGGGCAAGCAGTACGCGGCGGTCCGCCCGAACGTCACCGGACTCCAGTGGTCCCTCGACGCCTCCACCGTCTTCCGCTTCTGGGAGATCAGCAAGGGCTGACCGGCCCGCAGCCGCGCGCCGGTGCGGCCGGGCGGGCCCCTCAGTGCCCGCCCGGCCGCACCAGGCCGCTCTCGTACGCGTACACCGCCGCCTGCACCCGGTCCCGCAGCCCCAGCTTCGTCAGCACATGGCCCACGTGCGTCTTCACCGTGGTCTCGCTGACGAAGAGGTCCGCCGCGATCTCCGCGTTCGACAGGCCGCGCGCCACCAGCCGCAGCACCTCGACCTCCCGCTCGGTCAGCGTGCCCAGGGTGTCCGGCACCGACTCGTCGCCCGAGGGCAGGTGCCCCGCGTACTTGTCCAGCAGCCGCCGGGTGATCGACGGGGCCAGCATCGCCTCGCCGGCCGCCACCACCCGGATCGCCTGCACCAGCTCGTTGGCCGGGGCGTCCTTCAGCAGGAACCCGCTGGCCCCCGCGCGCAGCGCCTCCACCACGTACTCGTCCAGGTCGAAGGTGGTCAGCACCAGCACCTTCGCCGGACCGTCCCGGCCCGGGCCGGTGATCTGCCGGGTGGCCTCCACCCCGTCCATCCGCGGCATCCGGATGTCCATCAGCACCACGTCCGGCTGCAGCGCCCGCACCTGGTCCAGCGCCTGCAGGCCGTCCCCGGCCTCGCCGACCACCGCCAGGTCCCCCTCGGCCTCCAGGATCATCCGGAAACCGGTGCGCAGCAGCGGCTGGTCGTCGACCAGAAGGACGCGGATCGCCACGGGGTTGCTCCTCGGAGTTCGTACGACGGCATCGACGGACGCCGCCCATTCTGCCCCGACCCGATGATCAGGACTCCCCGGCACCCGTCCTCGGGGTGATCATCAGAGGATAGGCCGGGGGAGTGCCACCGAATTCCGGGCAGACCGCCTGGTGGTCGCACCAACCGCAGAGCTTCGTCGGCCGCGGCCGCCAGTCGCCCGACTCGGTCGCCGCCACGATCGCCTCCCACAGCGCGTGCAGCTTCCGCTCCACCCGCTCCAGGTCCGCCACCACCGGGTCGTAGGTGAGCACGTCCCCGCTGCCCAGGTAGACCAGCTGGAGCCGCCGCGGCACCACGCCCTTCAGCCGCCACACCACCAGGGCGTAGAACTTCATCTGGAACAGGGCGCCCTCCGCGTACTCCGGCCGCGGCGCCTTCCCCGTCTTGTAGTCGACGATCCGGACCTCGCCGGAGGCGGCCACGTCCACCCGGTCGATGATCCCGCGCAGCCGGAGCCCGGAGTCCAGCTCGGTCTCCACGAAGAACTCCCGCTCCACCGGCTCCAGCCGGGTCGGGTCCTCCAGCGTGAACCAGCGCTCCACCAGCGCCTCGGCCTCGGTCAGCCAGCCCGCCAGCCCGGCGCCCCCGTCGTCGGCGGGGAACAGTTCCGACAGCTCCGGCTTGGACTCCAGCAGCCGGTCCCACTGCCCCGGGATCAGCGCCTTGGCCCGCGGCGCCGTCCGCTCCTCCGCCGGGTGATCGAACAGGCGTTCGAGCACCGCGTGCACCAGGGTCCCCCGGGTCGCCGCCGCACTCGGCTTCTCCGGCAACCGGTCGATCACCCGGAACCGGTACAGCAGCGGACACCGCATGAAGTCACTCGCCCGCGACGGGGAAAGCGAACGCGGCCGCAGGGCGTCGGCCCCCGCGTCACCACCGGCACCAGCACCGGCATCACCACCGGCACCACCGGTCACCGCACCGGCCTCGGGACTCGTCGTCATACCAAGACCCTACCCACCGGACACCCCCCGGCCGCCGACCCGCCGTCGACAGCGCCCGCATACCATCGACGCCGGCGCCCCTCGCACTGCATGATCGAGGCATCACCCCGCGCAACCGCGGGCACACCGGACACAGCGGCCGAACCACAGGCCGACGCACACCGACCGAAGGACAGCCGTGGCAGACACCGACGAAACCGGCGAGCGCACGGACCGTCGCTCCGAACCGGGCGGCGGACTCCTCATGGGCCGCCCCTTCGGCGTACCCGTCTACGTCTCGCCCAGCTGGTTCGTCGTCGCCGCCCTCATCACCTGGATCTTCGGCGACCGCCTCGACGAAGTCCTCCCCGGCCTCGGCGCCGCCCGCTACCTCGTCGCCCTCTTCTTCGCCCTCGCCTTCTACGCCTCCGTCCTCGTCCACGAGCTCGCCCACGCCGTCGCCGGACTCCGCTTCAAACTCACCGTCCGCCGCATCCAGCTCCAGTTCGTCGGCGGCGCCACCCACGTGGACGAGGCCGGCACCCCCGGCCGCGAGTTCGTCCTGGCCGGCGTCGGCCCGCTGCTCTCCCTGCTGCTCGCCGGCGTCTTCTACCTCGGCATGACCGCCGTCGAACCCGGCACCGTCCCCGGGGTCCTGCTCGCCGGACTCATGATCGCCAACCTGATCGTGGCCGCCTTCAACCTGCTCCCCGGCCTCCCGCTCGACGGCGGACGCATGCTCCGCGCCCTCATCTGGGGCATCACCGGACGCGCCATGGCCGGCACCGTCGCCGCCGCCTGGGTCGGCCGCGCCATCGCCGTGGCCGTCCTCCTCGGCCTCCCCCTCCTCACCGAGACCGGGGTCATCGGAGCCGGCGCCGAGGAGACCGGCGGCATGGACACCGTCATGAACGCCCTGCTGGCCGCCATCCTCGCCGCCATCATGTGGACCGGTGCCGGCAACAGCCTCCGGATGGCCCGGCTGCGCGAACACCTCCCCGACCTCCGCGCCCGCACCCTCACCCGGCGCGCCATCCCCGTCGAATCCACCACCCCCCTCTCCGAGGCCCTCCGCCGCGCCAACGAGGCCGGGGCCCGCGCCCTCGTCATCACCGACGGCCACGGCGACCCCACCGCCATCGTCCGCGAGTCCTCCATCGCCTCCGTCCCCGAACACCGCCGCCCCTGGGTCGCCGCCGGCGCCCTCGCCCAGGACCTCACCGACGGCATGAAGGTTTCCGCGGACCTCACCGGCGAGGAACTCCTCGACCACCTCCGCGCCACCCCCGCCTCCGAATACCTCGTCCTCGCCCCCGACGGCGGCATCTACGGGGTGCTCTCCACCCTCGACGTGGAGAAAGCCTTCTTCAAGGCCATGGCACGGCCCCACTCCTGAAGCCAATACACTGGTCACATGTCCGACGAACCGACCGGTGCCGCCCGCCGACGCGGGCCCTTCAAGGTCGGGGACCAGGTCCAGCTCACCGACCCCAAGGGCCGCCACTACACGTTCACGCTCGAAGCCGGGAAGAACTTCCACACCCACAAGGGTTCCTTCCCCCACGACGAGCTGATCGGCGCTCCCGAGGGCAGTGTTGTCCGTACCACGGGGAACGTCGCGTACCTCGCGCTGCGCCCCCTGCTCCCCGACTACGTCCTGTCCATGCCCCGCGGCGCCGCCGTGGTCTACCCCAAGGACGCGGGCCAGATCCTGGCCTTCGCCGACATCTTCCCCGGCGCCCGCGTCGTCGAGGCGGGCGTGGGCTCCGGCTCGCTCAGCAGCTTCCTGCTGCGCGCCATCGGCGACCAGGGCATGCTCCACAGCTACGAGCGACGCGCGGACTTCGCGGAGATCGCCACCCAGAACGTGGAGCGCTACTTCGGCGGCCCGCACCCCGCGTGGCAGCTCACCGTCGGCGACCTCCAGGACAACCTGTCCGACACGGACGTCGACCGCGTGATCCTCGACATGCTGGCCCCCTGGGAGTGCCTGGACGCCGTCTCCAAGGCCCTGGTCCCCGGCGGCATCCTCTGCTGCTACGTGGCCACCACCACCCAGCTGTCCAAGACCGTCGAGTCCATCCGCGAGATCGGCTGCTTCGCCGAACCGCAGCCCTGGGAGTCGATGATCCGCAACTGGCACGTGGAGGGCCTCGCCGTCCGCCCCGACCACCGGATGATCGGCCACACCGGCTTCCTGGTCACCGCCCGCCGGCTCGCCGACGGGGTCGAGGCCCCGCTGCGCCGCCGCCGCCCCGCCAAGGGCGCCTACGGCGAGGACTACGAGGGCCCCGGCAGCCAGTCCGGCGGCTCCGGCCGCGGCTGACCCACCCGGAGCGACCGCCCCAACCCCCCGGCGCCGTGCCGCAGTTCCCGAGCCCCACCGGGAACCGCGCCACGGCGCCTCCGCGTTACCGGCCCCGGACCCGCCCTGGAGGGCTGCTCCCGCAGGCCCCGGGAACGGGCCGTGCGCGCCCGGAGAACCGCTCGTACGCGGCCGGAGGGCGCCGGGGACCGACCCGGCACGGTGCCGGGCCGGGGGCCGCGGCCGCGGGGCCGGGCCCCCGCGTTCCGCCCGGGGCACCGGTATGGCACGATGCTGGCTCCCCGTCATCCCCCGCGCAGGAGACGCCCCCGTGCACAACCCCGCAGAGCCCGCCCTCGCGCACACCACCGCCCGGCCCCTGCACTGGCTCGCCACCGCCACCGCGATGGCCGCCGTGATCGCCGCCGCCGGCCTGCTCGCCCCCAGCGCCACCGCGGCCCGCCCCACGGCCGCCCCGGGCCCCGGATACGGGACCGGCCCCGTATCCGGAAACGGAAACGGAACCACCACGGCACCCGGGAAACCCTCCGCCACCGCCCCCGACCCGGCCGCCGCCGACTATCCGCTCGACTGCGCCGGGCAGCCGCACCGGGTCACCGCCTCCGCCCGGGGCGACCTCGACGGCGACGGCCGCCCCGACACGGTGGCCGCGGTCCGCTGCGACGCCGGGCTCGGCACCCCGCCCAACGCCCTCTACGTCCTGGTCCAGGACCCCGGCGGGAGCACCCCGCCCCGGGTGGTGGCCACCCTGCTGCCCGCCGCGGACCGCAAGAACGTCACCGAGCTCGCCGTAGGTGACGGATCCGTCACCGCCACCCTCCTCGGCTACTCCGGCGACGAGGTCCCCAGCTGCTGCCCCGACGTCCACCAGCTCGCCAAGTGGACCTGGACCGCCGGAAAATTCAGCCAGGAGCTGACAGGCATCGCCGCCTCACGGGCCTGAGACGCCTACTCGGCGTCCGGCCCGTACACCTCCACCCGGTCCGACACCCGCCGCACGTGGATGCAGTCGCCCGGGCACTCCTTGGCCGAATCCACCACGTCCCGGAGCAGCACCAACGGCACCGGAGCCGTCGCCCCCGGCTCCTGCAACAGCTCGTCGGCCTGGCTCTTCACGTACGCCAGGCCGTCGATGTCCAGCTCGAAGACCTCCGGCGCGTACTGGACGCAGATCCCGTCACCGGTGCACAGGTCCTGGTCGATCCAGACCTCCAGCGGCTCCCCGGCATCACCGGATTCCACCGTTCCGCCGACCGGAACCTCCTGCTGCACGGTCATATCCTCTGCCGTCCCCTTGTGCTGTGCGCGGGTGTTGAACACTTCGACCTTACAACTGGCGGCTTTCCGATGTTGATGGGTGGGTATTCACCTGGCGTGAGGGGATACGCAAGGGTGAAGATCGGACACGCCCCTACCGTGTTTGTGATCTAGGGGTTTCAATCACCACCAGCCCAGGTAGGGTCAGGAAGCGTCCAGCTCCCCTTGGAGGAGGTGAGGACCGTGGCAGCCCACGACGACGACATCAACCGCGGCATCCGGCCCGGACGGGGGTCCGATGACCCCGCCGGCCAGGTTGCCTATCTAGAGCAGGAAATCGCCGTCCTGCGCCGCAAGCTCGCCGACTCTCCGCGACACACGAGGATTCTCGAAGAGCGGATCGTCGAGCTCCAGACAAACCTGGCCGGCGTCTCCGCACAAAACGAGCGACTGGCCAATACCCTCCGCGAGGCCCGCGACCAGATCGTGGCCCTCAAGGAGGAAGTCGACCGGCTCGCGCAGCCGCCGGCCGGCTTCGGAGTCTTCCTCCAGTCGAACGAGGACGGCACCGTCGACATCTTCACCGGAGGGCGAAAGCTCCGTGTGAACGTCAGCCCCAGCGTCGAACCGGAAGACCTCCGGCGCGGCCAGGAGGTCATGCTCAACGAAGCGCTCAACGTGGTCGAGGCCATGGAATTCGAGCGGGCCGGGGACATCGTCACCCTCAAGGAAATCCTTGAGGACGGCGAGCGCGCCCTGGTGGTCGGGCACACCGACGAGGAAAGGGTGGTGAGGCTCGCCGAGCCGCTCCTGGACATCACCATCCGCCCCGGCGACGCCCTGCTGCTCGAACCCCGCTCCGGCTACGTCTACGAAGTGGTCCCCAAGAGCGAGGTCGAGGAACTCGTCCTCGAAGAGGTCCCGGACATCGACTACGAGAAGATCGGCGGCCTGGGCGACCAGATCGAGCTGATCCGCGACGCGGTCGAGCTCCCCTACCTCCACCCCGACCTCTTCAAGGAGCACGAACTCCGGCCGCCCAAGGGCATCCTGCTCTACGGGCCGCCCGGATGCGGCAAGACCCTCATCGCCAAGGCGGTCGCCAACTCCCTTGCCAAGAAGGTCGCCGAGGTCACCGGACAGCCCGCGGGGAAGTCCTACTTCCTCAACATCAAGGGCCCCGAGCTCCTCAACAAGTACGTCGGCGAGACCGAGCGGCACATCCGCCTCGTCTTCCAGCGTGCCCGGGAGAAGGCGAGCGAGGGCACCCCCGTCATCGTCTTCTTCGACGAGATGGAATCCCTCTTCCGCACCCGCGGATCCGGAGTCAGCTCGGACGTGGAGAACACCATCGTCCCCCAGCTGCTCGCCGAGATCGACGGCGTGGAAGGCCTGGAGAACGTCATCGTCATCGGCGCCTCCAACCGCGAGGACATGATCGACCCGGCCATCCTGCGCCCCGGCCGGCTCGACGTGAAGATCAAGATCGAGCGCCCGGACGCCGAGGCGGCGAAGGACATCTTCGCCAAGTACCTCAAGGCCTCGCTGCCCCTGCACACGGAGGACCTCTCCGAGCACCAGGGATCCCCCGAGGTCGCGGTCCACAGCATGATCCAGACCGTCGTGGAACAGATGTACGCGGAAACCGAGGAGAACCGCTTCCTCGAAGTCACGTACGCCAACGGCGACAAGGAAGTCCTGTACTTCAAGGACTTCAACTCCGGCGCCATGATCCAGAACATCGTCGACCGTGCGAAGAAGATGGCCATCAAGGCCTTCCTCGAACACAACCAGAAGGGCCTCCGCGTCGCCCACCTGCTCCAGGCATGCGTGGACGAGTTCAAGGAGAACGAGGACCTTCCGAACACCACCAACCCGGACGACTGGGCCCGGATCTCCGGAAAGAAGGGCGAGCGGATCGTGTTCATCCGCACCCTCGTCACCGGAAAGCAGGGCGCGGACACCGGACGCTCCATCGACACGGTGGCCAACACCGGTCAGTACCTCTGACCCAACCGGAGCGGGGCGGCTGCGGAGGCCCTGAAAAGGGCAACCGCAGCCGCCTGCTTTTCAGCCGCCCGAAGCCGTCGAATCCCCGGATTCAATGACTGAAATGATCTCCCCACCAGCGCGGAGCCGCTCTAGGCTCTTCCGTACCGCTCCCGGTCGGGAGCGCCGCCGGGCAAGGAGGGCCGCATGACCGTACGGCGCGTTATGGGGATCGAGACGGAGTACGGGATCTCCGTCCCCGGTCACCCGAACGCCAATGCCATGCTCACCTCGTCCCAGATCGTCAACGCCTACGCGGCGGCGATGCACCGGGCGCGCCGCGCCCGCTGGGACTTCGAGGAGGAGAACCCGCTGCGGGACGCCCGCGGCTTCGACCTCGCCCGCGAGGCCGCCGACAGCAGCCAGCTCACCGACGAGGACATCGGCCTGGCCAATGTCATCCTCACCAACGGCGCCCGGCTCTACGTGGACCACGCCCACCCCGAGTACAGCTCCCCGGAGATCACCAACCCGCGGGACGCGGTGCTCTGGGACAAGGCCGGCGAGCGGATCATGGCCGAGGCCGCCGAACGGGCAGCCCAGCTGCCCGGCGCCCAGCCGATCCTCCTGTACAAGAACAACACCGACAACAAGGGCGCCTCCTACGGCACCCACGAGAACTACCTGATGCGCCGCGAGACCCCGTTCTCGGACATCGTGCGGCACCTCACCCCGTTCTTCGTCAGCCGTCAGGTGGTCACCGGCGCCGGCCGGGTCGGCATCGGCCAGGACGGCCGCAAGGACGGCTTCCAGATCAGCCAGCGCGCGGACTACTTCGAGGTCGAGGTGGGTCTGGAGACCACCCTCAAGCGGCCCATCATCAATACCCGGGACGAACCCCACTCGGACGCCGAGAAGTACCGCCGGCTGCACGTGATCATCGGGGACGCCAACCTCTCCGAGATCTCCACCTACCTCAAGCTGGGCACCACCGCCCTGGTGCTGTCCATGATCGAGGACGGGTTCATCACGGTGGACCTGGCCGTGGACCAGCCGGTGCGCACCCTGCACCAGGTCTCCCACGACCCGGACCTGAACCAGCTGGTCACCCTGCGCAGCGGCCGCACCCTGACCGCCGTACAGCTCCAGATGGAGTACTTCGAGCTGGCCCGGAAGTACGTGGACGAGCGCTTCGGGAACGACGCCGACGAGCAGACCAAGGACGTCCTCGCGCGCTGGGAGGACGTCCTGGGCCGGCTGGAGAGCGACCCGATGAGCCTGGCGGGGGAGCTCGACTGGATCGCCAAACGGGAACTGCTGGAGGGCTACCGGCGCCGGGACGGCCTGGACTGGGACGCGGCCCGGCTGCACCTGGTCGACCTCCAGTACTCCGACGTGCGGCCGGACAAGGGCCTCTACAACCGTCTGGTGGCCCGCGGCAAGATGAAGCGGCTGCTGGACGAGCCGGCCGTGGAGCGGGCCGAGAGCAAGCCGCCGGAGGACACCAGGGCCTATTTCCGGGGCCGCTGTCTGGAGCAGTACGCGGACGACGTGGCCGCGGCCTCCTGGGACTCGGTGATCTTCGACCTGCCGGGCCGCGACTCCCTCCAGCGGGTCCCGACCCTGGAACCCCTGCGGGGCACCCGGAACCACGTGAAGGAACTCCTGGACCGCTGCCGCACGGCGGAGGATCTGGTCCGGGTCCTTTCGGGCGGCTGATCGCGGCTGAAAGGCCCCGATGCCGGGAATCATGAAGTCACCCGGATGTTGTGGAAGTGCGGGGACGAAAGTCGGACCCTCCTTGTAGGGTCCGGCATAAGGTCTGATCTTGAGAGATCCCGATCCCGGGATCTCTCGACATGAGCGTGCGAACCGAGCGGGGTGAGGTAGACATGGCGACCAAGGACACCGGCGGCGGACAGCAGAAGGCGACGCGCTCGACCGAGGAGGTCGAGGAGACGACCGCCGAGGCGAGCTCCGACCTCGCGGAACGGCAGGAGAAGCTCTCCGACGACGTCGACTCGGTGCTGGACGAGATCGACGACGTGCTTGAGGAGAACGCAGAGGACTTCGTGCGTTCCTTCGTGCAAAAGGGTGGCCAGTAAAGGCGATCTGCCTTCGGATCCAAGGCGGCGGTGCGGAGCTCCGCCGGTAGCGCACGAAGCGACGGGCCGTCGGGTGCGGCCCGTCGCCGCGGAGGGGCGCAGGTTCCGTCGCTCTGCTCGAAAGCTCCGCCCGTACATGTGGATCATCGCCACCGGACGGGTAGGGTCCGAGGCGTACTTCGCTTCAACTGCAACTCGGCCATCGGCAAGTTGGGAGACGATCCCGACACATTGCGGCGGGCCATCTCATATCTGGAGGGAAACGCGTGGAAGCCAATCCTCGTAGCACCGGGCGTCTACCTGCTGCCTTCCTGACGCCGGGGTCGTCCTCGTTCATGGATTTCCTCGGGGCGCACTCGCCCGAGATGCTCCCGGGCAACCGCAGGCTGCCGGAGGGCGTCGTCGAGGCCCCGCACGGGACGACCATCGTCGCCGCCACCTTCGAGGGCGGTGTGGTGCTCGCCGGTGACCGGCGGGCGACCATGGGCAACATGATCGCGCAGCGGGACATCGAGAAGGTGTTCCCGGCCGACGAGTACTCGGCCGTCGGGATCGCCGGCACCGCCGGACTCGCCGTCGAGATGGTCAAGCTGTTCCAGCTGGAGCTGGAGCACTTCGAGAAGGTGGAGGGCGCGACCCTCTCCCTGGAGGGCAAGGCGAACCGGCTCTCCACCATGATCCGCGGCAACCTCGGGATGGCGATGCAGGGCCTGGCCGTGGTCCCGCTGTTCGCCGGCTGGGACGAGGGCAAGGAGAAGGGCCGCATCTTCTCCTACGACGTCACCGGCGGGCGGTCCGAGGAGCACGGGTACGCGGCCACCGGGTCCGGCTCGATCTTCGCCCGCGGTTCCATGAAGAAGCTGTACCGCCCCGACCTGACGGAGGAGCAGGCGACCACGCTGGTCGTCCAGGCGCTCTACGACGCGGCCGACGACGACTCCGCGACCGGCGGTCCGGACCTGTACCGGCACATCTACCCCATCGTCACCGTGATCACCGACGAGGGCTTCCGCAGGCTCTCCGATGAGGAGTCCTCGGCGCTGGCCCGCGCGGTCACCGACCGGCGGCTGGAGCAGCCCGACGGCCCCCGCGCCGCCCTCCTCTAACCACTCGTCAGCCCAGAAGAAGGAAGGGGCGGATAGCCGGTGTCGACTCCGTTCTACGTGTCACCCCAGCAGGCCATGGCCGACCGGGCCGAGTACGCCCGCAAGGGCATCGCCCGTGGTCGCAGCCTGGTCGTGCTCCAGTACGCCGACGGCATCGTGTTCGTCGGCGAGAACCCGTCCCGGGCGCTGCACAAGTTCAGCGAGATCTACGACCGGATCGGCTTCGCGGCCGCCGGCAAGTACAACGAGTACGAGAACCTGCGGATCGGCGGTGTGCGGTACGCGGACCTGCGCGGCTACACCTACGACCGGGACGACGTGACGGCCCGTGGGCTGGCCAACGTCTACGCCCAGACCCTCGGCACGATCTTCTCCTCGGCCGGGGAGAAGCCGTACGAGGTGGAGCTGGTGGTGGCCGAGGTGGGTGCCACGGCGGCCGGGGACCAGATCTACCGGCTGCCGCACGACGGCTCCATCGTGGACGAGCACGGTTCGGTGGCGGTCGGCGGTAACGCCGAGCAGATCAGCACCTACCTGGACCAGCGGCACCAGGACGGGATGTCGCTCCCGGAGGCGCTGAAGCTGGCGGTGCAGGCGCTGTCCAGCCAGGCGAACGGGGCCGACCGGGAGATTCCGGCGGACCGTCTGGAGGTGGCGGTGCTGGACCGTACGCGCAACCAGCAGCGGAAGTTCAAGCGGATCCGCGGCCGGCAGCTGTCCCGGCTGCTGGAGCCGGAGGTGACCCCGGCCGCGCAGGCGGACGCGGTGTCCAACGACGAGGCGCCGGAGGACACCGAGTAGCCCTCGGTCCGGTCGGCTTCCCCGCCCCGGTTCCCGCCTCGCGGCGGGGGCCGGGGCGTCGTCGTGCGGTGGGCCGGGTCAGCGGGGCGGGGCGGTGGTGCCCCGGGCGACGAGGTGGACCGGGAGGTCGGGGGCGGTCCAGGTGCGGCCGTCGAGGACGGCGAGGAGGGCGTTCATGCCGTGCTCGCCGACCTGCTCGGCGGGCAGCGCGATGGTGGTGAGCTCGGGTTCCACGGCGGTGGCCAGCGCCAGATCGTCGAACCCGGTGACGGAGAGGTCCTCGGGGACCCGGAGGCCGAGCCGCCGGGCGGCCTTGCAGGCGCCCACGGCGAGGATGTCGTCGTCGCAGAGGACGGCGGTCGGGTGGGGTCCGGGGCCGGTCAGCGCGGCCTCCATGGCGGCGGTGGCGGCGGGCACGTCGAGGGCCGAGCGGACGGTCCGCAGGGTGGTGCCCTCGCCGGCGAGGGCTTCGGCGACGGCCTTCGCCCGGACGTGGAAGGTCCAGGAGTCCACGGCGGAGGCCAGGTGGAGGAAGCGGCGGTGGCCGAGGCCGAGGAGGTGTTCGGCGGCCTGGCGCATGCCGTCGGCCAGGGCGAGGTTGACGACGGCGGCGGCCCCGCCGGCCTGCGGGTCGCTGTCGAGCATGACCAGGGGGAGCTCGGCCCCGCCGATGGCTTCGAGGGCGCCGGCGGACATGGAGGAGGCGATGACCCCGTCCAGGGCGGCGCTGGCGGAGGCGAAGGGGTCCCGGGCCGGGCCGGTGCCGTCGGGGGAGAGGTAGAGGACCACGGCGAAGCCGTGTTCGGCGGCGACCTGGGCGGCGCCGGTGTAGACGCGGGCGAAGAACTCGTTGGTGAGGGCGGGGACCACCAGCAGGGCGGTGCGGGTGGTGCCGAGGCGGAGGCTGCGGGCGGCCAGGTTGGGACGGTAGCCGAGGCCGGCGGCGGTGCTGCGGACCTGTGCGGCGGTGCGTTCGGAGACGCGGCCGGCCCATTTGCCGCCGAGCACCAGGGAGACGGTGGCCTGGGAGACGCCGGCGGCCCGGGCGACGTCCCGGCTGGTGGGTCTCGTCACAGGTGGCTCCTGGAGCGCGAGGTCGGCGGGGTGCTCGGCCGACAGGTCGGGTGGGCGGGGTGGACCGCGGGATTGTGGCCATGGTACGTATTACCCGTCACGTTATACGTATTACCTCGGTCGTGGGCTCCGGGGCGGAAAGGGGCGTCCATGGCCGCCGGATATGCGGAGCTGCTGCGAACGAGGCATGCCGCGAGGCTGCTCGTAGGCACGCTGGTGGGCCGGCTGCCCAACGGCACGGCCGCCATCGCCATCGTGCTGTTCACCCGTGCGGAGGGCGGCAGCTACAGCCTGGCGGGCGCCCTGGCCGCCGCGTACGGGGTCGCCAACGCGGTGGGCCAGCCGCTGCTCGGCCGGGCCGTGGACCTCTTCGGCCAGCCCCGGATCCAGCTCCCGGCCGCCGTGGTGTCGGCCCTGGGCATGGTCTGGCTGGTCCTGACGGGCATCGGGGAGCCGCTCTGGGCCTACGCGGCCGTGGTGCTCGCCGGACTCGCCACACCGCCGCTGGAGGGGGGTCTGCGGGCCCTGTGGCCGAGCGTGCTGGGCGGCCGCGAGGAGCAGGTGCACAAGGCGTACGCGATGGACGCGGTGGCCCAGGAGGTCATGTTCACGGTGGGGCCGCTGCTGGTGACCCTGTGCGTGGCGGTCTGGGACCCGGGCGTGGCCCTGCTGGTGCTCAACGCGGTGGGCGTGCTCGGGGCCCTGTCGGTGGTGCTCTCGGAGCCCTCGCGGGCCTGGAAGTCGGAGCCGCGGGAGGCGCACTGGCTGGGGGCGCTGCGCTCGGGCGGGCTGCTGGCCCTGCTCGGGGCGTTCTTCTTCGTGGGCACCGCCCTCGGTTCGATCACGGTGGCCGGGCTGGCGTACGCCGACGACCACGGCGGCGACGCGGTCTACGGCTGGCTGATGGCGGCGCTCGGACTGGGCGCGCTGTTCGGCGGGGTCACCTACGGCGCCCGCGAGTGGGCCGGGGCCCCCGAGCGGCGGCTGCGGGTGCTGGTGGCGCTGCTGGCTGTCTGCTACGTCCCGCTGATGCTGGTGCCGGGCCCGGTGGCGATGTGCCTGCTGGCGGCGCTGGCCGGGGTGTTCCTGGCCCCGGCGATCGCCTGCGCCTTCCTCGTGGTGGACCGGCACGCCCCGGTGGGCACGGTGACGGAGGCCTTCTCCTGGCTGGTGACCTTCTTCGGGGTGGGTGCGGCGATCGGCACGGCGGTGGCCGGTCCGGCGCTGGAACAGGCCGGTACGGCGGCCGGATTCGGGGTCGCCACGGTGGGCGGGGCGCTGGCCCTGCTGGTGCTGATGAGCACTCAGCGGGTGCTCGCCTCGCGGCCGCGGGACCGGGTTGCGGCGGGGTCCTCCGGGGTGCTCGTCGAAAACTGATCGGAACCCCGGTCTCGAACTCGGTTTCAGAACACAGCTGACGGCGTAATGTTCAGTCATGGACCGCCGCATTTTCGGGCTGGAGAACGAGTACGGCGTCACGTGCACGTTCAGGGGACAGCGCCGACTGTCTCCTGACGAAGTGGCGCGCTACCTCTTCCGCCGTGTTGTGTCATGGGGCCGCAGCAGCAATGTCTTCCTGCGGAACGGCGCCCGCCTGTACCTCGACGTGGGGTCGCATCCGGAATATGCAACTCCCGAATGCGACAACGTGACCGAACTGGTCACCCACGACAAGGCCGGCGAGCGCATTCTCGAAGGTCTGCTGGTCGACGCCGAACGCCGCCTGCACGAGGAGGGAATCGCGGGCGACGTCTATCTCTTCAAGAACAACACCGACTCGGCGGGCAACTCCTACGGATGCCACGAGAACTATCTGGTGGCCCGGCACGGGGAATTCTCCCGCCTCGCGGACATCCTGATTCCGTTCCTGGTGACAAGGCAGCTGATCTGCGGGGCCGGCAAGGTGCTCCAGACCCCCCGGGGCGCGGTGTACTGCGTGAGCCAGCGCGCCGAGCACATCTGGGAGGGCGTCAGCTCGGCGACCACCCGGTCCCGGCCGATCATCAACACCCGGGACGAGCCGCACGCGGACGCGGAGCGCTACCGGCGCCTCCACGTGATCGTCGGGGACTCGAACATGTCCGAGACGACCATGCTGCTCAAGGTCGGGGCGACCGACCTGGTGCTGCGCATGATCGAGGCGGGCACGGTGATGCGGGACCTGACCCTGGAGAACCCGATCCGGGCGATCCGCGAGGTCAGCCACGACCTGACCGGTCAGCGCAAGGTGCGCCTGGCCAGCGGCCGGGAGGCCTCCGCGCTGGAGATCCAGCGGGAGTACTACGAGAAGGCCGTGGACTTCGCCGAGCGCCGGGGCATCCGCACCGGCACGGTGGAGCAGGTGCTGGAGCTGTGGGGCCGGACCCTGGACGCGATCGACGCGGAGGACCTGGACCGGATCGGCACCGAGATCGACTGGGTCATCAAGTACAAGCTGATCGAGCGGTACCGGGAAAAGCACAGCATGACCATGTCGAACCCGCGAGTGGCCCAGATAGACCTCGCCTACCACGACATCCACCGCCGGCGGGGGCTGTACTACCTGCTGGAACGGAAGGGTCAGACGGCGCGGATCTGCAACGACCTGAAGATCTTCGAGGGCAAGTCGGTGCCCCCGCAGACCACCAGGGCGAGGCTGCGCGGGGACTTCATCCGGCGGGCGCAGGAGCAGCGCCGGGACTTCACGGTGGACTGGGTGCACCTGAAGCTGAACGACCAGGCGCAGCGCACGGTGCTGTGCAAGGACCCGTTCCGGTCGGTGGACGACCGGGTGGAGAAGCTGATCGCCGGCATGTAGCCGGTGCCGGCGGGCCGGGGCCCCGTACGCCGAAGGACGGCGTACGGGGCCTTCGCGCGCGCGTGTGCCGGGTGGGGCCCGGTGGGCGGCTACTTGTGCGTAGAGTGGCGGGGACCCGTGGCCCCTACCAGTTACCAGAGGACCTCTGTGCGACGCCGACTTGCAGCCGCCCTCATCGTGCCGGCCCTGATGCTCACCGCGGCCTGCGGCGACAGCGACGATTCCGGGAAGGCGGAGGCCGAGTCCTCGCAGTCGCCCGCGTCGGGTGCGCCCAAGCCGGTGGACGCCGCGGACCCGATGCCCACCGTGGCGGGGGACACCGGCAAGAAGCCGGCGATCACCGTGCCCAAGGGCGAGCCCAGCGGGAAGTTCGTGGTGAAGACCGTCACCGAGGGCACCGGCCCGGTGGTGAACAAGAACGACTCGGTGGTCGTCAAGTACACCGGCAAGGTCTGGAAGAGCGGCAAGGAGCTGGCGCCCGGTTCCTATGACGAGGGCGGCTCCCCGCTGGTGATCACGGCGGGTTCGCCGACGATGCTGCCGATGTTCTCGGAGGCCGTCACCGGCAAGAAGGTCGGCAGCCGGGTGCTGGTGGTGGCCCCGCCGGCCGCCGCCTTCGGCGCGCAGGGCAACGAGCAGGTGGGGGTCGGCCCGACCGACAACCTGGTGTTCGTGGTGGACCTGGTGCAGCCGCTGCCGAAGAAGGCGGAGGGCACCCAGGCGCCGATCGCCGCGGACCTGCCGCAGGTCTCGGCGGACAAGGAAGCCGCCGCGGAGATCAAGATTCCCAAGAACGACCCGCCCAAGGGCCTGGTCAGCAAGGTCCTGATCGAGGGCAAGGGCCCGGTCGTCAAGAACGGGCAGATGGTCTACATGCAGTACAGCGGTGCCGCCTGGAAGCCGAACGCCGGCAAGGACAAGGCCACCCTGTTCGACACCTCCTGGAAGACCGGTTCGCCGTTCGTCACCGCGATCGGCACGGGCCAGGTCATCGAGGGCTGGGACAAGGGCCTGGTCGGCAAGAAGGTCGGTGACCGGGTGCTGCTGGTGATCCCGCCGGAGCAGGCCTACAAGGACCAGGACAAGGGCGCGGACCTCCCGGCCAACTCGACTCTGGTGTTCGTCGTCGACATCGTCGGAGCAATGTAAGACTGTTCCCGATTGACCGGTTTGAACTGAGGAGCAGTGCAGTGAGCAAGCAGCTCGAGAAGCCCGAGATCGACTTCCCCGGCGGCGAGGCCCCGAAGGACCTCGTCATCGAGGACATCTGGGAGGGCGACGGCGCCGAGGCCAAGGCCGGTTCCCGGGTCTCCGTCCACTACGTGGGCGTGGCCTTCTCCACCGGCGAGGAGTTCGACGCCTCCTGGAACCGCGGCGCCCCGCTGCAGTTCCAGCTCGGTGTCGGCCAGGTCATCGCGGGCTGGGACCAGGGCGTCCAGGGCATGAAGGTCGGCGGCCGCCGCAAGCTGGTCATCCCGGCGCACCTGGCGTACGGGGACCGCGGCGCCGGCGGCGCGATCGCCCCGGGCGAGACGCTGATCTTCGTGTGCGACCTGATGGCCGTCTGATCGGCGCAGGCTGATCGGCACAGGCTGATCTGGGCAGGGCCCCCGCCGGACGGCGGGGGCCCTCGCTTTTGCCGGGGCGCGCCGGGGCGGTACGGTCACGGCTGGTAGGTCCGGTCGGGTGTGGAGAAGGTGGGGGCGGGCGTCGATGGCGATTGCCAAGGCCGAGCGGTTGATGAACCTGGCGCTGTGTCTGCTGGGGACCCGCCGGCCGCTCAGCAAGCGCGAGCTGCGGGGTTCCATCGAGGCGTACATGGAAGCCGGCAACGACGAATCCTTCAACCGCATGTTCGAGCGGGACAAGGACGATCTGCGGGAGCTCGGTCTGGTGATCGAGACCGTGGAGAACCTGGACGGGGACATCGGCTATCTGGCCCGGCGGGACAGCAACACGCTGCCGCCGGTCTCGCTGGACGCCGAGGAGGCCGCCGCGCTCGGGCTCGCCGCCAAGGTGTGGCAGCAGGCACGGCTGGCCGGCGCGGCCAGCGGGGCCCTCCAGAAGCTGCGGGCCGGCGGGATGCCGGAGGCCGAGGACCCGTACGAGGGCCGGCACAGCGCCATCGAGCCGCGGATCCCGGTCCACGAGGCGGCCTTCGAACCGCTGATGCTGGCCTGCCGGGACCGCCGCCCGGTGGTCTTCGACTACCGGAAGTCCAACGCGGCCCGGCCGGAGCCCCGGCAGGTGGAGCCCTGGGCCCTGGAGTGCTGGCGGGGCCACTGGTACCTGGCCGGCTTCGACCGGGACCGCGGCGCGGAGCGGGTGTTCCGGCTGTCCCGGATCACCGGCAAGGTGCGCTCGCGGGCCGGGAAGTACACGGCCGAGGTGCCCGACGTGGTCACCGTCCGGGAGACCGTGGCCGAATGGGCCGGTGACATCACCGACCGGACGGCACTGATCCGGCTGCGGGCCGGCGCGGGATACCCGCTGCGCGCCAAGGCGGCCGTGCTGCGCGAGGGCGTCGCGGAGGGCTGGGACGAGCTGGAGATCCCCTACGGGCACGGGCTGGACGCCTGGCTCGTGGAGTTCGGGCCGGACGTGGTGGTGATGGAGCCCGCGGACCTGCGGGCCGATGTGGTGGACCGGCTGCGCGCCGTGGCCCAGGGCTGAGGGGACTCGTACCAGCGATGGCTGCGAACGCGATTGACCAGACCCGGCGGATGCTGTCCCTGGTGACGTACCTGCGGGAACGCCCGGGGGCGCACGTCGCCGACGTGGCGAGGGCCTTCGGGATCAGCGAGGACGAGCTGATCTCCGACCTGGACGTGCTGCCCATGTGCGGCACCAGTTTCCGGGGCGGGGACCTCCTCGACATCGACACCGACGGCGAGCGGATCTGGTGGCGGAACCCGGACGCCTCCGGGGAGTCCACCGCCGAGCCGCTGCGGCTGGCCGCCGACGAGGCGACCGCCCTGCTGGTGGCCGCCCGCGCGGTGGCCACCCTGCCCGGGCTGCGGGAGAGCGACCGGGACGCGCTGCTGCGCGCCACCGCCAAGCTGGAGGCGGCCGCCGGGGAGGCGGCCGGGGCCAGCGCCCGGCTGTCGGTGACCTTCGAGTCCGAGGGCGGGGTCTTCGCGGACGTGGACCGGGCGATCACCGAGGGGCGGCGGCTGTGGCTGCGCTACTACTCGCCGGCCCGCGACGAGCTCACCGAGCGGACCGTGGACCCGATCCGGCTGTTCGCGGTGGGCCACACCTATCTGGAGGGCTGGTGCCACCTGTCGGAGGCCCGGCGCACCTTCCGGCTGGACCGGGTCGCGGAGATCCGGCTGCTGGACGAGCGGGCCGAGCCCCCGGCGATCGAGCCCCGGGACCTGTCCGAGGGGCTGGTCCAGCCGGCCGCCGAGGACCCCGAAGTGGTGGTCGAGGTCGGCCCGGGCGGACGCTGGGTCGCCGAGTACTACCCGCACGACAGCGCGGCCGAGCTGCCGGACGGGGGCCTGCGGATCACCCTGCGGACCCCGGACCCGGCCAGCCTGCGCCGGCTGGCGCTGCGGCTGGGCCGGGACGGCCGGATCGCCGAGCCGGCCGGTCTGGCCGACAGCGCCCGCCGGGCGGCCGCCGAGGCCCTCGCCCACTACGGCGAGTAGCCCGGCACCGCCGGGGCCGGGCCGGATTCCGCCGGGCGGGCGGCTGCGGAGGACAGGGATCGTACGGGGCGAGGGGGCGACGGTGAGGGCAGGGAACTCCGGCGGGCCGGACGGTCCGGGGGACGGCTCCGGAAAGGGTCGGACCGGTGGCGCGCACGGTGCCGCTTCGGGCGGTACGGCGGGCGGCACGGCCGGCGGCGTCAGCTTCAAGGCCGGCTGCCCGGACTGCCGGGCCCGGTTCGAGCTCGCCGCGGGCGCGCTCCGGCTGGTGGTCGGCGGCAGCCGCCGGACCACCTTCTACTCCTTCACCTGCCCCGAGTGCGGGGCCGCCGTCCGCAAACCCGCCGGGGAGCGGATCGTGGAACTCCTCACCGGCGGCGGTGTCAGCACCCTGCGCAGCGTCTGAGGGCCCGCCCGGCCCGCGGCGGGCACGGACTATGCTCGGTGCATGCTGTGGCCCATGCTCGCCGTCGCCCTGGGATTCCTCGGGCTCGCCGTCCTCGCCGTACCGGCCCTGAGGGTCGGGGCCGAGGCCAGACGGCTGGCCCGGCAGGTCGCCGAGTCCAGCCGGCGGCTGACCGAGGTCTCCGCCGACCTCGAACGCGCCGCCGAGGACCTGGCCCGCACCGGGCACGCGGTACGCCGCTAGCGCGAGTCCGGCCGGTCGGCCGCGGGTTCACACACCCGTCGCGGCCCGTTCACACCGCACGTCCGGCGCAAGCCGGGGTACCCCGGGGGATTGCCGGGCGTTTACCCCTGGGGGTTACGATCCTTGGCAGCAGGTCAACGGACTTCCGTTCGGACCTGTCGCAGTCACCACCTCCAGCCGCTCCCGGTGAGAAGGAAGTCAACATGATCGGCAATCTGAAGCCTCTCGAGATCATTCTGATCATCGCTGTCATCCTGCTGCTGTTCGGTGCCAAGAAGCTCCCCGAGATGGCCCGCTCCCTCGGCAAGTCCGCCCGCATCCTCAAGAGCGAGGCGAAGGCGATGAAGAAGGACGGCGAGGACCCGCAGGCCGACGCCGCCCCGCAGGCCACCGCGCCGGCCGACGCCCCGCAGGCCGCTCCGCGCACCATCCAGGCCGCTCCCGGGGACGTCACCAGCTCCCGTCCGGTCAACGAGACCAACCGCACCACGCAGGGCTGATCCGGGCACTTCCGGATCCACCGGGCACCTCCGGATCCACCGGTCGTACCGTCAGCCAGCTGTAACGAGACAAGGGACGTGGGTTGCTCAAGTCTGCCCGCAAGCAGGGGAAACCAGGCAAGCAGGACAAGGACGCCGAAGGGCGCATGCCGCTTGTCGAGCACCTGCGTGAGCTGCGAAACCGGCTGCTGAAGTCGGTCCTGGCGATCCTCGTGATCACCATTGTGGCGGCGTTCTTCTACAAGGACCTCATCGACTTCCTGCTGAAGCCGATGCTGGACTCCGTGGGCTGCACCGACGGCGTCGTGTCGCAGCGCAACGGACGGCCCTGTGCCGACATGACCGTGAACGGTCTGATCGCGCCGTTCTCGATCGCCCTCAAGGTCTCCTTGATGGCCGGTGTGGTGCTGTCCGCGCCGGTGTGGCTCTACCAGCTGTGGGCCTTCGCCGCCCCCGGACTGCACAGCCACGAGAAGAAGTACGCGATGAGCTTCGTCGCGATCGGTGCCCCGCTGTTCGCGGCCGGTGCGGTGCTGGCGTACGTGATCCTGCCGCAGACCGCCACCATCCTGCTCGACTTCACCCCCGAGCACGCGCGGAACCTGCTGCCGGTCGACGACTACCTCGACCTGGTCACCAGAATGGTGATCGTCTTCGGTCTGGCCTTCGAGCTGCCGCTGCTGCTGGTGCTGCTGAACTTCACCGGGGTACTGTCCGGCAAGCGGCTGGGCAGCTGGTGGCGCGCCTTCATCCTCGGCATCACGGTCTTCGCCGCCTTCGCGACGCCCACCGGCGACCCGCTCACCATGCTGTCGCTGGCCGGCCCGATCGTGGCCCTCTACTTCCTCGCCCTGGGCGTCTGCCTGCTCAACGACAAGCGGCGCGCCCGCAACGACCCCGATGCCGGGCTGGACGACGACGAGGCCTCCGAGCTGGACCTGACCCCCGCCCCGGTGGGCGGGATCGAGCCGGTCGCGGCACCGGCCGCGCTGCCCGAGCAGGCCGACGGCGCACGCCACCGGATCAACGGTTTCGACGACGCCACCTGACAGGTACATTGCGCTGGTGAGCGCCGAGATCACCCTCTTCGTCAATCCCACCGCCGGACGCGGCCGGGGCGCGCGGGCCGCGCAGCCGGCCGCTTCCGCGCTCCGGGCCGCCGGGTTCTCCGTCCGCACGGTGGTCGGCACCGACGCCGAGGACGCGCTGGCCCGGCTGCGGGCCGCCGCCCGGGAGGGCACCGGGGCGGTGCTCGCCGTCGGCGGGGACGGCATGGTGCACCTCGCGCTCCAGGCCCTGGCCGGGACCCGGACCCCGCTCGGGGTGGTCGCGGTGGGCACCGGCAACGACTTCGCCCGCTCGCTGGGCCTGCCCGTACGGGATCCGGCGGGGGCCGGGCGGCTGGCCGCGGAAGCCCTCAAGGAGGGCCGGATCCGGCCCGTGGACCTGGGCCGGGTGGACGGCGGACGCTGGTTCGGCACCGTCCTGTGCTCCGGATTCGACTCCCGGGTCAACGACCGGGGCAACCGGATGCGCTGGCCCTCGGGCCGCTTCAAGTACGACCTGGCGATGCTCGCCGAGCTGGCCGCCTTCCGGCCCTTCCGCTACCGGATCACCCTGGACGACGGACCCGCCGTCGAGACCGAGGCCACCCTGGTCGCGGTCGGCAACGGATCCTCCTACGGCGGCGGCATGCGGATCTGCGCGGACGCCGTCCCCGACGACGGGCTCTTCGACGTCACGGTCGTCGGGGACTGTTCCCGGGCCACCCTGCTCAAGGTGTTCCCGCAGGTCTACAAGGGGACGCATCTGGACCATCCCAAGGTCACCGTGCACCGGGCGGCCAGGATCCGGCTGGAGTCGGCCGGGTTCACCGCCTACGCCGACGGGGAGCCGATGGGCCCGCTGCCGGTGACCGCGGAATGCGTCCCGGGGGCGGTCCAGCTGATCGGGTAGCTGATCAGCTAAATGATCGCGACTGTTGTCGGAGGGGGCGGGTAGGCTCGAAGCAAGATGACCGAGGACCTCTCTCCCGCCGAGCGGTACGCCGCTGCCCGGATCCGCGCCGCAGAGGAGGCCACCGCGCTGGCCCCCTTCCGCGAGATGTACGAGTTCGGCCTGGACCCCTTCCAGATCGACGCCTGCAAGGCCCTGGAGTCCGGGAAGGGCGTGCTCGTCGCGGCCCCCACCGGTTCGGGCAAGACCATCGTCGGCGAGTTCGCCGTCCACCTCGCCCTGACCCAGGGCCGCAAGTGCTTCTACACCACGCCCATCAAGGCCCTGTCGAACCAGAAGTACGCCGACCTGGTCAAGCGTTACGGCGCCGACAAGGTCGGATTGCTGACGGGTGACAACAGCGTCAACTCCGACGCCCCCGTGGTGGTGATGACCACCGAGGTGCTCCGCAACATGCTGTACGCGGGCTCCCGGGCGCTCATCGGCCTCGGATACGTGGTGATGGACGAGGTGCACTACCTCTCCGACCGGTTCCGCGGGGCCGTCTGGGAAGAGGTGATCATCCACCTGCCCGAGTCGGTGACCCTGGTGTCCCTCTCCGCGACGGTCTCCAACGCCGAGGAGTTCGGCGACTGGCTGGACACCGTCCGCGGGGACACCGAGGTGATCGTCTCCGAGGAGCGGCCCGTCCCGCTCTGGCAGCACGTGATGGCCGGCCGGCGGGTCTACGACCTCTTCGAGGAGGAGTCCGACCACGGCGGCCGCGGCTCCGCCCGCCGCGAGGTCAACCCCGACCTGCTGCGCATGGCGCGGGAGGAGAACACCCGTACGTACAACCCGCGCGAGCGGCGCCGGGGGAAGATGGTCCGGGAGGCCGACCGCGAGCGGGAGCGCCGTTCCCGCAACCGGATCTGGACCCCGGGCCGCCCCGAGGTCATCGCCCGCCTGGACAGCGACGGGCTGCTGCCCGCCATCAACTTCATCTTCAGCCGGGCCGGCTGCGAGGCGGCCGTGCAGCAGTGCCTGTTCGCCGGGCTGCGGCTGAACGACGAGTCGGCGCGGCTGCGGGTCCGTGAACTGGTGGAGCAGCGGACCGCCTCCATCCCCGCCGAGGACCTGCACGTCCTGGGCTACTACGAATGGCTGGAGGGCCTGGAGCGGGGCATCGCCGCGCACCACGCGGGCATGCTGCCGACCTTCAAGGAGGTCGTCGAGGAGCTGTTCGTCCGCGGGCTGGTCAAGGCCGTGTTCGCCACGGAGACCCTGGCGCTGGGCATCAACATGCCCGCGCGGACGGTGATCCTGGAGAAGCTGGTCAAGTGGAACGGCGAGCAGCACGCCGACATCACCCCCGGCGAGTACACGCAGCTGACCGGCCGGGCCGGCCGCCGGGGCATCGACGTCGAAGGCCACGCGGTGGTGCTGTGGCAGCGCGGAATGGACCCGGTGGGGCTGGCCGGACTGGCCGGCACCCGCACCTATCCGCTGCGGTCCAGCTTCCGCCCCTCGTACAACATGGCCGTCAACCTGGTGCAGCAGTTCGGGCGGCACCGGTCGCGGGAGCTGCTGGAGACCTCGTTCGCGCAGTTCCAGGCGGACCGCTCGGTGGTCGGGATCTCCCGGCAGGTGCAGCGCAACGAGGAGGGCCTGGAGGGCTACCGGGAGGGCATGACCTGCCATCTCGGGGACTTCGCCGAGTACGCGCAGCTGCGCCGCGACCTCAAGGACCGCGAGACCGAGCTGGCCAAGCACGGCGCCTCCCAGCGCCGGGTGCAGGCGGCGGCCGCGCTGGAGCGGCTCAAGCCGGGCGACGTCATCCACGTGCCCACCGGCAAGTTCGCCGGGCTGGCGCTGGTGCTGGACCCGGGAGTGCCGGCCGGCCGGTCCAACGGGCACCGGGGGTACGAGTACCAGGAGGGCCCGCGCCCGCTGGTGCTGACCGCCGAGCGGCAGGTCAAGCGGCTGGCCGGGATCGACTTCCCGGTGCCGGTGGAGCCGATCGAGCGGCTGCGGATCCCCAAGTCCTTCAATCCCCGCTCCCCGCAGTCCCGTCGGGACCTGGCCTCGGCGCTGCGGACCAAGGCGGGGCACCTGGTGCCGGCCCGGAACCGGCGGGGCCGGGCCGAGGCGGCGGACGACCGGGAGATCGCCCGGCTGCGGGCCGCGCTGCGGGCGCACCCCTGCCACGGCTGCGACGAGCGGGAGGACCACGCCCGCTGGGCGGAGCGGTACCACCGGCTGAAGCGGGACACCCGGCAGCTGGAGAGCCGGATCGAGGGGCGGACCAACACCATCGCCCGGACCTTCGACCGGATCCACGCCCTGCTGACGGAGCTGGACTACCTCCGGGAGAACGAGGTCACCGAGCACGGCCGCCGGCTGGCCCGGCTCTACGGCGAGCTGGACCTGCTGGCCTCGGAGTGCCTGCGGGCCGGGGTGTGGGAGGGCCTGAGCCCGGCCGAACTGGCCGCCTGTGTCTCCGCGTTGGTGTTCGAGGCGCGGCAGTCCGACGACGCGGTGGCGCCGAAGGTGCCGGCCGGCGCGGCCAAGGAGGCGCTCGGCGAGATGGTGCGGATCTGGGGCCGGCTGGACGCCCTGGAGGAGGAGCACGGGATCAAGGCGGCCGAGGGGGTGGGCCAGCGGGAGCCGGACCTCGGTTTCGCGTGGGCGGCCTACCAGTGGGCCTCGGACAAGAGCCTGGACGAGGTGCTGCGCGAGGCGGAGATGCCCGCCGGGGACTTCGTCCGCTGGTGCAAGCAGGTCATCGACGTGCTGGGACAGGTGGCCGCGGCCGCTCCCGGGTCGGCGGACGGCGGCAGCACGGTGGCGCGGAACGCCCGCAAGGCCGTGGACTCCCTGTTGAGGGGTGTGGTGGCCTACAGCTCCGTCGGCTGACCCTCTTCGGATCTTCCTCCGAAGTCCAGGTTGGTGCGGTCTGATCTCTTGCCATGATCGTTTTCCTGTGTGCTGTGGGACGATCTGGCCATGACGGACGTGGAACGACGGGTGGGGCGGCCGCGCGCCGACGGGCGAAGACGGGTGACCGGCCGGCCGCCGCGCGAGGAACTCCTCGACGCGGCGGCCGAGCTGTTCACCCGCGCCGGGTACGGGGCCACCACCACCCGTGAGGTTGCCCGGCAGGCCGGGATGCGGCAGGCCACGATGTACCACTACTTCGGCGGCAAGGAGGACCTCCTCGCCGAACTGCTGGAGTCCACGGTCGCCCCCTCGCTCCGGCTGGCGGGCCGGCTGGCCGGGGACACCGGACGGCCGGCCGCGCTGCGCCTCTGGGAACTGTGCCGGGCCGATGTGCTGGTGCTGTGCGGCGGGAGCCGCAATCCGGGCGCGCTCTACCTGCTGCCCGAGGTCAGCGGTGACCGCTGCGCCCCCTTCCGCCGGATGCGGGGCGAACTGAAGTCGGTGTACCGGCTGTTGCTCGCCGAGGCGGCCGCCGCCGAAGGGCTCCGGTGGGACCGGGCCGGGCTGGACCTCCGCAACGACCTGGTGTTCGGCCTGATCGAGGGGGTCGTCCTGGTGCACCGGTCGGACCCGGACCGGCCGGTGGCCGAGTTCGCCGGGGCCACGGCCGACGCGGCCCTGCGGGTGGCCGGGGTGAGGGTCCCTCAGCCGCCGTCCGGTGCCGGACCGTCCGCCGCCCCCGCCGCCGGTCCTTCCGAGGGGCCGTCCGCCCAGCCCTCGTAGTCGGTCCAGGCCCGCAGGGACCGCCCGCTCCGGAAGCGGTGCGCGGTCCCGGTGACGGGGTCGGTGAACTCCAGTCGGCGGGCCAGCAGCTGGAGCGGCCGCCGGTAGTCCTCCGGTGCCGGATCGGTGACCTCCGGATAGACCGGGTCCCCCAGGATCGGCAGCCCCAGGGAGTTCATGTGCACCCGCAGCTGGTGGGTGCGGCCGGTGTGCGGGGTCAGCCGGTAGCGGCCCAGACCCGCCCGGTGCTCCAGGAGCTCCACCGTGGTCTCGGCGTTCGGCTCGCCCGGGACCTCCACGGCCGCGATGATCCCGCGGGTCTTCTCGATCCGGCTGCGCAGGGTGCGGGGCAGGGCCAGGGCCGGATCGTGCGCGGCCAGCGCCTCGTACTCCTTGAGCACCGCCCGCCGCTGGAACAGCAGCTGGTAGGCGCCCCGGTCCTCGGGACGGACGCTGAACATGACCAGTCCGGCGGTGAGCCGGTCCAGCCGGTGGGCGGGGGAGAGGCCGGGCAGGCCGAGCTCGTCCCGGAGGCGGGCCAGCGCGGTCTGGGTGATGTGGCTGCCGCGCGGGGTGGTCGCCAGGAAGTGCGGTTTGTCGACCACCAGCAGGTGCGGGTCCCGGTGGACCACCCGCAGCGGGAACGGTACCGGGGCCTCCGGCGGCAGCTCCCGGTGGAACCACAGGTATCCGCCGGGCCGGTAGGGGTCCCCGGCCGACAGGCTGCGGCCGTCCGCCCCGAGCACCCCGCCGCGGGCCAGCAGTCCGGCCACGGCCGCCGCCCCGGGGCCGCCCGCGTAGTGCGCGGTCAGGAAGGCCCCGACGGTGGGATGCCCGGCCTCGGCGGGCATCCGCAGCCGGACCGGGTCGATCCCGGAGCGCTGGGGCAGCGGGGAGGGCGGGGGCGGGGTGCGGCGTCTCATCTCGGGCCCCAGCCTAGGCCGTCTCCTCCGGCCCAGGCGGTGCGTGCAGGAGGTCAGTGGGCGCGCCGGAAGGTGCCGAGGCCGGTGGTGTCGAGGTATTCGATCCGCAGGGTGCCGTCCCGGCCGAAGACGGCCCCGGTGGGGCCCACCGCGTTCTCCCCGCGGGTCTCGAAGCTGAAGGTGTCCCCGGAGTAGTGGGCGAGCGGGAACCGCATCGGGCCCGGTCCGAGTTCCAGGACCAGTCCGCCGGTCCGGCCGTCGGCGGCGCGGACGGTGGCCTTCCCGTAGTACGGGCTGTCGTACGTGCCGGTGTACGCGGCGTCCTCGCGGGCCGGGGCGGGCTCGGCCGGGGGCTTCGCGTAGTCGGTGGCGGAGCGTGCGGCCTGTTCCTCCCCGGCGTACAGGGAGGCGATCAGGGGCAGCCAGTCGGTGGTGGCCCGGCCGTGCTCGGCGGTGTCGAAGAAGTTCAGGGCCACCGCGTCCGCGAGGCCGACGGGGGAGCCGTTGGTGAGCACCACGATGCCGAGCTGCTCCAGCGGGAGCAGGGTGACGTTGGTGTTGGAGCCCAGGGCGAAGGCCCCGGAGTGGGAGAGTCGGAGCCGGCCGGCCTGGTCGTAGGAGACGTTCCAGCCCAGCCCGTAGAAGCCGGGGTCCCCGTCGGGGGGCCGGGGCTGCCGGGAGACGACCGCCGGGACCCGGGTGGCGTCCAGGGACTCCGCGGGGATGATCCGGTGCCCGTCGAGGGTGCCGTTGCCGAGCTGGAGGCGCATCCAGCGGGTGAGGTCGGTGAGGTTGGAACTGGCCCCGCCGGCCGGTGCCTGGGCGTCGGCGTCGCGGGGCGGTCCGGGGCGCCAGGTGCCGTCCGGGCCGCGGACATGGGTGACGGCCCGGTTGGCGGCCTTCAGGTAGTCCGCGTGGGTGGTGGAGGTGTTCTTCATGCCGGCGGGCTTGAAGAGGGTGTCGGCGCTGAGCTGCTGCCAGCCGACCCCTTTGGCGCGGGCGACGGCCTCGGCCGCGGCGGTCAGCCCGAAGTTGGTGTAGGCGTAGCTGTCGCGGAATCCGCCGAGGGGTTCCAGCCGCAGGTGGTCCAGGACGTACTTCTGGTCGTAGCCGAGGTCCTCCAGGAGGTCCCCGGCGTGGTCGGGGAGTCCGCTGCGGTGGGAGAACAGGTCGGCGAGGGTGACATGGCCGGTCACCCAGGGGTCCTTGAGGGCGAATCCGGGCAGCCGGACCGGCCGGTCCCAGCCCTGGCCGGGGGCCGCGCCGTCCGGGATGGTCCCGGCGACCACGGTGGAGGAGAGCGGCTTCGACAGCGAGGCGATCTGGAAGACCGTGCCGGGGTCGACGCGGGCCTCCCGGCCCGCCGCACGCACCCCGAACCCCTTGGCGTAGACGACCTCGCCCCGGTACACCACGGCCACGGCCGCGCCCGGCACTCCGGTCTCGGCCATGCCCTCGGTGACGTACGGGTCGAGCCCGGCGAGGGCGGAGTCCACCTGCTCCCGGGTCAGCTGGGGCTGGGGGAGCGGGGGCGGGCTCGGCGCGGCAGCGAGGGTGGCCGCGGCCACCAGCAGCACGGCCCCGGCGGCTCCGATCGCACGCAGCCGGTTCATCTGGCCATTGTCGCGCCGTACCGCCGGTTCGGCAGGTCAGGCGTGGGTGAGGGACTCCTGCTCGGCCTCGACCTGGGCGTTCCAGTCGCGCTTGATCGCGCGCCAGCTCTCGTCGGTCTCGCCGAGCCGCCAGTAGCCGGAGATCGACATACGCTCGCGGGCGATGCCGCGGTCGGCGCGCAGGTGCCGGCGGAGCTCCTTCACCACTCCGGCCTCGCCGTGCACGAAGGCCTGGACGTCGGTGGAGGGGAAGTCCAGGGAGGTGATGGCCTCCAGCAGGGCCTCGCCGACCGGACGGCCGCGGCGGTGCAGCCAGACCGGGGACACCCCGTCCGGGGTGGCGATCCGCTGCTCGTCGGCGGGCCCGTCGACCTCGACGAAGGCGTGCACCCGGGCGCCGCGCGGCAGCCGCTCCAGGGCGGCGGCGATGGCGGGCAGGGCGCTCTCGTCACCGGCGAGCAGGTGCCAGCCGACGGCCGGGGCCGGGGCGTAGGCCCCGCCCGGTCCGAGGAAGTGCACGCTCTCGCCGGGGACCGCGCGGGCCGCCCAGGGACCGGCCAGGCCCTCGTCCCCGTGGACCACGAAGTCGATGGTCAGCTCCCGGCGGGTGGAGTCCCAGGCGCGGACCGTGTAGGCGCGCTGCCGGGGCCACTCGGTCCTCGGGTGGCTGCCGCGGATCTGCTCCAGGTCCCAGGGCTCCGCGTAGCGGACGCCCTCGGGGGCGAACAGCAGCTTCACGTAGTGGTCGGTGAACTCGCCCGCGCCGAACCCGGCCAGTCCGTCTCCGCCCAGGACGATGCGCACCATGTGCGGGGTGAGCCGCTCGGTGCGTACGACGACTGCGGTGCCGACTGTGCGGCCGGGTCCTGATGCCACGGCTGACTCCCCTGACTCCCCAATGAAAACTTAGGATTGCCTAAGTTAAGTTAGCACCTCATGAGCGCAAGGTGGTGCTCAGACGGGAAACTGATCCACCAAGACCCCACTGGTGGACCAACGCGTCGACCACTTCCGGGTGAGCCGGGGCGGCCGGCAGCGCCGGATCGAACTCCGGCAGCGGGACGTCGGTGGCCACCTTGACCACCGTGGGCGCGACCGCGACATAGGGCCGGGCCTCGTCCAGCCGCTTGCGCTGGGAAGGGGTCAGCCTGGACGCGGGGTCGTCCACCGCTGCCATGATCCCGGCCAGGTCGCCATAGGCGGCCAGGAGCTTCGCCGCGGTCTTCTCGCCGATCCCCGGGACCCCGGGCAGTCCGTCGCTCGGGTCCCCGCGCAGCAGCGCCAGGTCCGCGTATCCGGGGCCGTCGACCCCGTACTTCTCGCGGAGCAGGGCTTCGTCCGTCACCTGGAGTGTGCCCACTCCCTTGACCGGGTAAAGCACCCGCCGCCCCCGGGCGTCGTCCACCAGCTGGTAGAGGTCCCGGTCGCCGGTGACGATGTCCACCGGCCCGGTGGCCCGCGCGGTCAGGGTGCCGATCACATCGTCCGCCTCGTAGCCGGCCACCCCGACCCGGGCGATCCCGAAGGCGTCCAGCGCCGCCTCGATGATCGGCACCTGCGGGGCCAGGGTGTCCGGGGTCTCCTCCTCGTCCGGACCCGACTCGGTCTCCACGGCCACCCGGTGTGCTTTGTAGGAGGGGATCAGCTCCACCCGCCAGTGCGGCCGCCAGTCCGCGTCCATACAGGCCACCAGATCGTCCGGACGGTGGTCCTGCACCAGCCGGGCGATCATGTCCAGCAGCCCGCGGACGGCGTTCACCGGAGTGCCGTCCGGGGCCTTCACGGAGTCCGGGACGCCGAAGTAGGCGCGGTAGTAGAGGGAGGCGGTGTCGAGGAGCATCAGCCGGCGCGGGGTCACTGGGTTCATGGGGCCGATGATGCCGTACCCCGCCCGGTGCGCCGGGTGCGCCCGCCGGTCCCTCCGTGCGCCCGCGGGCCCACTTGTGCGCGCCGACGTCCGGGAATGGTCGGGATCCGCTCGGGGAATGCTCGGGAACGCCCGGGAGACGCCGGATCCGCTGCGCGGAGCCCGCAGGTCCGCTGGTGCGCGAGAAACCGCGGGCGGATGCTGCGTAAGGTGCTTACAGCACACCGATGTGCGACGGACAAGGGGAGGGCAGCCCCGCGATGGACGACAGGGAAAAAGAAAAGGACGCCAAGGAAACGCTCCGGGTGGGCGTGGCCGTGCGCAAGCGGCGACGCGCGCTCGGGCTGACGCTGGCCGCGGTCGCGGGTCGCAGCGGACTCTCGGTGCCCTTCCTCAGTCAGATAGAGAACGAGCGGGCGCGCCCCAGCATGCGCTCGCTGGAGCGGGTCGCGGACGCGCTGGAGACCACGGCCGTGGAGCTCCTCGCCGCCTCCGACACCGCCCGCACGGTGGACCTGGTCCGGGCGGCCGAGGCCGGCGGGCTGGAACCGGTGGCCGGGGTGCGCCCGCTGGTCCGCGGGCACCACCAGCTGCACGCGCTGGAGTTCACCGGGGACCAGGACGCGGGCCGCGAGTACCAGCACCGCAACGACGAGCTCATGTACGTGGTGGCCGGCGCCTGCCAGGTGGAGGCCGAAGGACGCGCCTACCGGCTGGAGAGCGGGGACGCGCTGTTCCTGTCCGGCGGGGTCCGGCACCGCTGGCGGGCCGCCGGCGAGGACACCCGGATCCTGGTGGTGGCCGTCGGCGAGCACATCCTGGCCACCGCCGAGCCGCCCTCCCCGGGGCACTGACCGCGGTGCGGGTGGTCTCGCTGGTGCCCTCGCTGACCGAGGCGGTGGCGGAGTCCGCCCCCGGACTGCTGGTCGGGGCCACCGACTGGTGCACGCACCCGCCGGGCCTCACGGAGGCCGGCGTGGTCCGGGTCGGCGGCACCAAGAACCCCGACCTGGCGGCGGTCACCGCACTGCGCCCCGATCTGGTGGTCGCCAACGAGGAGGAGAACCGGGCCCCCGACCTCGCGGCGCTGCGGGCGGCCGGGGCGGAGGTGCTGGTGACCGAGGTCCGGAGCCTGCCGCAGGCCTTCGTCGAACTGGACCGGCTGCTGACCGGAGCCCTGGGACTGGCCCGCCCCGGCCTGGCTGGACGCCGCCGAGGAGGCCTGGGCCCGGGTGCTGCCGGCCGCCGAGCGGACCGCCTTCGTACCGGTCTGGCGGCGGCCCTGGATGGTCCTGGGCCGGGACACCTTCGCCGGGGACCTGCTCGCCCGGCTGGGGGTGCGGAACGCCTACGCCGGACACCCGGAGCGCTACCCGAGGGTGCCGGCGGCCGAACTCGCCGGATCCGGGTGCGATCTGGTGGTGTTCCCCGACGAGCCCTACCGGTTCACCGCCGAGGACGGCCCCGAGGCCTTTCCCGGACTGCCCGCGGCCCTGGTCGACGGCCGCAGTCTGACCTGGTACGGCCCCTCCCTCGCCGACGCCCCGGCCGTCCTGTCGGCGGCCCTGCGGGCGGCCGGCTGACCCCCGCCGTGTCCGGTCGGCCGGTACGGGCGGCGCGTACCTACGGTCCAGCGGGTGCGTGTGCGGGGGGCTCAGGGGGTACGGGGCAGCAGCCGGCCGGCGGCCAGTCCGCGCAGGGTGTGCGCGGCGGCGGCCAGCCAGGCCACCAGCAGCGCGGCGAACAGCAGCGCGGCCAGCCAGGCGAAGGCCTGGAGACCGGTGTGCCGGGCCAGCCCGGCCGCCCCGGTGACACAGGTGCCCACCGGGAAGGTCAGCGCCCACCAGGTCATGGCGAACCCCATGCCGTTCCGGGCGGCCCGCACCAGCATCGCCCCGGCCAGCGCCAGCCACAGCAGCGCGAACCCCATCACCGGCACCCCGTAGACCACGGCGAAGGCGCCCAGCGCGCCCGCGTAGGGGGCGCCGATGGCCTGCGGGGCCACGTCGGCCAGCTGGTTCACGGCGGTGGTGGACTGGCCGAGCGGCCCGAGCACCAGGAACAGGGTGGGGGTCAGGGCCAGCGGCAGCGGGCCGCCGACGACCAGCCGGCCGAACACCAGGGGCAGCATCAGCAGGGTGGCCAGCAGGCTCAGCCCGAACATGGCGTAGCAGGCGAGCAGCAGGGCCTCCCGGGCCTGCCCGGCGGGCAGGTGGGGTATGAGCAGCGGGCCCACGGCGGCGGACACCATCGGGGCGACCAGCGGCAGCAGCCAGACCGGGGTGGCCTGGGAGGGTTCGACCTTGTGCCGGACCACCATCAGATAGGGCACCACGACGGCCATCAGCAGGCCGACGGCGGTGCCCGCGGTGAACAGCACCGCGTCCACGGCCACCGCGGCGGGCTCCCCGATCACGTCCTTGCCGACGATCAGGGTGCCCGCGCCGACGGCCAGCAGGGCCATCGACAGACAGCCGTAGAAGGGGGCCACGGCCGGGTCCAGCAGATGGGCGCGGGCCTGGTCGCGGTGGCGCAGCCAGTGCCCGGAGCGGGCGGTCAGCACCAGGAGCAGCACCAGGAAGGACAGCCCCCACACCAGCCGGCAGGCCACCCGCTGGCCGGGCAGCTGGTACGGCAGGGTGGCGCCCGCGTTGGCGATGATCGCCGTGCCCATCACCGAGGCGTACCAGTTCGGGCCCAGGTGCCGCAGGGCGGGCAGGGCGAGGTACCGGGGGCGGAGCTGCTGCGGTTGCGCGAGGGTGGCCATGACCCCAGCCTCCGCCCGGGCCGGTCCGGGCGGCAGAGGTCATCTTCCTATGAGGCCATAAGCTGGATTTATGTCTGAACGGGTGGAGCATACGAATCCGGACGCCGCCCCGGGGCCGCTGTCGCACCGGGTGCCCGATCTGGGGGCGCTGGAGCTGCTGCTGGCGGTGGCCCGGGTCGGCAGCCTGGGCGGTGCCGCCCGCCACCTGGGCATCACCCAGCCCGCCGCGAGCAGCCGGATCCGGGCCATGGAGGCCCGGCTGGGCGTGGCCCTGGTGGACCGGTCCCCGCGCGGTTCCACCCTCACCGCGGAGGGCGCGCTGGTCACCGACTGGGCCCGGCGGATCGTGGACGCCGCGGAGGCCTTCGACGCGGGCGCGCAGGCGCTGCGCGGCCGGCGCGACTCCTGCGGGTGGCCGCGAGCATGACCATCGCCGAGTACCTGCTGCCGGGCTGGCTGATCGCGCTGCGCGCGGAGCGCCCGGACACGGCGGTGTCGCTCCAGGCGGGGAACTCGGCGACGGTGGCCGAGCGGGTGCTGGCGCACGAGGCGGACCTGGGCTTCGTGGAGGGCCTGGCGGTACCGGACGGGCTGACGGCCGCCGTCATCGCCCGGGACCGGCTGGTGGTGGCGGTGGCCCCGACCCATCCCTGGGCCCGCCGGTCCGCGCCGGTGCCGGCGGCCGAGCTGGCCGCGGCCCCGCTGATCCTCCGGGAGTACGGCTCGGGCACCCGCCAGGTGCTGGACGCGGCCCTGGCGCCGGCCGGCGGCCTGGCCGCGCCGCTGCTGGAGCTGGCCTCCACCACCGCGGTGAAGGCGGCGGCGCTGAGCGGGGCGGGCCCCTGTGTGCTGTCGGAGCTGTCGCTGGTGGACGAGCTGGCCTCGCGCCGGCTGGTGGAGGTGCCGGTGGCCGACACCGACCTCACCCGGGCCCTGCGGGCCGTGTGGCCGGCCGGCACCCGCCCGGCCGGCCCGGCCCGCGACCTGCTCTCCCTGACCCGGGGCTGACCCGGGCAGCCCCCGGGGGGGCCGGGACAGCCGACCGCGGCCGGCCCGGCCCGCGATCTGCTCTCCCCGGCCCGGGGCTGAACCGGGCATCCCCCGGGGGCCCGGGTCAGCCGACCGGGACCAGGGCTCCCGCGGCGGCCCGGACCAGGCCGGCCATCACCCGGGTGTCCGTGTCGCGTTCCGGGTGCCACTGGACGCCCAGCACCCAGGCGCCGTCCGGTGTCTCCACCGCTTCCACGGTCCCGTCCAGCGCGCGGGCGCAGACCACCAGGCCGTCGCCGAGCCGGTCCACCGCCTGGTGGTGGTAGGTCGGCACCTGGGCCTCCTCCGGCACCAGCTCCGCGTACCGGCTGCCCGGCACCGGGCGGACCGGGTGGCGGGTCATCTCGCCGCCGCCCGCCGAATGCCCGTCCAGGTGCTGGACCAGGGTGCCGCCCAGGGCCACGTTGAGGGCCTGCATGCCCCGGCAGACCCCGAGCAGCGGGGTGCCGGAGCGCAGCGCGGCCCCGATCAGGGCGAGTTCCCAGGCGTCCCGCTCGGGTTCGCCGGGGCGGGTGCGCGGGTCGGGCTCGGCGCCGTAGCGGGCCGGGTCCAGGTCCGGGCCGCCCGCCACCACCAGGCCGTCCACCCGGGCCAGCACCTCGGCCGCCGCCTCCGGGTCGTCCGGCGGCAGCAGCACGGCCGCGCCGCCGGCCGCCTGGACGAGGCGGTGGTAGCCGGACGGGGTGAGGACCGCGGGCAGGTCCCACACCCCGTAGCGGGTGGAGGGTTCGACGTAGGTGGTGATGCCGATGAGCGGCCTGGGCACGGTGGTTACCTCCGGGGGCGGGACGGGTCAGTCGCGGGTCAGTTCGGCTTCGGCGGCGGCGAGGGCCGCGAACTCCTCCTCGGGGGCCGAGGCCACCAGGTGGTGCCGACTGTAGAACGCGAAGTAGGCGAGGGCGGCCGCGTACACGGCCAGCGCGATGAAGGCGGCGTCCTTGTCGACCAGGAAGGTGGCGACCAGCGCGGACAGGGCCAGGACGAAGGCCACCCCGGAGGTGACCGCGCCGCCCGGGGTGCGGTACGGCCGGTGCAGGCCGGGCTCCCGGCGCCGCAGCACCAGGTGGGACAGCGCCATCAGGGCGTACGAGATGGTGGCGCCGAAGACCGCGATGTTGAGCATCCGGGCGCCGTCGCCGGTGGCCGCGGCGAGCGCGAAACCGAGCGCCCCGGGGATCAGCAGGCCCAGGTAGGGGGCCTTGCGGCGGGAGGTCAGGGACAGGAACCGGGGCAGGTAGCCGGCCCGGGAGAGGGCGAACAGCTGCCGGGACCCCGCGTAGATCAGCGAGAAGAAGGAGGCGACCAGGCCGGCCAGGCCCGCGTAGTTGACGAACCGGGACAGCGCGGTCGGGTCGCCGTCCCCCTCCAGGGCGACGATCAGCGGGTTGCCGGCCTCCTTGATGGCGTCGGCGCCGCGCGCCCCGGTGGCCGCGAAGAAGGTGACCAGGGCGAGCAGGGCCAGCACCCCCATGGAGATGGCCAGGGCCCTGGGCATCGACCGGACCGGGTCCTTGGCCTCCTCGGCGGCCAGCGGCACCCCCTCGACCCCGAGGAAGAACCACATGGCGAACGGGAACGCCGCCCAGATGCCCAGCAGTCCGAAGGGCAGCCAGGAGGAGGAGCCGAAGGCGGCGGGGTCCGCCGGGATGTCGTCCAGCCGGGCCACGCTGAAGTCGGTGAGGGCGCCCACCGCGAAGATCAGCAGGGCGGCCACCGCGATGGCGGTGACCACCAGGGAGAAGCGCAGCGCCTCGCCGACCCCCCACAGGTGCACACCGATGAAGACGACGAAGCAGCCGAGGTAGACCGGCCAGCCGGAGGTGAGGCCGAACAGGCCGAGGGACTCCACGTAGTCGCCGATGAAGATGACGATGGCGGCCGGGGCCAGGATGTACTCGATCAGGATGGCGGTCCCGGTGAGGAAGCCGCCCCAGGGGCCCAGCGCCCGGCGGGCGAAGCCGTAGCCGCCGCCCGCGGTGGGCAGGATCGCGGAGAGTTCGGCCAGCGAGAACACCAGGCAGGCGTACATGGTGCCCATCAGCAGGGTGGCGATCGCCAGTCCGCCGAAGCCGGCCTCGGACAGGCCGATGTTCCAGCCGGAGAAGTCGCCGGAGACGACGTACGCCACGCCGAGGCCGGTCAGCAGCAGCCAGCCGGCGCTGCCGCGCCGCAGGGTGCGGCGTTCCAGATAGGTGGATTCGGGAGAGGGTGCCGGGGATGCGGGTGGCGGGGATACGGTGTCGTCGGCCATGTGCGGGCGCTCCTGCCTCGGATGCCTCAGGGCAAAGGTTTTGGGGCGTACCTTTGCGCCAGTCGGGTGGACCGCGCAAGACCCGTGCGTTAAACGGCGGTAACGAACTCCTCCCCGCGGTCCCCCGCGGTCTCCTTCCGGCGGGCCTCAGGCCAGGAACCCGCGCAGCAGGGCCGCCGTGCCGCAGCAGTGCTCCCGCATCGCCTCGCGGGCGCCCGGGGCGTCCCGGTCCAGCACCGCGGCCACCAGGGCGGTGTGCTGCTGCTGGGAGTGTTCGAGGTTGCGCACCAGCAGCGGTATGCAGTCCAGCAGGTCGTTGACGGTGGCCCGGACCGCCGCGTACTGGGCGGTGAGGCTGGCGGAGCCGGCGAGTTCGCACAGGGTGAGGTGGAACAGGGTGTCCTGGCGGCGGTACTCGCCGAGCGGGGCGTCATGGGTGGCCGCCAGCGCGGCCCGCAGCCGGCCGGCCGCGGGCCCGGTCAGCCCCTGGGAGGCGCACAGCCCGGCCGCGCCGACCTCCAGCACCTCGCGGAAGCGCAGCGCGTCCTCGATGTCCACCCCGGCGACCCGGCGGCGCAGTTCGGCCTCGGCCCCCTCGGCCGGGGTGTCCGGGCGGGCCAGCACGAAGGTGCCGCCGTACCGGCCGCGCCGGGCCTCCACCAGCCCCTGGTCCTGGAGCACCTTCAGCACCTCGCGCAGGGTCACCCGGCTGATCCCCAGCCGCTCGGCGAGCTCCCGTTCGGCCGGCAGCCGCTCCCCGGCAGGCACCAGGCCCAGCCGCACCACCTGGAGGATCTGCTCCAGCGCCTCCTCGAAACCGTTGCCCGCCCGCACCTGGCGCAGCACCGGGGCGAGCCACCCGGTGGTGCCGCCCGGCGCGCTGCCCGCCGTACTCCCGGCCATGCCGCCACCTCCCCTTCGGTAGAAGCTTACGGAAACTCTTCCCAAGCAATGGTTCTGTTCAATACCTTAGGCCTCCTCGGCTCACCGAAGGAGAGAATCCCGTGGTAGACCGCAAGCCGCCGCTCGCGCCCGAGGAGCTCCGCGCCCTCGTCGCGAACGGCGAGATCGACACCGTCGTCCTGGCCTTCCCGGACATGCAGGGACGGCTCCAGGGCAAGCGGTTCGCCGCCCAGTTCTTCCTGGACGAGGTCATGGACCACGGCACCGAGGGCTGCAACTACCTCCTGGCCGTCGACACCGACATGAACACCGTCGACGGCTACGAGATGTCCTCCTGGGACCGCGGCTACGGGGACTTCGCCATGCACCCCGACCCGGCCACCCTGCGCCGGGTGCCCTGGAACGCGGGCACCGCCCTGGTCCTGGCCGACCTCGGCTGGAACGACGGCGGCCCGGTCCTCGCCGCCCCCCGGCAGATCCTGCGCCGCCAGCTGGACCGGCTGGCCGGCCTCGGCCTCACCGCCCAGGTCGGCACCGAGCTGGAGTTCATGGTCTTCAAGGACACCTACGAACAGGCCTGGGACTCCGGCTACCGCGGACTCACCCCGGCCAACCAGTACAACATCGACTACTCGGTGCTGGGCACCGGCCGGATCGAACCGCTGCTGCGCCGCATCCGCAACGAGATGCAGGCCGCCGGACTCACCGTCGAGTCCGCCAAGGGGGAGTGCAACCTCGGCCAGCACGAGATCGTCTTCCGCTACGACGAGGCCCTGACCACCTGCGACCAGCACGCCGTCTACAAGACGGGGGCCAAGGAGATCGCCTCCCAGGAGGGCGTCTCGCTCACCTTCATGGCCAAGTACGACGAGCGCGAGGGCAACTCCTGCCACATCCACCTCTCCCTCACCGACGCCGACGGCCACAACGCCATGGCCGGTGACGGCCCGGGCGGAATGTCCGACCTGATGCGCCACTTCCTGGCCGGACAGCTCGCCGCCCTGCGCGACTTCTCCCTTCTCTACGCCCCGAACATCAACTCGTACAAGCGTTTCCGCCCGGGATCCTTCGCACCCACCGCCGTCGCCTGGGGCGTGGACAACCGCACCTGCGCCCTCCGGGTGGTCGGCCACGGCCGCTCCCTCCGCTTCGAGAACCGCCTCCCCGGCGGCGACGTCAACCCCTACCTCGCCGTCGCCGGACTGGTCGCGGCCGGCCTGTACGGGGTGGAGAACCGCCTGGAACTCCCCGAAGCCTGCACCGGCAACGCCTACGCGGCCGACTACGCGCACGTCCCCACCACCCTCCGCGAGGCGGCCGAACTGTGGGAGAACAGCGAGATCGCCAAGGCCGCCTTCGGCCCCGAGGTGGTCGCCCACTACCGCAACATGGCCCGCGTCGAACTCGACGCCTACGACTCCGCGGTGACCGACTGGGAACTGCGCCGCTCCTTCGAACGACTGTGAGGCACTGAAGTGTCCGACGCACCGGCCCCCCTGTCCCTGGAGGTCCTCAACCCGGCCACCGGGGAACTCGTCGCCCTCGTCCCGGCCGCCACACGGGAGGATGTCGACGAGGCCGTCACCCGGGCGGCGGCGGCCCAGCGCGGGTGGGCAGCCGCCGCCCCCGCGGACCGGGCCCGACTGCTGCGCCGCTTCGCCGACCTGGTCGACGGCCACGTCGAGGAACTCGCCCAGCTGGAGGTCCGGGAAGCCGGCCACACCATCGGCAACGCCCGCTGGGAGGCCGGCAACGTCCGCGACCTCCTGGAATTCGCCGCCGGCGGAGTCGAACGGCTCTCCGGCCGGCAGATCCCCGTCCCCGGCGGCATCGACCTCACCTTCCTCGAACCCCTCGGCGTCATCGGGGTCATCGCCCCCTGGAACTTCCCCCTGCCGATCGCCGCCTGGGGCCTGGCCCCGGCACTGGCCGCCGGCAACGCCGTCATCCTCAAACCCGCCGAGACCACCCCCCTCACCGCCCTCCGCCTCGCCGAACTCGCCCGCGAGGCCGGGATCCCCGAACACCTCTTCCAGGTGCTCCCCGGCCACGGCGACACCGCCGGGGACGCCCTGGTGGAACACCCCGGGGTCGCCAAGATCGTCTTCACCGGCTCCACCCGGGTCGGCAAGCAGATCATGGCCAAGTGCTCCGCCCGGGTGAAGCGCCTCACCCTCGAACTCGGCGGCAAGAGCCCCAACATCGTCTTCGCCGACGCCGACCTCGAAGCGGCCGCCGCCACCGCCCCCATGGCCTTCCTCGACAACTCCGGCCAGGACTGCTGCGCCCGCACCCGGATCCTCGTCCAGCGGTCCGCCTACGACCGCTTCCTCGAACTCCTCGCCCCCGGCATCGAGTCGGTGGTGGTCGGCGACCCCGCCGACGAGAAGACCCAGATGGGCCCGCTGATCTCCCGCGCCCAGCTCGACCGGGTCCGGTCCTACGTCCCCGACCCGGGCGCACCCGGCACCGTCACCGGCACCGCCCCCGGGGGACCCGGCTTCTGGTTCCCGCCGACCCTGGTCACCGGAGCGGACCCCACCGCACCCGTGGCCACCGAGGAGGTCTTCGGACCGGTCGCCGTCCTCCTCCCCTTCGAGGACGAGGAGGACGCCGTCCGGCTGGCCAACGCCACCGAGTACGGCCTCTCCGGCTCGCTCTGGACCCGCGACCTCGGCCGCGCCCTGCGGGTCTCGCGGGCCGTCGCCGCCGGCAACCTCTCCGTCAACTCCCACAGCAGCGTCCGCTACTGGACCCCCTTCGGGGGCTACAAGCAGTCGGGGCTCGGCCGCGAGCTCGGCCCCGACGCCCTCACCGCGTTCACCGAGACCAAGAACGTCTTCATCAGCACGGAGGCCTGAACCGCATGACCGACAACGTGACCGCAGTGACCGAAGAAGCCGTCTGCCGCCGACTGGTCGGCCGCACCGCCGTCATCACCGGAGCCGGCAGCGGCATCGGCCTGGCCACCGCCCGCCGGCTCGCCTCCGAAGGCGCCAACGTGGTGTGCGCCGACATCGACGAGACGGCCGGGAAGGCCGCCGCGGAGGAGGTCGGCGGCACCTTCGTCAAGGTGGACGTCACCGACAAGGAACAGGTCGACGCCCTCTTCAAGACGGCCTTCGACACCTATGGATCCGTCGACATCGCCTTCAACAACGCCGGGATCTCGCCCCCCGACGACGACTCCATCCTCACCACCGGACTCGACGCCTGGCGGCGGGTCCAGGATGTCAACCTCACCTCCGTCTACCTCTGCTGCAAGGCCGCCATCCCCTACATGCAGCGCCAGGGCCGCGGCTCCATCATCAACACCGCCTCCTTCGTCGCCATCATGGGCGCCGCCACCTCCCAGATCTCCTACACCGCCTCCAAGGGCGGGGTCCTCGCCATGACCCGCGAACTCGGCGTCCAGTTCGCCCGCGAGGGCATCCGGGTCAACGCCCTCTGCCCCGGCCCGGTCAACACCCCCCTGCTCCAGGAGCTGTTCGCCAAGGACCCGGAGCGGGCCGCCCGCCGACTGGTGCACATCCCGCTCGGCCGGTTCGCCGAACCCACCGAGATCGCCGCCGCCGTGGCCTTCCTCGCCAGCGACGACTCCTCCTTCGTCAACGCCACCGACTTCCTCGTCGACGGCGGCATCTCCGGCGCCTACGTCACCCCGCTGTAGGCCGCCCCCCGGACCGTGCCGGGCCCAGCGACGGGCCCGGCACGGTCCGGCCGTCCGATCCCCGATCCCCCCTCGCGCACTCCGAAGGAGCACGATGCACGGAACGTGGGCGGTCTCCCTCGCCCTCCTGGCCGTCACCGGATCCGGCCTCGCCACCGCCCCGCCGGCCGGAGCCGCCCACCGGCCCTGCGCCCCCGCCACCGTCGGCCCCGGCTGGTACGGGGACAACCAGGCCCGCCTCCAGCAGCTCATCGACCGCTACGGCCACTGCGACCCGCACCGCCCCGCCCGCGCCAAGCCCGTGGCCGTCTTCGACTGGGACAACACCGTCGTCAAGAACGACGTCGGCGACGCCACCATGTTCTGGCTGCTGCGCAACGGCCGGATCCGCCAGCCCGCCGCCCGCGACTGGACCACCACCAGCCGCCACCTCACCCCCGCCGCCGCCCGGGCCCTCGGCACCGTCTGCGGCCCGCTGGCCCGCCCCGGCACCCCGCTGCCCACCGGCACCCCCGAGGGCGCCGGCTGCGCCGACGAGATCCACGCCGTCTACGGCACCGGCGCCACCCGCACCGGTGCCGCCGCCTTCGCCGGCTGGGACCGCCGCACCATGGAACCGGCGTACGCCTGGCTGCCGCAGCTGATGCGGGGCTGGACCGCCCGCGAGATCCGCGGCTTCGCCGCCGCCGCCCGCACCGAGAACCTGGCCGCCCCGGTCGGTGCCGTGCAGCAGGTCGGCACCGGCACCGCCACCGGCTGGGTCCGCTACTACGACCAGCAGCGCGACCTGATCGCCACCCTCCGCAAGGCCGGGTTCGACGTCTGGATCAGCTCCGCCTCCCCGCAGCCCGTGGTGGAGGTCTGGGCCCGCGGCGTCGGCATCGGCGCCGACCGCGTCATCGGCATCCGCAACACCACCACCCGCGACGGCGCCTACACCAGCCGCCTCCAGGGCTGCGGATCCGTCCCGGACGGCGCCGACACGATGATCACCTACATCGACGGCAAGCGCTGCTGGATCAACCAGGAGGTCTACGGGGTCCGCGGCCCGGCCGCCGAACGGGTCCGGCCCGCCGACCGCCGCCAGGTGTTCGCCGCCGGGGACTCCGACACCGACATCTCCTTCCTGCGCGACGCCACCGCCCTCCGGCTGGTCGTCAACCGCAACAAGAACGAGCTCATGTGCCGGGCCTACGACGACGCCGACGGCAAGTGGATCGTGAACCCCATGTTCATCGCGCCCAAGGGGCCCAGGAACGGCCCCTACCCCTGCGCCACCACCGGATACACCGAACGCGACGGCACCGCGGCACCCGTCCGCCGGGCCGACCACAGCGTGATCCCCGACCAGACGGACACCGTGCACGGCTAGTCCGCCTAGAGGAAGGTGCGGCCCTCGCCCCGGTAGGTCGGGACGACGGCCGTCACCCGGTCACCCTCCACCAGGTGCAGCTCGGCGAACCGCTCGCACAGCTCACCCGCCTTCGCGTGCCGGAACCACACCCGGTCCCCGATCAGCAGATCGTCGGCCGGCGCCCCCAGCAGCGGGGTCTGCACCTCCCCGGCACCCTCCTGCGGGTCGTACGCCAGCCCCTGCGGCAGGTACGGCACCGGCAGCCGGTCCCGCCCCGCGGCCCCCGAGGCCGGATAGCCGCCGCCCAGCACGGTCACCACCCCGACCCCCGGCCGCCGCACCACCGGCTGCGCGAACAGCGCCGCCGGCCGGCCCCGGAAGGTGGTGTAGTTGTCGAACAGCCGCGGCACGTAGAGCCCCGACCCGGCGGCGATCTCCGTCACCGCCGCCTCCGCCGCCGTCTCGGCGACGCTCCCGGTCCCGCCGCCGTTGACGAACTCCAGGTCCGGGACCACCGCCCGCACCGCCCGGACCACCTCGGCCCGCCGCGCCGCCAGCTCCCGCCGGGCCGCCCGCTGCATCAGCCGGATCGCCCGCGACCGCACCGGCCGCCCGGCCAGATCGTCCCCGACCCCGGCCACATGGCCCTCGTACGCCATCAGCCCGACCACCCGGAACCCGTCCCGGCGCTGCACCCGGTCGGCCAGCGCAGCCAGCGCGGCCGGCTCCCGCAGCGGGGAGCGGCGCGCCCCGACCCGTACCCGGCCGCCGAGCAGCCGCAGTGCCGTGTCCAGCTCCAGACAGACCCGGATCTCCTCGGTGCCGCCGTCCCGGGCCCGGTCGATCAGCTCCAGCTGCGCCGGATCGTCCACCATCACGGTGACCGCGGCGGCCAGTTTGGGATCGGCGGCCAGCTCCGCGAACCCGCCCCGGTCGGCCGACGGATAGGCCAGCAGCACGTCCTCGAACCCGGACCGGGCCAGCCACAGCGACTCGGCGAGCGTGTACGACATGATCCCGGCGAACCCGGGCCGGGCCAGCACCCGCTCCAGCAGGGCCCGGCAGCGCACCGACTTGCTCGCCACCCGGACCGGTTTCCCGCCGGCCCGCCGGACCAGGTCGTCCGCGTTGGCGTCGAACGCCGCGAGGTCCACGATGGCCAGCGGGGCGTCGAGATGGGCGGTGGCCCGGTCGTAACGGGCCCGGTCGGCGGCGGGGGAAGTCATGGCCGCAGCTTGCCAGAACGGCATACCGGTGGGTAGGGGTTGCCGAAACGTGCCGCCCCGGGTCGCGCCCGCCGCAGACCCCGGCCGCCGTGCGCCGTACAGTTGCGGACAGGCAGCCGCGGTACGGAACGGGGGGCGGAGCCGCCGTATGACGACCACCGACCCGCACACGCCGGGACCAGGGCCGCTCGGGCCCGCCGGGACGGCACCCGCCGACCGGGCGCCCGCCGACTTCGGCCCGCCGGTGTTCACCGAGCTCCACCCGGCCGAACCGGCCGTGCCCCGCCCGCCCCGCCGCAACGGCTCCGCCGCCCTGCTGTGCGGGCTGCTCGGGCTGGCCCTGCTCGGCGGAGCCGGCTGGGCCGGCTGGCGCGACCACCTGGAGGCCGGCCGGGCGCCCTCCGCCGAGGAACTCCACCGCGAGGCGGGCTCGCTCTGGCACGAGGCCCCGGTGGACGCCCTGCTGCCGCCCCGGCTGGACACCGCCGACGGCGGCCCCGGCGGCGCCGACCGGGCCTGGACCCGGGTGGCCGTCGCCCCCGACGCCGACTGCACCGCCCTCCCGCTGGAGTGGCAGCAGGCCCTGACCGCCCCCGGCTGCACCCGGGTGCTGCGGGCCACCTACACCGATGACACCCGCACCACCCTGGTCACCGTCGGCATGGTGTTCACCCCCGCCGACGCCGCCGGACTCCAGGGCCTGGGACCCTCGCTCCCGATCCCGCCCGGCTTCGGCTTCGGCCCCGACCAGCGGGCCTCCTGGACGGCGGCCGTGGTCCCGACCGCCCCCGTGGTCCTCTACACCGTCTCCGCGTTCACCGACGGACGGATCGTCAAGAAGCCGCTGCCCGCCGCCCAGGCCATGACCCCCGGCACCAAGGGGGCGGTGGCCCAGGCCGGGTTCGGGCACGCGGCCGACGCCGTCGCCAACCGGGTGGAGAGCAACCTCACCGCCCTCGCCTCCCCCCGCCCCGCCGCGGAGCCGCCCCGATGAGCACCCCGCGCACCCTGCGCACCACCCGCACCCCGCACCCCGCCGACCCGGGCCCGGACCCCCGCCGGGACCGGACCGCCCCGGCCGCGGGCCGGCGCACGGCCGTCCGCCGGGCGGCCCTGGCCGCCCTCGCCGGGGCCGCGCTGCTGCTGTCCGCCGGGGCCCCGCCGGCCGTCGCCGACGGCATCCGGGACCGCCAGTGGGGGCTCACCGCCCTGCGCGCCGAGGAGGCCTGGGGCACCACCCGGGGCGAGGGCATCACCGTCGCCGTCCTGGACACCGGCGTGGACCCCCGCCACCCCGACCTCTCCGGCCAGGTCCTCGAAGGCATCGACCTGGTCGGCATGGGCGCCGGACCGGGGGACCGCACCTGGGCCCGGCACGGCACCGCCATGGCCGGGATCATCGCCGGCCGCGGCCACGGCGCGGACCGCCGCCAGGGCGTCCTCGGCATGGCCCCCGCCGCCAAGATCCTGCCGGTCCGGGTGATCCTCGAAGAGGGCGACCCGGGCCGCTCCAAGGCCCGCGACACCAAGGGCGGGGCCCTCGCCGAGGGCATCCGCTGGGCCGCCGACCACGGCGCCGATGTGATCAACCTCTCGCTGGGCGACGACAGTTCCTCCGCCCACCACGAGGCCGCCGAGGACGAGGCCGTCCAGTACGCCCTGGCCAAGGGCGTGGTGGTGATCGCCTCGGCCGGCAACAGCGGCAAGAAGGGCAACCCGGTCTCCTACCCGGCCGCCTACCCCGGGGTGATCGCCGTCGCCGCCGTGGACCGCAAGGGAGCCAAGGCCTCCTTCTCCACCCGCAACTGGTACTCCACCGTCAGCGCCCCCGGCGTCGACGTGGTCATCCCCGACCCCGACCGCAAGTACTACGAGGGCTGGGGCACCAGCGCGGCCTGCGCCTTCGTGTCCGGGTCGGTGGCCCTGATCCGCTCCGCCCACCCCGGACTCTCCCCGGCCCAGATCAAACGGCTGCTGGAGGAGACCGCCACCGGCGGCCCCCGCAACGGCCGGGACGACTCCCTCGGCCACGGCCTGGTGGACCCCGTCGCCGCCCTCCAGCGGGCCGCCGGGATGGACCCGGAGGCGGTCCTGCCCGCCCCGGTCGCCTACGCCAACCGCTACTTCGGCCCCGGCCCGGCCCCGGCCCGCCCCGCCGCCCCCCGCGACCGGCTGTTCCTCCCGGCCCTCGCGGCCGCCGGGGCCGCCCTGCTCGGGCTGTCCGTGTTCCTGGCGGGCCGTCGCCGCACCCCGGCCACCGGATAGGGTCGGGTCATTGTGGACCAGAAGAACATTCCAGACCCCGGATTCCGTGACGACGACGGCTCCGCCGACCCCCGGCTCAGCGCGGCCCTGACCGCCTGGGAGGCCGACCGGACCCGGGAGCCGGAGGTGCTGGCCGCCCTCCGCGAGGCCCGTCTGCTGGTCCCGGTGGTCGCCGTGCTCGGCGAGGTGGAGACCGATCCGGAGACCGGCCTCAAGCGCGAGAAGACCAGCGACATGGCCGTGCCCACCCTCACGGCCGGGAACCGCAGGGCGCTGCCCGCGTTCACCTCGCTGGAGACCCTGGCCCGCTGGGACCCCTCGGCCCGCCCGGTGGCCGTACCGCTGCACCAGGCGCTCCGCGCCGCCGCCCACGAGAAGGCCGACACGGTGGTGCTGGACCTGGCCGGCCCGGTGGCCTACCAGCTGACCGGCCCGGCCCTGCTGGCCCTCGCCGAGGGCCGCACCGACGCCGACCCGCTCGCCGACCCGGCGGTCCGGGAGGCCGTACGGGAGGCGGTGGCGGCCGAGCCCGCGGTGCTCCGCGCCCATCTGCTGCCCGGCGGCCCGGCCGCCGACGGGGTGCTGGCCGTGGTCCTCGCCGAGGGCACCGACCCGGCCGCCGGCGCGGGCCGGGTGGCCCGGGCCCTGGCCGCCGACGAGACCCTGCGGGCCCGGCTGGTGCGCGGGCTGGAGCTGGCCCTGCTGCCGGCCGGGGCCCCGCTCCCGCCCGGCGAACCGCTGCTCACCCGCTGAGCCCGGGGACGCGCGGCACGGCCGCGGGAAACGCGAAGCGGGCGCCCCGGGGGGACGCCCGCTTCCGTGGTTCGGCCGGAGGGGCCGGGATCAGCCGAAGACCGGACCGGTGAACTTCTCGCCCGGCCCCTGGCCCGGCTCGTCCGGGACCAGCGAGGCCTCGCGGAAGGCCAGCTGCAGGGACTTCAGGCCGTCACGCAGCGGAGCGGCGTGGAAGGAGCTGATCTCGGTCGCGCTCGCGGTCACCAGACCGGCCAGCGCGGTGATCAGCTTGCGGGCCTCGTCCAGGTCCTTGTGCTCGGAATCCGGCTTGTCCAGGCCCAGGTTGACCGCGGCGGCGCTCAGCAGGTGCACCGCCACCGTGGTGATCACCTCGACCGCGGGCACCTCCGCGATGTCCCGGGTCAGGGTGTCGTAGTCGGGGGCCGGACCGGCCTCGGTGGGGGTGGGGGGCGTCGCGTCAGTCATGTCCTTCACCTTAAGCGGTGGCCGGGACGGCACCGGGATTGGTCTCTCCCCGGCCCTGGTGCTAACCTTGTGTGACGACCGGCCGGAGACGCATGTCCCCGGCCCACAAGTGGAGGCTCCGAACTCCCACCTGCACCGCCCTCCGGGGTGGCAGGTCATCCGGTCAGGCGGCATCCATCGTTCCGTACGGACGATGGAAAGCCGCCCGAGCTGCGCCCCGCGTTCGACGCGGCGGTGCTCCGGTTGTGTTCTGGAGCTCCTGCCTGTGTCCCGTCAGGGGCGCTTTTTTGCGTCTCCGGCGCGGCAGGTCGGACGACACAGACGTCAAGCGGCCGTCCTCCGGACAGCCGTGAGGTGCAACCGAGGAGGATCCATCAGCACCGAGCCCCGCATCAACGACCGGATTCGCGTTCCCGAGGTGCGACTTGTCGGTCCCAGCGGCGAGCAGGTCGGGATTGTTCCGCTTGCCAAGGCACTGGAGCTTGCCCAGGAGTACGACCTCGACCTGGTCGAGGTTGCGGCGTCCGCGAGGCCGCCGGTCTGCAAGCTCATGGACTACGGCAAGTTCAAGTACGAGTCGGCCATGAAGGCCCGTGAGGCGCGCAAGAACCAGGCGCACACGGTCATCAAGGAAATGAAGCTCCGGCCGAAGATCGACCCGCACGACTATGACACCAAGAAGGGTCATGTCGTCCGGTTCCTCAAGCAGGGCGACAAGGTCAAGATCACGATCATGTTCCGTGGTCGCGAGCAGTCCCGGCCGGAGCTCGGCTACCGACTGCTGCAGCGCCTGGCGGAGGACGTCCAGGAGCTCGGGTTCATCGAGTCGAACCCGAAGCAGGACGGCCGCAACATGATCATGGTTCTCGGGCCGCACAAGAAGAAGACCGAGGCGATGGCCGAAGCCCGCGAGGCGCAGGCCGCCCGCAAGGCCGAGCGCCAGGGCCTGTCCGGCACGGACGAGGTCGTCGACGAGGCCGAGGTCGCCACGGACGAGGTCGCGGAGGCGGCTCCTCTCGCCGAGGAAGCCCCCGCCGAGGACAACGCCCAGGCCTGATTCCGGGACAGCCCGTCCCGGATCAACCGACACAACTGACGCTCCCTAGCGCCGGTCCCCGAACCGGGCCGGCGGGGGAGCGGCACCGACGAGGAGATAACGGCGCTATGCCGAAGAACAAGACCCACAGCGGTTCCAAGAAGCGCTTCAAGATCACCGGCTCCGGCAAGGTGCTCCGTGAGCGCGCCGGCAAGCGCCACCTGCTCGAGCACAAGTCGTCCAAGCTGACCCGCCGCCTCACCGGCACCGCGGAGATGGCCCCCGGCGACGCCGCGAAGATCAAGAAGCTTCTCGGCAAGTGACGTCCACCGCTCCCCGCCAGGGGAGCGGACGTCAAGACCGGGACCCCATCGAATTCGGGTCGTGTGAAGACAACCACGGCCCCGCTACAAGGAGTTAAAAGTGGCACGCGTCAAGCGGGCAGTAAACGCCCACAAGAAGCGCCGGGCGATCCTCGAAGCCGCCTCCGGCTACCGCGGTCAGCGTTCGCGCCTGTACCGCAAGGCCAAGGAGCAGGTCACCCACTCGCTGGTCTACAACTTCAACGACCGCAAGAAGCGCAAGGGCGACTTCCGTCAGCTGTGGATCCAGCGCATCAACGCCGCTGCCCGCCAGAACGGCATGACCTACAACCGCCTCATCCAGGGTCTGAAGGCCGCCAACATCGAGGTGGACCGCAAGATCCTCGCCGAGCTGGCCGTCAACGACGCCAACGCGTTCGCCGCGCTGGTCGAGGTCGCCCAGAAGGCGCTGCCGGCCGACGTGAACGCCCCCAAGGCCGCCGCGTAAGGCTGTAGAGCCCCTCCGGTCCGCACGGACCGAACCCGGACCCGCAGGCGACTCGCCTGCGGGTCCGCGTGCTTCCGTACGCACTCCGAAGCCACGACAGCCGAAGCCCCGACAGCCCGAAGAGAGAACCGCGCACCCATGGGTACCCCCGACGTCGAGCCGATCTCCCCCCGATCCCCGCGGGTGGCAGCCGCCCGCCGCCTGGCCCGGCGCAACTTCCGCACCAAGGAGCGCCGGTTCATCGCCGAGGGGCCGCAGGCCGTCCGCGAGGCCGTGGAGCACCGCGGCGAGCAGGGCCCGACCCTGATCGAGCTGTTCGCCACCGCCGAGGCCGCCGAACGGTACGCCGACATCGTCGGGGCGGCCCGCTCCGCCGGGGCCCGGGTCCACCTGGCCTCCGACGAGGTGCTCGCCGAGGTCTCCCAGACCGTGACCCCGCAGGGCCTGGTCGGGGTCTGCCACTTCCTGGACTCCCCCTTCGAGGAGATCCTCGCCGCCCGCCCCCGGCTGGTCGCCGTGCTCGCGCACGTCCGCGACCCCGGCAACGCCGGCACCGTACTGCGCTGCGCCGACGCGGCCGGCGCCGACGCCGTGATCCTCACCGACGCCTCCGTGGACCTCTACAACCCCAAGTCGGTCCGCGCCTCCGTGGGCTCCCTCTTCCACCTCCCGGTCGCCGTCGGCGTCCCCGTGGAACAGGCCGTGCAGGGGCTCCGGGCCGCCGGTGTGCGGATCCTCGCCGCCGACGGGGCCGGCACCGAGGACCTGGACGCCGAACTCGACGCCGGCACCATGGGCGGCCCCTCCGCCTGGGTCTTCGGCAACGAGGCCTGGGGCCTGCCCGAGGAGACCCGCGCCCTCGCCGACGCCGTCGTGCGGGTCCCGATCCACGGCAGGGCCGAGAGCCTCAACCTGGCCACCGCCGCCGCGGTCTGCCTCTACGCCTCCGCTCGGGCACAGCGGGCGCCCGGAGGGTGCCGCTCCGTGACCCCCAGCTAGTAGGGTGGCGCCCCGGGAGCCCACTGCGCTCCTCCGAGATGTGGGGTACGGGGACATGACCGTCGGTACGAACAGCTCTCCGCGGCAGACCGCGGAGACAGCCGCCGAGGCGGCCCTGGCGGCCGTCCCCGCCCAGCCCGCGCCGTACGGGCCGTACGGCCCCGCCGGGCAGGACGCCGGCCTCGGGATCGACCCCGACGACCTGCCGGACGGACTGGTGGTCGCCGACCACACCGGGCGGGTCGTCTGCTTCAACCGGGCCGCCGCCCGGATCACCGCCACCCCGCAGGCCCAGGCCCTCGGCGCCCGGATCGACCTGGCGCTGCCGCTGGAGGACCTCGACGGCCGCCGCTGGTGGGCCCTGACCGACCCCTACGGCGGCCTCGCCACCCGCCGCCGCCAGCCCGAGCGGAACCTGCTGCTGCCCGGCGGCCGGGAGGTCCTGGTCTCCGCCGAGTACGTCCGCAGCCACCCCACCGGACCCGTCCGCCGGCTGGTGGTCACCCTGCGCGGCACCGAGGCCCGCCGCCGCACCGAACGCAGCCACGCCGAACTCATCGCCACCGTCGCCCACGAACTCCGCTCCCCGCTCACCTCCGTCAAGGGGTTCACCGCCACCCTGCTCGCCAAATGGGAGCGGTTCACCGACGACCAGAAGCGGCTGATGCTGGAGACCGTGGACGCCGACGCCAACCGGGTCACCCGGCTGATCGCCGAACTCCTCGACATCTCCCGGATCGACTCCGGCCGGCTGGAGGTCCGCCGCCAGCCGGTGGACATCGCCACCGCCGTCGGCCGGCACGTCCAGGCCCTCACCGCGAACGGCCAGGCCCCCGAACGGTTCCTCGTCCGGGTCGGCCACCCGCTGCCCGACCTGTGGGCCGACCCCGACAAGGTCGACCAGGTCCTCGGCAACCTGCTGGAAAATGCGGTGCGGCACGGCGAGGGAACCGTCACCATCGACGTGAGCCCGGACGAGAAGGGAACCGCCGTGACCGTGACCGACGAAGGCCCCGGCATCCCCGAGGAGTCCATGGCCCGCGTCTTCACCCGCTTCTGGCGGGGCAGCAAACGCGGCGGCACCGGACTGGGCCTCTACATCGTCAAGGGCATCGTCGAGGCCCACGGCGGCACCATCACCGTCGGCCGGGGTCCCGGCGGCGGCGCCGAGTTCCGGTTCATCCTGCCCGTCGGAGCCCCGGCCTACCTCACGCAGTAGCACCGCGGAGCGTCCCGCCGGGCGGCCCGACGGGCCCCTCCACCCCCAGCGGCCCTTAGAATCGACCCTTGGCACCTTTGTGTCCTTGTGTCGAGCACCTGGGCCGAGCACCTGGGCCGCGCACGGACCACCAGCCAGCCATCGGAAGTACGGGAAGAGATGTCGGCACCGAACAAGTCGTACGACCCTGTCGAGGTCGAGGCACTGAAACCGGAAGAGATCGAGCGCATGCGGGACGAGGCGCTCGCCGCCTTCGCCGCCGCCGGCGACCTCGAGGAACTCGCCCAGGCGAAGATCGCCCACACCGGCGCCACCGCGCCGCTGGCGCTCGCCAACCGCGAGATCGGCGCCCTGCCGCCGCAGGCCAAGGCCGAGGCCGGCAAGCGCGTCGGCCAGGCCCGCGGGGCCGTGAACAAGGCGTACGCGGACCGCCTCGCCGCCCTGGAGGCCGAGCGCGACGAGCGCGTGCTGGTCGAGGAGGCGGTGGACGTCACCCTGCCCTACGACCGCGTGCCGGCCGGCGCCCGCCACCCCCTGACCACGCTGATGGACCGCATCGCGGACATCTTCACGGCCATGGGCTACGAGGTGGCCGAGGGCCCCGAGGTCGAGGCGGAGTGGTTCAACTTCGACGCCCTCAACTTCACCCCGGACCACCCGGCCCGGCAGATGCAGGACACCTTCTTCGTCCGCGGCCCCGAGGGCACCCAGGGCGACGAGTCCGGAGTCGTGCTGCGCACCCACACCTCCCCGGTCCAGGCCCGCTCCCTGCTGGAGCGCACCCCGCCGGTGTACATCGTGTGCCCCGGCCGCGTGTACCGGACCGACGAGCTCGACGCCACGCACACCCCGGTCTTCCACCAGGTCGAGCTGCTCGCCGTGGACAAGGGCCTCACCATGGCCGACCTCAAGGGGACCATGGACCACATGGTCGCCGAGCTGTTCGGCGAGGGCACCACCACCCGGCTGCGCCCCCACTTCTTCCCGTTCACCGAGCCGTCCGCCGAGATGGACATGCAGTGCTACGTGTGCCGCGGCGAGTCGGTGGGCAACCCCGACCGCCCCTGCCGCACCTGCTCCAGCGAGGGCTGGATCGAGCTCGGCGGCTGCGGCATGGTCAACCCCAAGGTGCTGACCGCCTGCGGTGTGGACCCCGAGGTCTACAGCGGGTTCGCCTTCGGGTTCGGCATCGAACGGATGCTGATGTTCCGCCACAACGTCGAAGACATGCGAGACATGGTCGAGGGTGACGTCCGGTTCACCCGACCGTTCGGGATGGAGATCTGATGCGGGTCCCGCTTTCCTGGCTGCGGGAGTACGTCGACCTCCCCGCCGGCACCACCGGCCGCGAGGTGGCCGCCAAGCTGGTCGACGCCGGCCTGGAGGTCGAGACCGTCGAGCAGCTCGGCGCCGGCCTCAAGGGCCCGCTGGTCGTCGGCAAGGTCCTCACCATCGAGGAACTCGAAGGCTTCAAGAAGCCCATCCGCTTCTGCACCGTCGACGTCGGCACCGCCAACGGCACCGGCGAACCGCAGGAGATCGTCTGCGGCGCCCGCAACTTCGCCGTCGGCGACAAGGTCGTCGTGGTCCTCCCCGGCGCCGTGCTGCCCGGCGACTTCGCCATCGCGGCCCGCCAGACGTACGGCAAGACCTCGCACGGCATGATCTGCTCCGGCGACGAGCTCGGCATGGGCGACGACGGCACGCACGGCATCATCGTGCTGCCGCCCGAGCACGAGACCGGCACCGACGCCATCGAGCTGCTCCAGCTCGTCGACGAGGTCCTGCACATCGACGTCACCCCGGACCGCGGCTACTGCATGTCGCTCCGCGGCATCGCCCGCGAGATCGCCACCGCCTACGGCCTGCCGCTGCGCGACCCCGCGCTGCTGGACGTCCCGGCGCCGAACTCGTACGGCTACCCGGTCGCCGTCCAGGACCCGGCCGGCTGCGACCGCTTCACCGCGCGCACCGTCACCGGCCTGGACCCCGAGGCCCGCTCCCCGATCTGGCTCAGCCGCCGCCTCCAGAAGGCCGGCATGCGCCCGATCTCGCTGGCCGTGGACGTCACCAACTACGTGATGCTGGAACTCGGCCAGCCGCTGCACGCCTACGACCGCTCCACCCTGACCGGCGCCATCGGCGTCCGCCGGGCCGAGCAGGGCGAGGTCTTCACCACCCTCGACGGGGTCAAGCGCACCCTGCACGCCGAGGACCTGGTGATCACCGACGAGAACGGGCCGATCGGCCTGGCCGGCGTCATGGGCGGCGCCAACACCGAGATCGCCGACTCCGTCACCGACCCGGAGACCGGCGCCGTCACCGGCACCACCTCCGTGGTCGTCGAGGCCGCGCACTTCGACGCCGTGTCCATCTCCCGCACCGCCCGCCGGCTCAAGCTGTCCTCCGAGGCCTCCAAGCGCTTCGAGCGCGGCGTGGACCCGCAGGCGGCCGCCGCGGCCGCCCAGCGCACCGTGGACCTGCTGGTGCTGCTGGCCGGCGGCACCGCCGAGGCCGGGGTCACCGAGGTGACCGCCCCGGGCGCCCCCCGGACCGTCGCCATGCGCGCCGACCACCCGGACCGGGTGGCCGGCATGGACTACGGCCGGGAGACCGTGGTCCGCCGCCTCCAGGAGATCGGCTGCGAGGTCCACGGCCAGGACGAGCTCGTCGTCACCGTCCCCAGCTGGCGGCCCGACCTCGCCGAGCCCAACGACCTCGCCGAGGAGATCATCCGGCTGGAGGGCTACGCCAACCTGCCCTCCACCCTCCCGCAGGTGCCCTCCGGCCGCGGCCTCACCCCCCGGCAGGTGCTGCACCGCCGGGCCGGCCGCGCGCTGGCCGGCGCCGGCTACGTGGAGGCGCTCAGCTACCCCTTCCTCGGCGAGCAGGTCTTCGACCAGCTCCAGCTGCCCGCGCACGACGCGGCCCGCCAGGTGGTCAAGCTGGTCAACCCGCTCTCCGACGAGGAGCCGGCGCTGCGCACCACGCTGCTGCCGGGCCTGCTGGGCGCGCTGCGCCGCAACGACAGCCGGGGCAGCCACGACCTCGCCCTGTTCGAGACCGGATCGGTCTTCCGGGCCGGAGCCGAGGCCGGCGTCGCCGTCCGGCTGCCCGTGGACCGGCGGCCCACCGACGAGGAGATCGCCACCCTCGACGCGGCCCTGCCCGCCCAGCCGCGGTACGCCGCGGTGGTGCTGGCCGGCGCCCGCGAGCAGGCCGGCTGGTGGGGCAAGGGCCGCCCGGCCGACTGGGCCGACGCGATCGAGGCCGCCCGCTCGCTGGCCCGCGAGGCCGGCACCGGGCTGGTCGTCCGGCAGGGCCAGTACGGTCCCTGGCACCCGGGCCGCTGCGCCGAGCTGATCGTCACCCTCGACGGGGTGGAGACCGTGATCGGGCACGCCGGCGAACTGCACCCGCGGGTGGTCAAGGCCCTCGGGCTGCCGGCCCGCACCAGCGCCATGGAGATCGACCTGGACCGGCTCCAGGCGGCCGGCGGCGAGGCGCTGTCCGCGCCCCGCATCTCCGGCTTCCCGGTGGCCACCCAGGACGTGGCGCTGATCGTGGACGAGTCCGTCCCGGCCGCCTCCGTGGAGGCCGCCCTCCGCAAGGGCGCCGGCGAACTCCTCGAATCGCTGCGGCTGTTCGACGTGTTCACCGGTGACCAGGTCGGCGCGGGCAAGAAGTCCCTCGCCTACGCGCTGCGGTTCCGCGCCGCCGACCGCACGCTGACCGCCGAGGAGTCCACGGCCGCCCGCGACGCCGCGGTGGCCCTGGCCGGCGAACGCACCGGAGCGGTGCTCCGCGGCAAGTAGCCGCGGCAGATCCGCCCGACAGGGGGCGCGTCCGGGAACCCCGGACGCGCCCCCTGCGCGTTCCCCGGCTGCCCCGGTACCGGCCCCGGCGTCCCCCGTACCGGCCCCCGACCCCGCCCTCACTCGTTCGGGTGAGAAGCCCGGTGACCCGTGTCCAGGACCCCGGCCCGTCGACACAATCGTTCCCGGCCGAGGGGAGGCCGGAGGACATGACGATGCGCGGGGAGACGCCCCGGGTGCGCCCGACGCGGGTCCTGCTCTGGACCACCGCGACGGCCGCCGCCGTCTCCTGGGAGCTCTCCTCGCCCGGATCCCTCGGGCACAGCCTCGCCAGCTGCGCGGCCTTCCTGCTGCTCGCCACCGGCTGCGCCCTGCACGTCCGGCGGCGGCTGCTGGCCGAACTCCGGCGCACCCGCGAGCTCGCCGGAGCCGCCCAGCGGGCCCTGCTGCGCCCGCTCCCGCCCCGGATCGGCGGCCTGGAGCTGGCCGCGGCGCACGGCACCACCGTCGGCGGCGACCTCTACGAGGCCCTGCCCACCCGGCACGGGGTGCGGCTGGTCATCGGCGACGTCCGCGGCCACGGGCCGGCCGCCCTCGGCCCCGCCGCGGCCGTGCTCGGAGCCTTCCGCGAGGCCGCCTACGACGAGCCCGACCTCGGCGGGGTGCTCCGCCGGATGGAACGCGCCCTGGGCCGCCATCTCCGCGACCGGCACCGGGACCGGACCGGGCCCCCGGGGCCCGGGACGGCCGAACCGGACCCGGTGGCCGAGGAGTTCGTGACCCTACTGCTCCTGGAGATCGGACCCGGCGGCCGGCTCCGCGCCCTCAACTGCGGGCACCCCTGGCCCTACCGGCTGCCCGCCGTCCCGGCCGGCCGACCGGCCGCCGAGCCCCGCCCCGAGCCCTGCGGGAGCGGCCCGCGGCGGCCCGGCCCGGCGGGCACCACCGGCCGGTCGCCGCTCGCCGGACGGCCCGGACCGCACACCGGCACCGGCACCCTTCCCGGCACCGGCACCCTCCTCCCCGGGGCCGAGGCCGGGGCCGGGGCCGGGACCGGAACCCTGATCCGCCCCGAACCGCTCGCCGCCCGGGAACCGCTGCCACCGCTCGGCGTGCTGCCGCTGCCGGACCTGCCGGAAGCCCAGGACTGCGGTGAACTCGGTCCCGGCCAGGGCCTGTTCCTGCACACCGACGGAGTCGCCGACGCCCGGGACCGGGCCGGCCGCTTCTTCCCGCTGCTCCGGGCGCTCACCGATGCCTCCGCCACCCGGGCGCCGGACCGGCTGCTCGCCGAGGTCCACGCGGCACTGCTGCGCCACACCAGCGGGCGGCTCGCCGATGACGTCGCCCTGCTGGTGCTGCGCGACGACGGCCTGGGGCCCGCCGGGCACCGCCCCTGAAACGGTGGTCCGGCGTCCACCGGTTCCGGCGGGGCCGAGGGAGGCCGCGCGGAACCGGCGGAGCCGCTGCGGACCGGCCCGGGTGGGTGGGGGCCGGCCCGCCCCGCCGTGTCCGGAGACCAACCGTCCGCGGCGGAGCCAGGACGCGCCGCCCGCCTGCCGTGGAGTGTCGGGCAGACAACAGACGGGCGGCGCTCTGCGGGCCGTCGCACTGTACGAGGGGGAGCCGACGGCCCGAGCTGCCTCATGGAGAGGCGAGGGCATCAGTCAACCGCCCGGCCCGCCGCGGCGGCAGGGCACGCGGCGCATTTATGCGCGCACCGGGTTCACACCCCGTGTGAAGCCCGCACCCACTAGCCTGGCTCACCGGACACCCCTGGGAGGGGCCCATGCAGTCCAACGCCCTGCTCGACGCCCTCCTCGCCGAGGCGGGCATGTCCCATGCCGGACTCGCCGCCCACGTCAACCAGGCGGGCCGCTCCCGCGGACTCGCCCTGCGCTACGAACACACCGCCGTGGCGCGGTGGTTGAAGGGCCAGCGGCCGCGCGGCCAGGTGCCCGACCTGATCTGCGAGGTGCTCGGCCGGCGGATCGGCCGGCCGGTCGGCCTGGACGACATCGGGCTGGGGCTGCCCGACCGGCCCGGCGACCCGCACGGCTCCCCGCTCAGCGGGTTCGTGGACCGGGCCACCGCCCTGTGGCGGGCCGACGAACAGGGCCGGCCCCCGCTGACCCGGACCGCCGCGCTGACCGGCACCCCCGCCGTGATCCCGGTCTGGGAGTGGGAGAACCCGCCGGAGGACGCGGACGTGTCCCGGGACGGCCCCACCCTGGTCGGCCCCGAGCACATCGAGATCCTGCGGGCGGCCCGCGACCACTACGAGCTGATGTACCGGCGGGCCGGCGGACTGGCCACCCGGGCCCGGATCGTCCGCTTCCTCGGCAGCGAGACCGCGCCCCTGCTGCGCGGCAGCTACCCGGACGGGCTGGGCCGCCGGCTGCACCGGGCCTCCGGCTCGCTGGTGGCGGTGGCGGGCATCTGCGCGTACGACTCGGACGCCCACGGCCCGGCCCAGCGGTACTTCCACCAGGCGCTGCGGCTGGCCAAGGCCAGCGGGGACCGCGGCCTGGGCGGCTATGTGATCGCGCTGATCGTCAACCAGTCGCTGCACCTGGGGGAGTTCCGGCAGGCGGTGGCCTTCGCCGAGGCCGCCCTGCGGGCCGCCGGCCGGCACATCACCCCGGCGCTCGCCGCCGATCTGCACGCCATGCAGGCCAAGGCCTACGCCCGGCTCGGCGACACCCGGGCCGCGCTGGCCGCCATCCGGCAGGCGGAGACGGCCGCCGGGCGGATCCGGCGGGGCTGCGAGCCGGACGAGACCGGATACGTACAACCCGGCCTGGTCAACGTCCAGGTGGCGGAGGCCCTGCTCAGTCTGGGTGATCTGGACGCGGCCCGGGAGCAGGCGGTGGCCGCCGTCGGGACCCCGGCGCACGACCGGGGGCGGGTGCACCGGCTGGCGATGCTCTGCGAGATCCAGCTGCGGCAGGGGGAGGCCGACGGGGCGGTGGAGGCGGCCACCGAGATGGCCGAGCGGGCCAAGGGCATGGAGTCGCTGCGGCTGCGCGACCGGCTGCGGACGGTCCGCGAACAGCTGCTCGGCAGCGGCTGCGCGGGGGCGGAGGAGACCGCCCACCTGATCGACGGGTCCCTGAGGGTGCCCCTCTGACGTTTCGCCAGGCGGACGCAGCTGCTCCCATGTTGCCACCGACTCGAACGGAAGGTGGCAGAACCGTGCAGTGGACGAACCTGAGTGAGCAGACCGTGTACAAGAACCGCTGGTTCGATGTGAACCTGGCGGATGTGGAACTCCCGGACGGCCGGCACCTGGACCACTTCGTCATCCGGCTGCGCCCGGTGGCCGCGGCCACGGCCGTCAACGAGGCCAACGAGGTGCTGCTGCTGTGGCGGCACCGCTTCATCACCGACAGCTGGGGCTGGGAACTGCCCGCCGGGGTGGTCGAGGACGGCGAGGACATCGCCGGGGCCGCGGCCCGCGAGATGGAGGAGGAGTCGGGCTGGCGGCCCGGCCCGCTGCACCACCTGATGACGGTGGAGCCGGCCAACGGGCTCACCGATGCCCGCCACCACCTCTACTGGGCCGACGGGGCCACCTACACCGGGCATCCGCAGGACGCCTTCGAGTCCTCCCGGCGCGAGTGGGTGCCGCTGAAGCTGGTGCCGGACCTGATCGCCCGCGGCGAGGTCCCGGCCGCCAACATGGCGGCCGGGCTCCTGCTGCTGCACCACCTCCGGCTGGGCTGAGCCCGGCGCCCGAGGAGGCCGTGGGCGGGTCCGGCGGCCGGGTCAGCCGTACGGGTAGAAACCGGAGCCGGTCTTGCGGCCCAGGCGGCCCGCGTCCACCATCCGCTGGAGCAGCGGGGGAGCGGCGTACAGCGGCTCCTTGAACTCGTCGTACATGGAGTCGGCCACCGAGGCCACGGTGTCCAGACCGATCAGGTCCGCCAGCTTCAGCGGGCCCATCGGGTGGGCGCAGCCCAGTTCCATGCCGTTGTCGATGTCCTCGCGGCTCGCGATCCCCGACTCGAACATCCGGATCGCGGACAGCAGATAGGGGATCAGCAGGGCGTTGACCACGAAACCGGAGCGGTCCTGGGCGCGGATCGCGTGCTTGCCCAGCACGTGCTCCACCAGGGCCTCGGCCCGCTTGACGGTCTCCTCCCCGGTGGTCAGGGCCGGGATCAGCTCGACCAGCTTCTGCACCGGAGCCGGGTTGAAGAAGTGGATGCCGATGACCTGGTCCGGCCGGGAGGTGGCCACGGCCAGCTTCACCAGCGGGATCGAGGAGGTGTTGGAGGCGAGGATCGCGTCGGGCCGGGTGACCACCTGGTCGAGGACCTGGAAGATCTCCGTCTTGACCTGCTCGTTCTCCACGACCGCCTCGATGACCAGGTCGCGGTCGGCGAACTCGCCGAGGTCGGTGGTGAAGCTGAGCCGGGCCAGGGTGGCGTCCCGCTCCTCCTCGGTGATCTTGCCGCGCTCGGCGGCCTTGGTGAGGGAGTTGGTCAGCCGGGTGCGGCCGATCTCCAGTGCCTCGCCGGTGGTCTCGGCCACCTTGACCTCAAGGCCGCTTCGGGCGCACACCTCGGCGATGCCCGCGCCCATCTGGCCGCAGCCCACTACGCCGACGCGGGTGATGTCGGAAGGGAGGTCAGTCACTTCGTGCCTTTCGCAGCTCATCCGTCCGCGGGTCCCCCGTGTGATTCCGGCGCCCGCCACGCCCCCCGACGTTACTCCCGACCTTGCGCCCCCCACGTCCCCGGGGCGGGCATGCTGGGCGCACGCACCGCGAAGTCACCCAGCGCAGGGGAGTCGTCACATGGGGTACATCGGCCGCCGGAGTCTGCTGGCCACGGCCGCGGGGGTGCTCGCCTCCGCCTCGTCCCCGTGGACGGCGACCGCCGCCGGGGCCGCCCGGGAGCCCGCCGGCCGGGCCGCGGAGCCCGCGGATCTCCGGGCGATGTGGATCGCCACGGTGGAGAACGTGGACTGGCCCTCCGCCGCCGGTCTCGGGGCCCGCGAGCAGCGGGCCGAACTCCTGGCCCTGCTGGACACGGCCGTGCGCCGCCGGCTGAACGCGGTGGTCCTCCAGGTCCGGCCGACGGCGGACGCGCTGTGGCCCTCGGCGAAGGAGCCCTGGTCCCAGTGGCTGACCGGGGTGCAGGGCCGCGACCCGGGCTGGGACCCGCTGGGCACGGCGGTCGCCGAGGCGCACGCCCGGGGGCTGGAGCTGCACGCCTGGTTCAACCCGTACCGGGTGGCGAACGGGCACACCGACCCGTCCCGGCTGGCGGCCGGACACCCGGCGCGGCTGCACCCGGAGTGGACCGTGCCGTACGCCGGGAAGCTGTACTACAACCCGGGGCTGCCGGAGGTCCGGGCCTTCGTCCAGGAGGCGATGCTGGACGCGGTGGCCCGCTATCCGCTGGACGGGGTGCACTGGGACGACTACTTCTACCCCTATCCGGTGGCGGGGCGGGAGTTCGACGACGTGCAGGCCTACCGGCTGCACGGGGCCGGGTTCGCCTCGCGCGCGGACTGGCGCCGGCACAACACCGACTCCCTGGTCCGGGAGATGTCCCAGCGGCTGCGGGCGACGGCCCCCGGCACCCGCTTCGGGATCAGCCCGTTCGCGGTGTGGCGCAACGCGGACACGGACCCGCTGGGCTCGCCGACCCGGGCGGGCCTGGGGACCTACGACGACCTCTACGCGGACACCCGCAAGTGGGTCAGGGAGGGCTGGATCGACTACATCGTGCCCCAGTGCTACTGGCACATCGGTCATCCGACCGCCGACTACGCGGACCTGGTGCCCTGGTGGGCGGAGACGGTGGCGGGCACCGGGGTGGACCTGTACATCGGGGAGGCGCTGTGGCGCTGCGACCGCGACAGCCCCACCGCGGCCTGGCGGGACCCGGCCGAGCTCTCCCGGCACCTGACGCTGGCCGGGGCGCACGCGGAGGTCCGCGGCCACGCCTACTTCTCGGCGAAGCAGGTGGCCGCGGACCCCAACGGGGCCATGGCCAGGGTCGTCGCCGACCACTACCGGACCCAGGCGCCGCCGCGCTGAGCGCGGCCCCCTTCCCGTGCCGTCGCCGGAGCCGTCAGTGCTCCGGCTCCATCGGGTGCCGTACGACGCAGTCGGGGCCCGGGGCCATCAAGGCCTCGTGCCCGTCCTGGAAACGGACCCGGTAGGGAGGGGTGCCGTTCTCGCCCAGCACCTGGGTGATCTCGCCCACCTTGTCGTGCTGGCCCACGATCCTGCCGTGCTGCACCAGCTGGTCGCCCTCGGTCGCTCGCATGTGCTGACCTCCCTCGAACCGGTCCGGGCCGGTGTCCTCTCCGGTGGGGTTATTTTACGGCTTTTCGACGGATTCAAGCCCGTTGGGTGAGAGCGATGCAGACCAGTACCGCACCGGCCGCGAGGGGGGCCGCGGGGGACACCCGCTCGCCGAGCAGGGCCACCGACCAGAACAGGGTCAGCATCGGCTGGGCGAGCTGGAGCTGGCTGGCCCGGGCCGCGCCGATCCGGGCCATCCCGCGGTACCAGACGTACAGCCCGAGGAAGGTGGAGCCGGCCGCCGCCCAGACCAGCCCGGCGATCCCGTGGCCGGTCAGCCGCACCGGCTCGTACGCCAGACCGGCCGCGGACCCCGCCAGCGAGAGCGGCAGGCACAGCACCAGCGCCCAGCCGATCACCTGCCAGCCCGGCATGGCCCGGGCCAGCCGGGCGCCCTCGGTGTACCCGGCCGCGCACACCAGCAGCGCGGCGAACAGGAAGCCGTCACCGGCCGAGACCCCGCCGCCGCCCTGGGCCAGGGTGAACCCGAGGACCACGGCCGCACCGGTGACGGCGGCGGCCCAGAAGGCGCGCGAGGGCCGGACCCCGGTGCGCAGGGCGGCGAACACGGCGGTGGTCAGCGGCAGCAGGCCGACCACCACGGCGGCGTGCGAGGTGCTGGAGGTCCGCAGGGCCAGGGTGGTGAGCAGCGGGAACCCGACCACCACCCCGCCGGCCACCACGGCCAGTCCGGCCCAGTGCTCCCGGGCCGGCCGGGGGGCGCGCAGCAGGAGCAGGAAGGCGCCCGCGATCAGGGCGGCGAGCAGGCTCCGCAGGGACACCAGGGACCAGGGGCCGAAGCTCTCCAGGCCCCAGACGGTGGACGGGAAGGTCAGCGAGAAGGCGATCACGCCCGCCCCGGCCATCAGGATGCCGCCGCGCGCGGTGCCGGGCCCGCTGTCCCGGCCATCGGCGCCGGTGCCGCTCTTGACGGTGCTCGGGGCCGCCGTCGGGGGAACCGCTATCCGGGTGGAGGTGGTAGCGCTATTCTGGGCTCTCATGAATGAGCGTAGCAGTGTGGTGGAGCTGGCGGAATCGCTGCGCTCCGAACTCGACCGCTACTCGGTGGGTGGAAAGCTGCCGTCGAGTCGGGCCCTGGTGGAGCGCTACCGGGTCAGCCCGGTCACCGTGTCCCGGGCCCTCGCCCGGCTCGCCGCCGAGGGGCTGGTGGTCACCCGCCCCGGCGCCGGGGTGTTCCGGGCCCGCCCCCGGCCCGCCGGCCCGCCGGAGGCCGGGGACACCTCCTGGCAGGAGGTCGCCCTCAGCGCCGATCCGGCGGGCGAGGTGGTCCCGAGGTCCGTGGACGCCTCCGGGGTGCTGATCTCCCTGGCCGCGCCCCCCACCGGGGTGATCGAGCTCAACAGCGGCTATCTGCACCCCTCCCTTCAGCCCGAGCGCGGCATGGCCGCCGCCCTGGCCCGGGCCGGCCGCCGTCCCGGGGCCTGGGGCCGCCCCCCGGTGGAGGGGCTGACCGAGCTGCGCGACTGGTTCGCCCGCGAGATCGGCGGCGGCCTCGGCGCGGCCGACGTGCTGATCACCGCCGGCGGCCAGAGCGCCCTGACCACCGCCCTGCGCGCGCTCGCCCCGCCCGGCGCCCCGGTGCTGGTGGAATCCCCCACCTATCCGGGACTGCTCGCCATCGCCCGGGCCTCCGGCTGCCGCCCGGTCCCGGTGCCGGCCGATGCCGACGGGGTGCGCCCGGAGCTGCTGGCCGCCGCCTTCGAGGCCACCGGCGCCCGGGTGTTCGTCTGCCAGCCGCTGTTCCAGAACCCGACCGGCGCGGTGCTGTCCGCGGAGCGGCGGGCGGAGGTCCGGCGGATCGCGCGGGCCGCCGGGGCCTTCGTGGTCGAGGACGACTACGCGCGTGCGCTGGCCCACGAGGACGCCGGCCCGCTGCCCGCGCCGCTGGCCGCCGAGGACCCCGACGGGGTGGTGGTGCACGTCCGTTCGCTGACCAAGGTCTGCTCCCCGAGCCTGCGGGTGGGCGCGCTGTCGGCGCGCGGGCCGGTGCTGGACCGGCTGCGGGCCATCCAGGTGGTGGACAGCTTCTTCGTGCCCCGGCCCCTCCAGGAGGCCGCCCTGGAGCTGGTCGGGTCCCCGGCCTGGCCGCGCCATCTGCGGGCGGTGGCCGCCGACCTCCGGCACCGCCGGGAGGTGCTGGCCGGCGCCCTGCGCGCGGGGCTGCCGGGCTGGACCCTGCCGCACCGGCCGGCCGGCGGCTACCAGCTGTGGGTCCGGCTGCCGGACGGGACCGACGAGGCGGGCACCGTCTCCGCAGCGCTGCGGGCCGGGGTGGCCGTCGCGCCCGGCCGCCCGTACTTCTGCGCCGAACCCCCCGGCCCGCACCTGCGGCTCAGCTTCGCCGGCCCGGCCGGACCCTCCGACCTGACCGAGGCGGTCCGCCGGCTGGCGGCCGGCACCGCCCGCTGACCGCATACACCTGCGTCCCGCGGCCGGACCGGTCGGCGAGACTGGTGGTGTCGTGCGGGTCGCACCGGGGGAGTTCCGGCCCCTCCGGGCCGGGCCGGACCCGGGAACGGACCGCCGGGACCGGTCCCGGCGCCCGGACCTGACAGGGCACCTGACAGATCGGGACCCCGATTCTTTGCATAAGCGTGCATGGCTACGTATAGTCATGCCATCGATGAGGAGGGTCCGATGGTGGTACGTGTAGCGGTGGCCGGAGCGAGCGGGTACGCGGGCGGCGAGGTCCTGCGCCTGCTCCTGGGCCACCCCGGGGTGGAGATCGGAGCACTGACCGGCAACTCCAACGCCGGACAGCTCCTCGGCGGCCTGCAGCCGCACCTGGTCCCGCTCGCCGGACGCACCCTGGAGGCCACCACCCCCGAGGTCCTGGCCGGCGGCGACCGACCGCACGACGTGGTCTTCCTGGCACTCCCGCACGGCCAGTCCGCCGCCGTCGCCGCCCAGCTCGGCGACGAGGTCCTCGTCGTGGACATGGGCGCCGACCACCGGCTGACGGACCCCGCCGCCTGGGAGAAGTTCTACGGCTCCCCGCACGCCGGGACCTGGCCCTACGGCCTCCCCGAACTCCCCGGCGCCCGCGCCGCGCTGGCCGGCGCCAAGCGCATCGCCGTCCCCGGCTGCTACCCGACCGCCGTCTCCCTGGCCCTGTGGCCCGCGTACGCCGAGGGCCTCGCCGAACCCGAGGCCGTGATCGTCGCCGCCACCGGCACCTCCGGCGCCGGCAAGGCCCTCAAGCCGCACCTGCTGGGCTCCGAGGTGATGGGCAGCATGAGCCCCTACGGGGTCGGCGGCGGCCACCGCCACACCCCCGAGATGGTGCAGAACCTGAGCGCCGCCGCCGGCGGCCCGGTCGCCGTCTCCTTCACCCCCACCCTGGCCCCCATGGCCCGCGGCATCCTCGCCACCTGCAGCGTCCGGGCCACCCCCGGCACCACCGCCGAATCGGTGCGCGCCGCGTACCAGAAGGCCTACGCCGACGAGCCCTTCGTCCACCTGCTCCCCGAGGGCCAGTGGCCGGCCACGGCCTCGGTGTACGGCTCCAACGCGGTCCAGCTCCAGATCGCCTACGACGAGGCCGTCCGGCGGATCATCGTCGTCAGCGCCATCGACAACCTCACCAAGGGCACCGCCGGCGGCGCTGTCCAGAGCATGAACATCGCCCTCGGGCTTCCCGAGAGCCTCGGACTTTCCACGATCGGAGTCGCGCCGTGACGGTTACGGCAGCACAGGGATTCACGGCCGCGGGCATCGCGGCCGGCATCAAGGCCAGCGGCAACCCGGACCTGGCCCTCGTGGTCAACCAGGGCCCCCGGCTGGCGGCGGCCGGAGTCTTCACCTCCAACCGCGTCAAGGCCGCACCGGTCCACTGGACCGAGCAGGTGCTGCGCGGCGGCACCGTCAGCGCGGTGGTGCTGAACTCCGGCGGCGCCAACGCCTGCACCGGCCCCAAGGGCTTCCAGGACACCCACGCCACCGCCGAGAAGGTCGCCGCGGTGCTGGGCGGCGAGCACAACGCCGGAGAGATCGCGGTGGCCTCCACCGGACTGATCGGCGTGCTGCTGCCCATGGACAAGCTGCTCCCGGGCATCGAGACGGCCGCCGCCGCGCTCTCCGCGGACGGCGGCGAGGCCGCCGCGGTCGCCATCAAGACCACCGACACCGTCCACAAGACCGCCCAGGCCACCCGGGACGGCTGGACCGTCGGCGGGATGGCCAAGGGCGCCGGCATGCTCGCCCCGGGCCTGGCCACCATGCTGGTGGTCCTCACCACCGACGCCGACCTGGACTCCGCCGCCCTGGACCGGGCGCTGCGCGCGGCCACCCGCACCACCTTCGACCGGGTCGACTCCGACGGCTGCATGTCCACCAACGACACCGTGCTCCTGCTCGCCTCCGGCGCCTCCGGGGCCGTGCCGGCCGCCGAGGAGTTCGACGAGGCCGTACGGCAGGTCTGCGCGGACCTCGCCCGCCAGCTGATCGGCGACGCCGAGGGCGCCAGCAAGGACATCCGCATCGAGGTCGTCGGCGCCGCCACCGAGGAGGACGCCGTCGAGGTGGGCCGCACCATCGCCCGCAACAACCTCCTCAAGTGCGCCATCCACGGCGAGGACCCCAACTGGGGCCGGGTGCTGTCCGCCATCGGCACCACCGCCGCCGCGTTCGACCCGGACCGGCTCAACGTGGCCATCAACGACGTGTGGGTCTGCCGGAACGGATCCGTCGGCGAGGACCGCGACCTGGTGAGCATGAAGGACCGCGAGGTGCGGATCACCGCCGACCTGGCGGCCGGCTCCGAGTCCGCCGTCATCTGGGCCAACGACCTCACCGCCGAGTACGTCCACGAGAACAGCGCGTACTCGTCATGAGCGGCCCGGCGCGGAAGCACACCGCCCTCCCCAAGGCCGAGATCCTGATCGAGGCCCTCCCGTGGCTCACCCGCCACCACGGCAAGACCGTCGTCATCAAGTTCGGCGGCAACGCCATGGTCGACGAGGAGCTGAAGGCCGCCTTCGCCCAGGACGTGGTGTTCCTGCGGCAGGCCGGCATCAAGCCGGTGGTGGTGCACGGCGGCGGCCCGCAGATCAACGCCCAGCTCGACAAGCAGGGCCTGGTCAGCGAGTTCAAGGCGGGCCTGCGGGTCACCACCCCCGAGGCCATGGACGTCGTGCGGATGGTCCTCTCCGGCCAGGTCCAGCGGGAACTGGTCGGGCTGCTCAACCAGCACGGCCCGCTCGCCGTCGGCATGACCGGCGAGGACGCCCACACCATCTCCGCCGTCCAGCACCGCCCGACCATCGGCGGGGAACTCGTCGACATCGGCCGGGTCGGCGAGATCACCGCCATCGACACCGGCGCCATCTCGGCCCTGCTGGAGGACGGCCGGATCCCGGTCATCTCCTCCATCGCCCGCAGCGCCGACGACGGCCACGTCTACAACGTCAACGCCGACACCGCCGCCGCCGCCCTGGCCGCCGCCCTGGGCGCCGAGACCCTGATGGTCCTCACCGACGTCGAGGGCCTCTACGCGGACTGGCCCAACAGCGACGAGGTCATCAGCCAGCTCACCGCCACCGAGCTGGAGAAGCTGCTGCCGGAGCTGTCCAGCGGCATGGTCCCCAAGATGGAGGGCTGCCTGCACGCCGTCCGCAACGGGGTCCGCACCGCCCGTGTCATCGACGGGCGGGTCCAGCACTCCATCCTGCTGGAGATCTTCACGGACGAGGGCATCGGCACGATGGTCGTGCCGGACGCGACCCAGGGGGGCACCAAGTGACGGGCACCGACACCACCGGGACCGCCGGAGCCACCGGGACCCCCGGCGGCAACCAGGCGTACGGGACCCGCTGGAAGGACACGCTCACCGACAACTACGGAACCCCCGCCCTGGCCCTGGTCCGCGGCGAGGGCGCCCAGGTCTGGGACGCCGACGGCCGGCAGTACACCGACTTCGTCGGCGGCATCGCGGTCAACGCCCTCGGACACGCGCACCCCGCCGTGGTGGACGCCGTCTCCCGGCAGATCGCCACCCTCGGACACGTCTCCAACCTCTTCGCCTCCGAACCGGTGATCGCCCTCGGCGAGCGGCTGCTCCAGCTCTTCGGCCGCGAAGGCCGGGTTTTCTTCTGCAACTCCGGGGCCGAAGCCGTCGAAGCCGCCTTCAAGATCGGCAGGCTGACCGGCCGCAGCCATATGGTGGCCACCGAGGGCGGCTTCCACGGCCGCACCATGGGCGCCCTGGCGCTCACCGGCCAGCCCAAGAAGCAGGGCCCCTTCCTGCCGCTGCCCGGCGAGGTCACCCATGTCCCCTACGGTGACGCCGAAGCCCTCCGGGCCGCCGTCACCGAGGACACCGCCCTGGTCGTCATCGAACCCGTGCAGGGCGAGAACGGGGTCGTGGTCCCGCCCGCCGGCTATCTCAAGGCCGCCCGCGAGATCACCCGGGCCACCGGCACCCTGCTGGTCCTGGACGAGGTCCAGACCGGCATCGGACGCTGCGGCCAGTGGTTCGAGTACCAGGCCCACGAGGGCATCGAACCTGACCTCGTCACACTCGCGAAGGGTCTGGGCGGCGGTCTTCCGCTCGGTGCCGTGGCCGCCTTCGGGGACGCCGCCGGCCTGCTCCAGCCCGGCCAGCACGGCACCACCTTCGGCGGGAACCCGGTCGCCTGCGCGGCCGGACTCGCCGTCCTGGACACCATCGCCGCCGAGGGACTCCTGGACCGGGTCAAGGAATCGGGGGAGCGGCTGCGCTCCGGAATCGAGGGGACGGGCCACCCGCTGGTCTCCCACGTCCGCGGCTCCGGCCTGCTCCTGGGTATCGTGCTGACCGGGCCGTTCGCCCCGCAGGTGCAGCGGGCGGCCCAGGAAGCCGGCTTCCTGGTCAACGCGCCCGCCCCCGACGTCGTACGGCTGATGCCTCCGTTCGTCCTCACGGAGGCGGAACTGGACGCGTTCGTCCGGGCCCTGCCCGGCATCCTCGACGCGGCAACCGAGGGCGGACGAACCGGGGAATGAGACGACCATGAGCCAGGCGCAGGACAACGAGCAGGGCGGACCCTCCGTCCCGCAGACCCGCACCGCACGCCACCGCCGGATCGTGGACATCCTCAACCGGCAGCCGGTCCGCTCCCAGAGCCAGCTGGCCAAGCTGCTGGCCGACGACGGGCTGAGCGTCACCCAGGCGACGCTCAGCCGGGACCTCGACGAGCTCGGCGCGGTGAAGATCCGCAACACCGGAGGCGAACTGATCTACGCGGTGCCCAGCGAGGGCGGCTTCCGCACCCCGCAGGCCCCCCTCGGCGAGTCCGCCAAGGAGGAGCGGATGCGGCGGCTCTCCGGGGAACTGCTGATCTCCGCGGAGGCCTCGGCGAACCTCGTGGTCCTGCGCACCCCGCCCGGCGCGGCCCAGTTCCTGGCCTCGGCCATCGACCAGGCCGAACTGCGCGAGATCCTCGGCACCATCGCGGGCGACGACACCCTGATGCTGATCAGCCGCGACCCCACGGGCGGCCAGGCCCTGGCCGACCACCTGCTGCGGCTGGCCCAGAAGGAGTCCTGACCGGACCCGCGCCGGGCCACGCGCGACGGGCGGTGGCGGATCAGTACCGGGTGACGGCCAGTGGCCCGGACTCGGTCCCCACCGCGATGTGCGGGGCCCGCTGCGGATCCGCCCAGCGCAGGATCTCCCGCATCGCCGCCTCCGGCACCGACACGCAGCCGGCCGTGGCGCCCTTGCCGTGCACGTGCAGGAAGATGCCGGAACCGCGCCCGCGCACCGGCCGGTCGTAGTTGAAGCCGATCACCAGCGCGTACGCGTACTGCTCCGGGTAGCCCACCAGATGCTCGGCCGAGCCCGGCGCGCAGTCCGCGGGCAGCGGTTCCGTCCAGCGGTTGTAGGAGGCCGAGCCGTTGTCCTGGCACCACCAGGAGTCGGGCCCCACCGGCCGGTAGCCGTACGAGGTCCCGGCCGGGGCCGGCCGGATCCCGAAGGCGTACGGCAGGTCGTACAGGCCGGTCGGGGTGGTCTCGGTGCCCTGCCGCCGGGTGGTCCCCTCGGTGAGCCCGTTGGCCCCGAACCGGGCCTCGGCCGTCCCCGCCTCGAACCACTGCCCGGCCCGCAGGTCCCACCAGGTCACCCGGCCGGTGGTGGAACCCGGCCCGGGAGCCACTGCGGTGATCAACTGGCTGCCGCCGCCGGTGTCGGCCAGCAGATCGGGCAGCGGGACCCGCGCGGCGGCCCCGGGCGCGGGGGCGAGGAACGCGGCGGCGAGGGACAGGCCGAGGCCCGCCAGTGCGGTTCTGATCACCCGTCAGACGGTACGCGGGGGAAGCGGCAGCGGCAGCGCAGGCAGGCCGTCCAGGGACTGCGCCACATGGTCCTTCTTCTCGCAGTACTCGGCGAACTCGGCGTCGGTCTTGCGGCCGAAGAACTCGGCGTGCAGGGTGCGCTCGCTCCGGTAGTCCATGAACGGCACCGCATAGCCGCAGGTGTCCGAGATCCGCCGGGCGTGCACCAGGACCACGGCCCGCGCGGAGGGCCCGTCGGCCTCGCCGAACAGCCCGACCAGCTCGGCCCACCGGGGGTCGTCGCGGAACACCGCCTCCCCCTCGCCGTGCACCCGCACGATGGTCGGCGGCCCGCTGAACGCGCACCACATCAATGTGATCCGTCCGTTCTCCCGGACGTGCGCGATGGTCTCGGCGCCGCTGCCGCCGAAGTCCAGATAGGCCAGGGTCCGCTCGTCGACGACGACCAGGGTCCCGGCCCTGCCCTTGGGCGAGAGGTTGATGTGCCCGTCGCCGGCCAGCGGCGCGGTCGCGGTGAAGAACACCGGCTGCGCCTCGATGAACCGCCTGAGCCTGCCGTCTATCCGGTCATAGGTCTTTCCCATGGAGCGATTGTCCGGCGCCCGGTCCGGCCCGTGCTCGGGATATCCGGGGGGGCGGGGTAGCCGGGGAGCCGGGAAGCCGGAGCTGTCAGCCCCCGAGCCCCAGCCGGCTCCGCCGCCGCCCCAGCTCCTGGGCGTCGAAGACCCCGGAGGCCCGCCGGAACAGCCCTTCGAGTTCCCCGGGGCCGGCGTCCCCGTTCCGGAGGCTGTCCTGCCAGTCCCAGGCCCGCAGATCGGCGGTGGCCCGCGTCCGGAGCCGGGGATCGGGGTCGGCGACCAGACCCACGGTGGCCCGCAGCCGGGGCATCCCGCCCCGGGCCCGCAGCAGCCGGAAGGCCGCCCGCCGGGTGTGCGCGGGACGCGGGGCGGCCAACAGCTCCGTCAGCTCCGCGGGGTCCAGCCGGTCGGCCCACGGGGCCAGCGCCCGGGCCGTCTCGCGGGCGGCGGCCGGGAACGGGTCGGTCAGCAGCGGGCGCAGATCGGCCGGCACAGCGGCCTCCAGCATCCGCAGCCCGGCGACGGCGGCGGCCCGCACCTCCCCCTCCGGGTGCGCCAGCAGCCCGCGCAGCCGTTCCGCGTCGGGCCGGTGCTCGCACTCGGCCAGCCCCAGCACCGCCGCCGGGCGGGGCAGCGCCGCCAGATAGCGGTCGCGCGGACCGCCGCCGTCCAGGCGGTACAGCCAGCGGGCGCAGGCCCGCACCTGGGCGGCCCGGTCGAGCAGGTACCGGTCCGCCTCCGCGGCCCGTCCGGCCCGCCGCAGCGCGGTGACCCCGGCCGCCCGCACCCGGGACGCCCGGGCACCCAGCAGGATGTCGACCACCTCCCGCACCTCCCCGTCCGGAGCGGACCCCGCGGACCCGGCGAGCGCCTCCAGGGCCGCCTCGGTCCACAGCACCTGGAGGTACGGGTCGGTGCCGGTGCCCGTGCCGCCGGCGGCCAACCGGGCGGCCTCCCGCGCGTCGAACCGCCCGAGGTCCCGCACGGTCCGGGCGGCGAGCCGCCGGGTCCGGGCGTCCGGATGGCTCCGGAGGGCGTCCAGCGGACCGTACGGACCCTGCCGCAGCTCCTCCGTGAACAGGGCGGCCGCCCAGCCGCCCCGGTCCCAACCGCCCAGCCGCAGGACCAGCGGGGTGAGGGCGGTCAGGGTCCGGTCCCGGTCGGTGAACAGCGCGGCCCGCAGCAGGACCCGGGCCCGCTCCCGTACCGGCCCGGCCCAGTCCGCGCAGCGCAGCGCCACGGCCGGCAGCAGCTCCCGGTCCCCGGCGGCCGCGTCCAGGGCGCGCTGCCGGATCCGCCCGTCGGGATGGCACAGCGCCGTCACCGGATGCCGGGCCAGGACCGCGCCGTCCCGTCCCCAGGGCCGGTCCCGTACGCCGAGGTCCAGCGCGACCCAGGCCGCCGCCGGGTCCCCGTCCGGCGCGAGGCCTTCAAGGACCTCCGCCGTGGCTGCGCCGGCGAGCAGCCGGGTGACGGCTTCCCGGGCCCGCTCCGGACCGCTGTCCTCGTCCTGCGTCATCACACCCGCCCCTTCCAGCCCCGCCGCCCCATGAGGCGCCCAGCGTATCGATTGACGAAACATACGGAGTCATGCATAGTTATGCCATCCCCGTTACCTGCACGGTGCGGAGGCGGTTGGGACATCCGAAGTCATGCGGTCTTGAGGAGCAGTAGCTGTGAGCAGCAACAACGGTGACGTCCGGCTCTGGGGCGGCCGCTTCGCCGACGGTCCGGCCGAGGCCCTCGCGAAGCTCTCCGCGTCGGTCCACTTCGACTGGCGGCTGGCGCCCTACGACATCGCCGGCTCCCGCGCCCACGCCCGGGTGCTCCACAAGGCCGGTCTGCTGACCGCCGAGGAGCTCGGCCGGATGATCGAGGGGCTGGACCGGCTGGAGGCCGACGTCGCCGACGGCTCCTTCACCGGCACCATCGCCGACGAGGACGTGCACACCGCCCTGGAGCGCGGACTGCTGGAGCGGCTCGGCCCGGACCTCGGCGGCAAGCTGCGCGCCGGCCGGTCCCGGAACGACCAGGTCGCCACCCTGTTCCGGATGTACCTGCGGGACCACGCCCGGACCATCGGCGGTCTGATCGCCGACCTCCAGGACGCCCTGGTCGGCCTCGCCGAGGCGCACTCCGACGTCGCCATGCCGGGCCGGACCCACCTCCAGCACGCCCAGCCGGTGCTCTTCGCCCACCATGTGCTGGCCCATGTGCAGGCGCTGTCCCGGGACGCGGAGCGGCTGCGGCAGTGGGACACCCGGACCGCGGTCTCCCCGTACGGTTCGGGCGCCCTGGCCGGCTCCTCCCTCGGTCTGGACCCGGAGGCGGTCGCCGCCGACCTCGGCTTCGAGCGCGGCTCGGTGGGCAACTCCATCGACGGCACGGCCTCCCGGGACTTCGTCGCCGAGTTCGCCTTCGTCACCGCGATGATCGGGATCAACCTGTCCCGGATCGCCGAGGAGATCATCATCTGGAACACGAAGGAGTTCTCCTTCGTCACCCTCCACGACGCCTTCTCCACCGGCTCCTCGATCATGCCGCAGAAGAAGAACCCGGACATCGCCGAGCTGGCGCGCGGCAAGTCGGGCCGGCTCATCGGCAACCTCACCGGACTGCTCGCCACCCTGAAGGCGCTCCCGCTGGCCTACAACCGGGACCTCCAGGAGGACAAGGAGCCGGTCTTCGACTCCTGCGACACCCTGGAGGTGCTGCTGCCGGCCTTCACCGGGATGATGGCCACCCTCACCGTCCACCGGGAGCGGCTGGAGGAACTGGCCCCGGCCGGGTTCTCGCTCGCCACCGACATCGCCGAGTGGCTGGTCAAGCAGGGCGTGCCGTTCCGGGTGGCGCACGAGGTCGCGGGCGAGTGCGTGAAGGTCTGCGAGGCGGAGGGGATCGAGCTGGACCAGCTCACCGACGAGCAGTTCGCGAAGATCTCCGAGCACCTGACCCCGGAGGTCCGCACGGTCCTGAACGTCCCCGGCGCGCTGGCCTCCCGCAACGGCCGGGGCGGCACCGCCCCCTCGGCGGTGGCGCTCCAGCTCAACGAGCTGAAGGCGGACCTGGTGATCCAGCACGCCTGGGCCGTCCACAAGCAGTAGTCGCCAACGCGACAGCGGTGCCCCCGGGGGCGGCCGGAGCTCCCCGCTCCGACCGCCCCCGCCCCGTTCCCCACCGAACCCGCCTCCGCCCCCTCACCCGACCCACCCCGCCAGCACCGCGAAGTCCTCCCGCACCAGCCCGATCCGCTCGTCCACGTGCCGCAGCAGGGCCCCGCCCTCGTGGTGCCGGGCCGTGTACAGCCGGTCGAGCTCCGTGATGTCGTCGTCCACCCAGGCGAAGGGCCGGCCGGCCGCGTGCTCGATCACGTACCGCGTCTTCCAGCAGGTGCCCTCCGGTGCGGCCCCGTGCATCACCGGCCAGTCGATGTACGGCAGCCTGGGCAGACCCAGGGCCGGGCCGATCCAGTCGTTGGCCTCGTCCTTCCAGGTGGTGGCCCACACCAGTTCGTACGCCTCCGCCAGCGCGAGCAGCTCCCGGCCGTGCGAGGGGTTCAGCCAGACCCGGAGCGGGTTGCGGTGTTCCGCCGCGCGCCAGCCGGTGGGGCGCATGCGGTGCGTGGTGTAGCCCTCGGGACGCCGTGTCGGCTTGGCCGCGTACGGGTTCAGGGGGCCGTCCACATCGATGAGCAGCAGGGGCTTCATGGGGTCAGGGTGCCCCAGTGGGCCCGCTGCGGCCTCGGGTTTTCCGCTCGGTGAGACATTGATGTCTCATCTGGGGTATCGTTGTCTCATGGCCATGGATCCTGACCAGGTGCTGCGCGCCGCCGCCGCCCTGCTTTCCCGCAAGTCGACCGCCACCATGGACGAGGTCGCCAAGGCCGCCGGTATCGGGCGGGCCACCCTGCACCGGCACTTCGCCGGGCGGGACGCCCTCGTCCGGGCGCTGGAGGAACTCGGCATCCGCGAGTTCGAGGTGGCGTTCGACAACGCCCGCCTCGACGAGGGCAGCGCGGTCGACGCGCTGCGCCGGCTGGTGGCCGAGGCCGAGCCCAACGCCCAGCTGCTGGCCTTCCTGGTGACCGAGAACCAGCTCTTCGAGGGCGACGAGGTCCACGAGGGCTGGGCCCGGCTCGACGCCCGGGTCGGCGCGCTCTTCCGGCGCGGCCAGCAGGAGGGCGACATCCGCATCGACCTGAGCCCCGCCTGGCTCACCGAGGCCCTCTACGGCCTCATCGGCACCTGTGCCTGGGCCGTGATGGACGGCCGGGTCGCCGCCAAGGACTTTCAGTACATGATCATCGAGTTGCTGCTCGGTGGCGCACGACGGAGTGTGGAGTGATGACCGGAACCAAGCAGTCGAGCCTCGCGAAGGGAACGGAGGCCAGGAGCCCGGGGCGCTGGCTGGCGCTCTCGGTGCTCGTCCTGGCGGTGCTCCTGGTCGCGGTCGACGCCACCGTGCTCGGCCTGGCCACCCCCGCGCTGTCCGAGGACCTCAAGCCGTCCGGCACCCAGCTGCTGTGGATCGGCGACATCTACTCCTTCGTCATCGCCGGCCTGCTCGTCTCCATGGGCTCGCTCGGTGACCGGATCGGCCGCAAGAAGCTGCTGCTGATCGGCGCCACCGCGTTCGGCGCGGTGTCGGTGCTCAACGCCTACGCCACCAGCCCCGAGATGATGATCGTCGCCCGGGCGCTGCTCGGCGTGGCCGGTGCCACCCTGATGCCGTCCACCCTGGCGCTGATCCGGAACATCTTCCACGACCCCAAGGAACGCAGCCTGGCGATCGGCATCTGGGGCGCCACCGCCTCGGCCGGCGCCGCCGTCGGCCCGGTGGTCGGCGGGGCCCTGCTCCAGCACTTCTGGTGGGGTTCGGTCTTCCTGATCAACCTGCCCGTGATGATCGTCCTGGTCGTGGTCGGCATCAAGCTGCTGCCCGAGTCGAAGAACCCGGTCAGCGGCCCCTGGGACCTGGTCTCGGTCGGCCTCTCGCTGGTCGGCATCATCGCCGTGGTGTACGCGGTCAAGGAACTCGCCACCCACGGCCCGTCCTGGGAGGTGTGGGCCGCCGCGGTGCTCGGTGCCGGCGCCCTCTACGCCTTCGTCCGCCGCCAGTTCACCCTGACCGCCCCGCTGCTCGACATGCGGCTCTTCAAGCACCGCGGCTTCTCCGGCGCGGTCCTCGCCGACCTGCTCACCGTGTTCGGACTGTCCGGGCTGGTGTTCTTCCTCTCCCAGTTCCTCCAGCTGGTGCAGGGCCGCGACCCGCTGGAGGCCGGTCTGGCCGAGCTCCCGGCGGCCGTCGGCGCCGTGGTCACCGGTCTGGTCGCCGGCCGGTACGCCCGGAAGTACTCGGTGCGGGCCGTGGTCTCCGGCGGTCTGGCCGCGATCGGCATCGCGCTCGCCGTGATCACCCTGGTGCACCAGAACACCGGGTACCCGCTGCTGGGCGCCGCGCTGCTGGTCGTCGGTCTCGGTGCGGGCTTCTCCTTCACCGTCACCGCCGACGTGATCCTCTCCAGCGTGCCCAAGGAGCAGGCCGGTTCCGCCTCGGCCGTCTCCGAGACCGCGTACGAACTCGGCGCCGCCCTCGGCATCGCCCTGCTCGGCTCCATCGTCACCGGCGTCTACCAGGGCTTCACCGCCCCGGCGAACGTCCCGCAGGCCGCAGCCGACGCCGCCCACGAATCGCTGGGCGGAGCCGTCGAGGCCGCCAAGACCCTGGACCCGCAGACCGCGCACACCATGGTCTCGGCCGCCCAGGAAGCCTTCGTGGACGGCCTCCGGCTGGCCTCCGGGGTCGGCGCGGCCGTACTGCTGGCCACCGCCGCGGCCGCCTGGTTCCTGCTGCGCGGCCAGGAGCTCCAGGACGGCATCGAGCACTGACCGGACCCGGACGGCCCGTCCTGACGGAACCTCAGGGCGGGCCGTCCGGACCGTGGTTGACAGCGTTATCGATCGCGGGACACCATCCCCGCGATGGAGATCAACGAGCTGACCCCGGCCGAACGACGCGTCTGGGAGGCCTTCCCGCGCGGCGAGGGCGTCGACTTCCGGACGGATCCCGAGGGGCCCGCCGAGGATCCCGGCGACCCCGGCTTCGGGACCTCCTGGGGCCCCGAGCGGACCGTGCGGGCCGAGGTCCTCAAGGCCCTGCTGCTCGGCGGCCCCCGGATCGAGGGCCAGGTCCCCGGGATCAAGCTCAAGGGGGTCCGGGTCACCGGGAAGCTGGACCTCAAGTACGCCGTGATCGAGCACCCCATCCGGATGCGCGGCTGCTGGTTCGAACGCAAACCCGGGCTCTACGGGGCCCAGCTGCGGGCCCTGACCCTCAGCGACTCCTGGCTCCCCGGCCTGACCGCCTCCACCCTGCGCGTGGAGCTGGCGCTGCGGCTCTCCTGCTGCCGGATCCCCGGCCCGGTCCGGCTGGCCGGGGCCCGGGTGGGCGGCGGGCTCTTCCTCGGCGGTGCCGTGCTCGGACCGGTCACCGGGGAACTCGCCGGCGAGGCCCCGCTCCAGTTCAACCACGCCGAGATCGGCACCGACGTGCACGCCACCGAACTGACCGTGCACGGCCAGACCCGGGTCAACGGGGCCGTGGTCGGCGGCCAGATCAACCTGGACGGCGCCCGGCTGCTGGCCCCCGGCGGCACCGCCCTGCACGCCGAGACCCTCACGGTCGGCACCGATCTGCGCGCCATGCGGCTGCACGCGGAGGGCCGGGTCAACCTCACCGGCTCCCGGATACCGGGCCAGCTCAACTTGGCCCACGCCCGGCTGGTCGCGCCCGGCGGATTCGCCCTGCGGGCCAGCAGCTGTGTCATCGGCGAGGTTTGGCTGCGCGGCTGCGAGACCATCCAGGGCACCGTCAACCTTCGCCGCTCCCAGTTCGACCTGCTGCACGTGCCGCCCTCGGCCTGGCCCGAGAAGGTCCGGCTGGAGGGGCTCGGCTACCGCGCCCTGGGCCCGCACCTGCCGCCCGAGGAGCGGCTGCCCGTGCTGGAGCGGGAGGAGACCGGCTATCTGCCGTCCTCCTACGAGCAGCTCGCCGGGGCCTACCGCACGGTGGGCGACGAGGCCGCCGCCCGCACCGTCCAGCTCGCCAGGCTCCGCCGGCACCGGCGCACCCTGCCCCGGGCCGCCCGGCTCTGGGGGCTGCTCCAGGACGCCACGGTGGGCTACGGGTTCCGCCCGATGCGGGCCGCCGGCTGGCTGCTGGCCCTGCTGATGATCGGCACGGTCGCCTACACGGTCCGGCAGCCGCCCCCGCTCAAGGCGGACGAGTCACCCGCCTTCAACGCCGTGTTCTACACCCTGGACCTGATGCTGCCGATCATCGGCTTCGGCCAGGAACAGGCCTTCGCCCCGACCGGCTGGCAGCAGTGGCTGTCCTATCTGCTGATCGTCACCGGCTGGGTGCTGCCCACCACCACGGCGGCCGGCGTCAGCCGCTCGCTGCGCCGGCAGTAGCGGGGCCGGACGGGCCGGACGGCCGGGCCGGGCCCGGCGCGGGCTCAGGCCGCCTTGGCCTTGGTCGCGTACATGTCCACGTACTCCTGGCCGGAGAGCCGCATGACCTCGGCCATCACGGAGTCGGTGACCGCCCGCAGCACATAGCGGTCGCGGTCCATGCCCTCGTAGCGGGAGAACTCCATCGGCTCGCCGAAGCGGACGGTCACCCGGCCCGGGCGGGGCATGCCCTTGCCGCCGGGCTGGAGCTTGTCGGTGCCGATCATCGCGAACGGGACCACCGGAGCCCCGGTCATCAGGGTCAGCCGGGCGATCCCGGTCCGGCCCCGGTAGAGCCGGCCGTCGGGGGAGCGGGTGCCCTCCGGGTAGATGCCGAAGATCTTGCCCTCCTCCAGCACCCGGCGCCCGGTCATCAGCGCCGCCACCCCGCCGTTCGCGCCGTCCCGGTCCACCGGGATCATGCCGGAGCCGGTGAAGAACCAGGCCATCAGCCGGCCCTTGAGCCCCTTGCCCGTGACGTACTCGTCCTTGCCGATGAAGTGCACGGTCCGGTCGCAGACCAGCGGAAGGATCATCGAGTCGATGAAGGTGAGGTGGTTGCCCGCGAGGATCACCGCACCGTCGCCGGGAATGTTCTCGACCCCCTCCACCCGGGTGCGGAACATCATCCGCATGACGGGACCGAGAGTGGCCTTGATGAGCGCGGTACGGAACAACGTGAGCCCTCCGGCATCGGCAAGCGGGTGCGCACCCCACGGAGGCAGTGCAGGTGAGGACGATACTCGCGGGCCCCGCCGGAACGCACATCGGGTTCACGGGATGGTTACGCCGTGTTGACGGGCGTCGGCACGCGTTTCCGCCATGTTCGGCCGCCGCTGGCCCGGCGGACACCCCCCGCTGCCTACCATCGCACCGCCGATCCGGGCAGCGGCGGCACCGAGGGCACCGACGACGGGGAGAGTCACTCATGACGCAGGGCGGGGCAGCACGGCGCACGGTGATCGGGGCGGCCGTACTCGCGGCCGGCGGAGCGCTCGGCGCGGCCGCCACCCCGGCGGCGGCCGCGGGCGCGGCCGGCGGCACGGGCGCGGCGCCGGGCGCGGACCGGCACGGCGGGGGCGGCTACCGGGACCTCCCGTATCCGACGGTCATCGGACACCGGGGGGCCAGCGGCTACCGCCCCGAGCACACCCTCGGCTCCTACCAGCTGGCCCTGGACCTGGGCGCCGACGTGGTGGAGCAGGACCTGGTGCCCACCCGGGACGGCCATCTGGTCTGCCGGCACGAGAACGAGATCGGCGGCACCACCGATGTCGCCGACCACGGGGAGTTCGCCTCCCGCCGCACCGTGAAGACCGTCGACGGGGTGCGGGTCGAGGGCTGGTTCACGGAGGACTTCACCCTGGCCGAGCTGCGCACCCTGCGCGCCAAGGAGCGCATTCCGGCCGTCCGCCCGCGCAACACCCTCTACGACGGCCGGTGGGCGGTGCCCACCTTCGAGGAGGTGCTCCGCTGGGCCGACCGCGAGGGCCGGCGGCGCGGCCGCCGGGTCTGGCTGCACGTGGAGACCAAGCACCCCAGCTACTTCCGGTCCCTGGGCCTCGGCCTGGAGGAGCCGCTGGCCCGGCTGCTCCGCCGGTACGGCCGGGACCACCGGGACGCGGCCGTGTTCCTGCAGTCCTTCGAACCGTCCAGCATGCGCCGGATGGCCGGGCTGGTCTCCGCGCCCCGGGTGGTGCTGCTGTCCGCCGCGAACACCCGCCCCTGGGACTTCGAGCAGGCCGGGGACCCGCGCACGGTGGCCGACCTGGTCACCCCGGCGGGCCTGCGCTGGATCGCCGGGTTCGCCCAGGGCATCGGCCCCACCCTGGACCTGGTCATCCCCCGCGACGCGGCCGGCCGGCTGGGCACCCCGACCACCCTGGTGCGGGACGCCCACGCGCGGGGGCTGGTGCTCCACCCGTACACGGCCCGCAACGAGAACGCCTTCCTGCCCGCCGACCACCGCACCGGCACCGACCCGGCGGCCTACGGGGACTCCTTCGGGGCCTACCGCCGGTACTTCGAACAGGGCATCGACGGGATCTTCACCGACAACCCGGACACCGGTCTGCTGGCCGCCGAGGACTTCCGCCCGGGCCGCCGCCCCGCGGACCGCCCGACGGTCAACCGATAAGCGGAACTTCCCGTTCGAGTGGGCTGCGGTCCGGCCGGAAACCACCGGCCCCGGACCGCACGTCCCGCCGGGCATGGATCTGCTGAAGGAACTGGGGCCGCTGCTCTCCGCCGAGGCGGCGGCCGAGGCCGAGGCCGCCGGCGTGGAGCCGGCGGACCTCGAACAGGACGTCTGGGTGCGGCTGCTGGAACAGGGCCCGGCCCGGCCGGCCGAACCGGCCCGCTGGCTGCGCCGACTGGTCCGGGCCGAGGCCCGCCGGGCGGGCCGCCGGACCCGCCGCGAGGTGCCGTACGGCCACCGTCGCGACCTGCCCGGCACCGAACAGGAGGGCCCCGGCTTCGAACAGCGGCTGCTCGACCGGGAGCAGCACCGGGACCTCCGGACGGCCGTCGCCCGATTGCCCGGACGCTGTCCGGAACTGATGGGGGCACTTCTTTCGCCCAGGGACCTCACTTACCGTGAAATCGCAGGAGAGTTGGGTATCTCACAAGGAAGTTTAGGGCCCGTACGTTCCCGTTGCCTGGGATGTCTGCGCAGAATGCTGGCTGCAGAGGTTGCGGCTCCCGGCCTGCGGGGAAGGGAGCGGTAGACCACAGGGCTACCGGGTGAGCAGGAGGCATGCGCACATGGGCATGAGCGTGACCATTTCGGCGGCGGCCGACGAGGACGTGGAGCAGATCTTCAAGCTCCAGTACCTCGCCTTCCAGAGCGAGGCCGAGCTGTACGGCAACTACCGCATCCAGCCTCTCACCCAGTCCCTGGACTCCCTCAAGTCGGAGCTGCGCACGGACACCGTCCTGGTGGCCCGGCTCGGTGACGAGGTGGTCGGCGCGGTGCGCGGCTCCACCGACGAGGACGGCACCGGCAAGATCGCCAAGCTGTGCGTGCACCCCCGGCTCCAGGGCCACGGGCTGGGCGCCCGGCTGCTGCGCGCGGTGGAGACGGAGCTGGCCGGCCGGGCCGGGACCACCCGCTACCGGCTGCACACCGGCCGCCGCAGCGAGTCCAACCTGCGGCTCTACCGCAAGGCCGGCTACGTCACGGTGGGCGGCCGCACCGCCTCCGACGGCATGGAACTGGTGATCCTGGAGAAGGACGCGGTCCCGTCCGACTACGCGGTCAGCGCGTAGCGCGGGACTTCCTGAGCCAGAGCATCCCGGTGACCGGAAGGATCACCGGGATGAACAGGTAGCCCATCCCGAAGTCCGACCACACGGTCGCGTCCGGGAACGCGTCCGGCCGCACCAGCGTCCAGGTGCCCACGGCCAGCACCCCGGCCAGCTCGGCGGCGCAGCACACCAGCGCCGCCCGGCGGGCCCGCTCACCGCCGCGCACCAGCGAGTACGTGATGAAGGCGTACACCAGCGCGGCCAGCCCGGACAGGGCGTAGGCCAGCGGGGCCCGGTCGAACTCGGTGGAGATCTGGTAGATCGAGCGGGACACCGCGCCGACCACCATCACCCCGTACAGCCAGACCAGCAGCAGGCCGGGGCCCGACACCAGCCGGGCCGGGCGGTCGGGCCGCTCCGTGTCCCGTGCGCGTTCCGCCGCGGTGTCAGGCACCGGTGCCTCCCCAGATGTCGTGGAGCCGTACTTCGAGCACGGCCAGGACGACCGCGCCCGCGGCCACCGTCACCGAACCCCATTTGGTGCGCTCGCCCAGGCTGAGCATCCCGGCCGCCGGGACCGCCGCGAGGGCGCCCAGCAGATAGGCCGTGAAGATCACCCCGCCCTCGTCGGGCTTCTCCCCGCGCGCCAGCGCGAGCACCCCGACCACCAGCTGCGCCAGGGCCAGCAGGGTCACCACGGCCATCCCGATGAAGTGCCAGTCCTTGGTGGGCTGGTCCCGGTAGGCGGCGAAACCGCACCAGGCGGCGAGGGCGAGGGAGGCCACGCCGATGGCGACCGTCAGGGCGTCGAGCATGCTGCGAGGGTATTACGGGCCGAAAGACCCGATGCGCTCACCCCCGCGCCCGGGCTTTGCTGGAGGGTATGAAGCTGCAAGCCGAAGCCCTGCTGTTCGACAACGACGGCACCCTGGTCTCCTCCATGGAGTCCGTGCACCGCTGCTGGACCCGCTGGGCGGGCGAGTACGGGATCACCGGCGAGGCCTTCGCCCGGGTGGAGCTGCACGGCCGCCCGGCCGTCGAGATCATCGCCGAACTGCTCCCCGCCGACCGGGTCCCCGAGGCCCTCGCCCGGATCGAGCACCTGGAGGTGTCGGACGTGGCCGGGGGAGTGGTCCTGCTGCCCGGCACCGCCGAACTGCTCGCCGGGCTGCCCGCCGGCCGCTGGGCCGTGGTCACCTCGGCCACCCGCCCGCTGGCCGAGGCCCGGCTCCGGGAGGCCGGTATCGAGGCCCCCGCGCTGGTGGCCGCCGGGGACGTCACCCGCGGCAAGCCGGCCCCGGAGCCCTTCCTGCTGGCCGCCGCCCGGCTGGGGGTGGACCCGGCCCGCTGCGTGGTCGTCGAGGACGCCCCGGCCGGACTGGCCGCCGGGGCGGCCGCGGGCATGCGGACCGTGGCCTTGACCACAACGCACCAGGCCTCGGAGCTGCGCGCGGATCTGGTCGTAGCGGACCTTTCGGCACTGAACGTGCAGGTCACCGAGGGTGGTCTGGAGATCGGGACGAAGGGCTGACGGCATCCGGCTTGTCCGCTATGCGGCCGGAATCCGTCCGCATAGCGGACAGCGTTGATCGGTGAACGACTCCGTCTGCTTTACTTGGGCCCATGACCACGACGAGCAGCCGCACCTTTGCGACCGAGGCGATGATGACGCCCGGTGCTCGTTGTCTGTGTCGAATGTGCGCCTTCTGAGGGCCCCTCTCCGTTCCGCAGCACCCCGCCCGACCGGCGAAGACCGCTGAACCTCGCGCCCCGAAGCGAACCCCGGGCAAGCCCCCGCCGAGCCCGTCCGCGCCCCGGACCGCTCCTGCCCGCATCCCCCCAGATGTTTGTTCCGTGCCGGCCGCCCGCCGTGCCGCGCACTCGACAGCGACGGAAATCCTGTGATCACCACATCGGGCCTCACGAAGGTCTACCAGTCCCGTGGCCGAGAGGTCACCGCCCTGGCCGGCGTGGACCTCCACGTCCGCGAGGGCGAGGTCTACGGAGTCATCGGCCAGAGCGGCGCCGGAAAGTCCTCCCTCATCCGCTGCGTGAACCTGCTGGAGCGCCCCACCTCCGGCACCGTCACCGTGGACGGCACCGAGCTCACCGCCCTGGCCGGCCGCGGCCGCCGGGCCGGCAAGGACCTGCGCCGGGCCCGCAGCAGCATCGGCATGGTCTTCCAGCACTTCAACCTGCTGTCCTCGCGGACCGTCCAGGACAACGTCGAGCTGCCCCTGGAGATCCTCGGGACCTCCGGCCGCGAGCGCTCCCGCAAGGCCCTGGAACTCCTCGACCTGGTCGGCCTCGCCGACAAGGCCAAGTCCTACCCCGGCCAGCTCTCCGGCGGCCAGAAGCAGCGCGTCGGCATCGCCCGCGCCCTGGCCGGCGACCCCAAGGTGCTGCTCTCCGACGAGGCCACCAGCGCCCTGGACCCCGAGACCACCCGCTCCATCCTCACCCTGCTGCGCGACCTCAACCGGCAGCTCGGCCTGACCGTCCTCCTGATCACCCACGAGATGGACGTGGTCAAGAGCATCTGCGACTCCGCCGCCCTGATGAAGAAGGGCCGCATCGTGGAGTCCGGGACGGTCACCGACCTGCTCGCCACCCCCGGCTCCGAGCTCGCCGCCGAACTCTTCCCGCTCACCGGCGCCGCCAGCACCGAGGAGCACACCGTGGTCGACGTGACCTTCCACGGCGACACGGCCACCCAGCCGGTGATCTCCCAGCTGGCCCGCACGTACAACATCGACATATCGATCCTCGGTGCCGCCATGGACACCTTCGGCGGCCGCCAGATCGGCCGGATGCGCATCGAACTGCCCGGACGCTACGAGGACAACGTGGTCCCGGTCGGCTTCCTGCGCGAGCAGGGCCTCCAGGTCGATGTCATCGACCCCGACACCGAGCTGGTCGAACTGGTCAAGGACGGTGCCAAGTGACCTGGTCCGAAATGCAGCCCCTGCTCGGCCAGGGTGTCTACGACACCCTCTACATGGTGCTCTGGGCCACCGCGGTCACCGTCCTCGGCGGCCTGCCGCTGGGCATCCTGCTGGTCCTCACCGACAAGGGCGGACTGCTGCAGAACCGTCCCTTCAACAAGGTCCTCGGCGTGATCGTGAACATCGGCCGCTCGATGCCCTTCATCATCCTGCTGATCTGGCTGATCCCGGTCACCAAGTGGGTCATCGGCGTCTTCACCGGCACCGCCACCTACATCGGCCCCACCGCGATGATCGTCCCGCTCTCCATCGGCGCCATCCCCTTCTTCGCCCGCCTCGTCGAGACCTCCGTCCGCGAGGTCGACCACGGACTGGTCGAAGCCGTCCAGTCGATGGGCGGCGGCGTCCCCACCATCGTGGGCAAGGTCCTCCTCCCGCAGGCCCTGCCCTCCCTGGTCTCCGGCGTCACCACCACCGTCATCGTCCTCGTCGGCTACTCGGCCCTGGCCGGCGCCGTCGGCGGCGAAGGCCTCGGCAGCCTCGCCATCACCTACGGCTACCAGCGGTTCGAAGGCGGCTTCATGCTCGCCACCGTCATCCTCCTGATCCTGATCGTGACGGTCGTCCAGCTGATCGGCGACGGCGCGGTGCGCCTGCTCGCCCGCCGCGGCCGGGCAGCCTGAACCGGCCCGGGCACACCGCACCCCCCAGACCCTCTCCCCTCTCCAAGAACCGGCCAGCCCGCACTTGTCGTGCTCGGGCGTCACCCGCACCACCAAGAAAGAGGCACTCTTCGTGCGCAAGAACACCAAGCTCACCGCTGTCGCCGCCGCCTCCGCCGCGCTCGCCCTGGGCCTCACCGCCTGCGGCAGCTCCTCGGACCCGGCCTCCTCCAAGAAGGCCGACGGCACCGCCGACGCCAACGCCGTCCTCACCATCGCGGCCTCCCCGACCCCGCACGCCGACATCCTGAAGTTCGTCAAGGACAACCTGGCGGCGAAGGAGGGCCTCAAGCTGGACGTCAAGGAGTTCACCGACTACGTCCTGCCCAACAAGGCCACCCAGGACGGCCAGGTCGACGGCAACTACTTCCAGCACAAGCCCTACCTGGACTACTTCAACGCCAAGAACGGCACCACCATCGTGCCGGTCGTCAACGTCCACCTGGAGCCCCTCGGCCTCTACTCCAAGAACGCCAAGGCCCTCACCGACATCAAGGCCGGCCAGACCATCGCCGTCCCCAACGACAACACCAACGAGGGCCGCGCCCTCCACCTGCTCGCCGACAACGGCCTGATCACCCTCAAGGAAGGCGCCGGCACCAGCGCCAAGCTGTCCGACATCGCCGACGCCAAGGGCCTGAAGTTCAAGGAGCTGGAGGCCGCCACCCTGCCGCGCGCCCTCGGCGAGGTCGACGCCGCCGTCATCAACGGCAACTACGCCCTGGAGGCGGACCTCAAGCCCAAGGAGCAGGCCCTCGCCCTGGAGAAGTCCGAGGGCAACCCGTACGCCAACTTCCTCGCCGTGAAGAAGGGCAACGAGAACGACCCGCGCATCCAGAAGCTCGCCAAGCTGCTGAACTCGCCCGAGGTCAAGAAGTTCATCGAGGACAAGTACGACGGCTCGGTCACCCCGGCCTTCGGCACCCCCAAGTCCTGACCCCGCCCCAGACCGGCGGCACCGGCCCCGCACCCCCGTCACCGGGGGCGCGGGGCCCGGCCATGCACATCGGCGCACCGATGCTGCATGCTGTGGCTCTACGGCCCGCACCAACGGTCCCGCACCACCGTCTCAGGCATGGAGCTGCGCATGACTACCACCTTCCCGGACGTCGCCATCAGCACGGACCGGCTGGTGCTGCGCCCCTTCGAGGAGGCCGACGTCCCCGCGCTCGCCGAGATGATGAACGACGAACTCGTCACGGCCTGGACCGACGCCCCGCACCCCTACACCCACACGGACGCGCACCGCTGGGTCACCCGCCAGGCCCGCGCCGAACGCACCGAGGGCCGCGGCATCGTCCTCGCCGTCACCGAGTTCCTCACCCAGCGCCTGGTCGGCGTCGTCCACCTCCGCAACACCGACTGGCGCACCCGCGCCGCCGAGGCCGGGTACATCACCGCCCCCTGGGCCCGCGGCGAGGGCTACGCCAGCGAGTCCGTCCTCGCCGTCGCCCAGTGGCTCTTCCGCGAACAGGCCTTCGCCCGGCTGGAACTCCGCACCGCCGCCGACAACACCGCCGCCCAGCAGGTGGCCCAGAAGATCGGTTGCATCAGTGAAGGAGTCCTCCGCAACGCCTGGATAGTGCGCACCCAGACCGAGAACGGCCAGTGGGTCGAGACCCGCACCGACCTCATCGTGTGGAGCCTGGTCCCCGAGGACCTCGAAGGCCTGGACGAGTACGAGGACGCCTACGGCGGCCAGATGGCCGAAGCCGCCGGCTACGCCGTCTCCACCGACCGGAACTGATCCGCCCAGCGGGTACGCTCACTGGTCCGCGCCTCCGCCCACCACCCCAGGATCTGGAGACTGACGACGATGGCCGACCGGGTCACGGTGATCGGCTGGGACGGTTCACCCCTCACCGCTGCCGCCAGATCCGCACTCGCCGCCGCCACCCTGGTGGCGGGCGCCGCGCACCACCTCGACCTCCCCGAGATCCCGCCCGCCGCCGAACGGATCAGGCTCGGCAGCCTCGGGCTCGCCGCCCGCCGCATCGCCGGCCACCGCGGCACCGCGGTGGTCCTCGCCGACGGCGACCCCGGCTTCTTCGGCGTCGTACGCACCCTCCGCGCGCCCGAACACGGCCTCGAAGTGGAGGTCGTCCCCGCCGTCTCCGCGGTCGCCGCCGCCTTCGCCCGGGCCGGCATGCCCTGGGACGACGCCCAGGTGGTCGTCGCCCACCGGCGCACCCTGCGCCGGGCCGTGAACATCTGCCGCGTCCACCCCAAGGTCGCCGTCCTCACCTCGCCCGGCGCCGGGCCCGCCGAACTCGCCCTGCTCCTCCACGGGGTGCACCGGACCTTCGTCATCTGCGAGGAGCTCGGCACCGACCGGGAACAGGTGACCGTCCTCACCTCCGACAAGGCCGCCGACCACAACTGGCGCGACCCCAACGTGGTCATCGTCGTCGGGGGCGCCGGAGCCCCCTCCGGCGAGGCCGGCTGGCGGCTCGGCCACGCCCCGGCCGAACCCCCGCGCGGCTGGGCCCGGCCCGACCCGGCCGCCGACGCCACCGAGGGCGGCTCCGCCCAGCTCCGCGCCGCCCAGCTGGCCCGGCTCGGCCCGCGCCCCGGCGACCTGCTCTGGGACATCGGCACCGGCTCCGGAGCCCTGGCCGTGGACGCGGCCGCGTTCGGCGCCGCCGTCATCGCCGTGGACGCCGACCCGGACGCTTGCGAACGCACAACCGCCGCCGCCCGCACCCGCGGTGTCCAGCTCCAGACCGTCCTCGGCACCGCCCCGCTGGTCCTGGAGGACCTCCCCGAACCCGATGTGGTGCGGGTCGGCGGCGGGGGAGTCCCGGTGGTGGAGGCCTGCGCCGACCGCCGCCCCGAACGGATCGTCACCCACGCCTCCAGCCGCGACGAGGCGGAGGCCCTGGGCCGCGCCCTGGCCGGCCGCGGCTACGAGGTCGAGTGCGCCCTCCTCCAGACCCTCGGCCTGGACCCGAACACCTGGACCGAACAGGACCGGTCCGTGGTGTTCCTGCTGTCCGCCGCCCGCCCCGTGCCCCGCTAGTCACCCCGCCCGGGTAGGCTGGCCGATCGTCGTACCGCCCTGGACCTTCCGGGCCATTGGGGTACGGCGCCGCCGCGGACCGCGCGACGTGGCACAGTCCACAGCGGACCGCAGCGGTATTGGCCGCCACGGTGGCGCGACGGACGCGACAATGCCTAGTGGTCGCGTCCGAAGGGCGCCGGGCGACGGAAGAAGCACAACCGATGGGCGAGGGGTACGCATGACCGACACCGGCCAGGTTCCGGGCGAGGGCCTTCCGGACAACGCGGGCATGGTGGATCAGCAGGGCATCCCCGCGCCGATTCCGGCCCAGGGCGTTCCCGCCCCGGCTGCCTACGCCTTCCAGGACCTCGCGGACAACCCCGGCGAGGACGAGGACGAACTGCTGCTGATGCCCAGCGGCCAGGGCTCCTGGAGCGACCCCCAGGTGGTCCCGCCGGTTCCGGCCTACCCCGTCGAGGGCTATGCCGAAACCCCCTTCCCGGAATCCGGTTACGCCGATCCCGCGGCCTACCCGCAGCCCTCCTTCGCCGACCCCTCCTTCACCGGGACCCCGTTCCCCGGGGCGGCGCACCCGGAGACCGGCTACCCCAACTACCCCGACGGCGCGCACGAGGCGGGCGGCCGGGACTCCGGCGCCATCGACCTCGGCGGCGTCGACCTGGGAGGCATGGACCTCGGCGGCCCGCGCACGGCCGCGCCCGCCGCCGTCCCGGCCGCGCCCCCGGTCCGCCGCCCGCTGCACATGGGCCCGCCCGTCCCGGACGCCACCGGCGGGGTCGTACGCTCGCTCGCCGACCGGGGCCCGGCCCCGGTCCCGGCGGCCCCCCAGCAGACCGGCCCCGAATTCCTCGACCTGCCCGTGCAGAGCGGCACCCCGTGGTCGGCTCCCGCCGAGACGGCGAACCCGCTCCCCGAGGCCGCGGACACCCCCGCCGAGGTCCCCCCGCTCACCGAGCCGGCCTCCCCGGCCGAAGCCCAGGGCCCCGCCGCCGTGGCCGAACCCGGCCCCGAGGGCGCGCCCGCCGCCGCTGCCGGTCCGGACGGTACGGACCTCACGGGCGCGGAGGCCCCGGCTCCGGAGGCTGCGGCGCCCGAGGCCGTCGCCCCCGAAGCGGCCGCCCCCGAGGTCCTCGCGCCCGAGGCCGCCGCACCCGAATCCGTCGGCCCCCAGGCCGTGCAGCCCGACGCGATGGTGCCGGACGGCCCGGAGCAGGTCCCGGCCGATGCCGATGCCGATGCCGATGCCGCGGCCGGTGTGGCCGAGGGCGAGGTCCCGTCGCTGCCCGTGGAGCCCGTCGGGCTGCTCGGTTCGGCCGTACCGGCCGCCCAGGCGGCCGTGAGCCCGCCCGCCGAGGCCGGCGGGCTGCTTCCCGCCGACATCGCCCCCGGCACGCTCCCGGCCGAGCCCTTCGCCCCGGCGGACCCCGCCGGCCTGCCCGGCGAGGCCGACCAGCCCGCCGCCAGCGCCGCCCCGGCCGAAGCTCCCGCCCCGGCCGTCGTGTTCCTGGACGCGGACGCTCCCGACCCGGCCGCCGCTGCGGAGCCTGTGCCGGCGCCCCAGCAGGACCCGGCGCCCCCGGTGGCCCCCGAGGCCCCGGCGGTCGCCCCGGCCGCCCTCCCGGAGGCGCCCGAGCCCCTGCTGGCCGTCCTCCCGGACGCCCCCGCCCCGCTCGACCGGCCCGTGGAGGCCGCCGCCCCCGCGGCCCCGGCCGAGGAGCCGCCCGCCGTCGCCCCGGAGGCGCTGGCGGACCCCGCCCCGGCGGACGCGCCGACGCACCCGCCCGTGACCGATCCGCAGGCCCCGGCCGCCGCCCCGGCCTTCCCCGTGGACCCCACCGCCCCGGCCGACCCGCAGGCCCCCGCCACGGCCGCGGAAGCGGCGCCGGTGGAGGCGGGGTCCGTGGCAGCCGCCACGGACCCGACCCCGACCCCGGCGCAGGAACCGGCCCAGGCCCCTGCCCAGGACCCGCTCCAGCCCGCGGACGGCGGACTGCCGATCCCGGTCGCTCCCGCCTCCCCGGTGGACCACACCACCCCCGTGGACCTCGGCACCCCCGTAGACCTCGGTACCCCGGCGGAACCCGCCGCCCCGGTCGACCAGGTCCTCGTCGACCAGGTCCTCCCGGTCGACCCGCAGGCCCCCGAACCGGTCGCCGCGCCCGCCGCCGGTCCCGCCGCCCCGCTCGACCTGACCGGGGTCCCGGCCGGCGAGCCCGACCCGTACGCCGACCCGGTGCCCGGCCCCGAGCTCCCCGCCGGAGCCGCGGGCGCGGACGCCCCCCTGCCCTCCCCGGGCGAGGCGGCCCCCGGCTACGCCGACGCCGAGCGCGAGGCCGTCCTGCGGGTGATGCGCGAACGCCGCGACATCCGCAACGGGTTCCGCACCGACCCCATCCCGCACGAGGTCCTGCTCCGGGTCCTGGAAGCCGCCCACACCGCGCCGAGCGTCGGCCACTCCCAGCCCTGGGACTTCGTGGTCATCCGGTCCGCCGAGACCCGCCGGACCATGCACGAGCTCGCCGAGCGGCAGCGCGAGGCCTACGCCAAGTCCCTCCCCAAGGGCCGGGCCAAGCAGTTCAAGGAAATGAAGATCGAGGCCATCCTCGACACCCCGGTGAACATCGTGGTCACCGCCGACCCGACCCGCGGCGGCCGCCACACCCTGGGCCGGCACACCCAGCCGCAGATGGCCCCGTACTCCTCGGCCCTCGCCGTGGAGAACCTGTGGCTCGCCGCCCGCGCCGAAGGCCTCGGCGTCGGCTGGGTCAGCTTCTTCGACGAGCGCGAGATGGTCCGCGCCCTCGGTCTGCCCGAGCACCTCGAAGTGGTGGCCTACCTGTGCGTCGGCTACGTGGACGAGTTCCCCGACGAGCCGGAGCTGATGCAGGCCGGCTGGTCCAAGCGCCGCCCGCTGTCCTGGGTGGTCCACGAGGAGACGTACGGCCGCCGGGCGCTGCCCGGCGAGGAGCCGCACGACCTGCTCGCCGAGACCGTCGGCGGGATCCGCCCGCTGGACGCCAAGGCGCTCGGCGAGGCCTGGGAGCGCCAGAAGCGGATGACCAAGCCGGCCGGCGCGCTCGGCATGCTGGAGATCATCTCCGCACAGCTGTCCGGGCTGTCCCGGGTCTGCCCGCCGCCGATCCCGGAGCCCGCCGCGGTGGCGATCTTCGCCGGTGACCACGGGGTGCACGCCCAGGGCGTCACTCCCTGGCCGCAGGAGGTGACCTCCCAGATGGTGGCGAACTTCCTGGGCGGCGGCGCGGTCTGCAACGCCTTCGCCAACCAGGTGGGCGCCGAGGTCTGCGTGATCGACGTGGGTGTGGCCGGGGATCTGCCCGCCACCCCCGGACTGCTGCCCCGCAAGGTCCGCCCGGGCACCGCGGACCTCTCCACCGGGCCCGCCATGTCCCGGGAGGAGGCCGTCGCCGCCATCGAGGTGGGCATCGAGACCGCCCGCGACCTGGTGGCCGCCGGCAACAAGGGTCTGCTGACCGGTGAGATGGGCATCGCGAACACCACCGTGTCCGCCGCCCTGATCTCGGTGTTCACCGGGGTCGACCCGGCCGAGGTCACCGGCCGCGGCACCGGCATCAACGACGAGACCCACGCCCGCAAGGTCGAGGTGGTCCGCCGGGCCCTGGAGCTGCACCGGCCCGACCCGGCCGACCCGATCGGCGTCCTGGCCGCGATCGGCGGCCTGGAGCACGCGGCGATCGTCGGCCTGATCCTGGGCGCGGCCTCGCTCCGTACGCCGGTGATCCTGGACGGGGTCAGTGCCGGCGCGGCCGCCCTGGTGGCCCGGGCCATCGCCCCGGAGTCGCTGTCCGCCTGCATCGCCGGACACCGCAGCGCCGAGCCCGGCCATGTGGCCGCGCTCAACAAGCTGGGCCTGCGCCCGCTGGTCGACCTGGACCTCCGCCTCGGCGAGGGCACCGGCGCCCTGCTGGCGCTGCCGCTGGTCCAGAGCGCCGCCCGGGCCATGCACGAGGTCGCCACCTTCGACTCGGCCGGGGTCACCGAGAAGTAGCACCGGGGCGCCCGGCACCCCGCCCGGCACCGGATTCCCGGTCCCGCGCGGTGCCGGACCACCCCTGCGCGGGGTCCGGGGAGACCCGCCGACCGGCGGGTCGTATCGTGGACCCGCACGGCGTGAAACCGCACGTCACCCCGGACAAGCCGCTCCAACGCCGCAGCGGCACAGCAGAACCACCGCCGCCTTCAGGAGCCGCACCGCCATGGCCGAACACCCCGCCTATCCCGTAGGGCTCCGTCTCGCCGGCCGCCGTGTCGTCGTCATCGGCGGCGGCCAGGTCGCGCAGCGCCGCCTGCCCGCCCTGGTGGCGGCCGGCGCCGACGTCCTGCTGGTCTCGCCCTCGGCCACCCCCTCGGTGGACGCGATGGCCGAGACCGGGGAGATCCGCTGGGAGCGGCGCCGGTACCGGGAGGGCGACCTCGCCGAGGCCTGGTACGTGCTGATCGCCACCCGGGACCGGGCCGCCAACGACCTGGCCTCGGCCGAGGCCGAGCGGAACCGGATCTGGGCGGTCCGCGCCGACGACGCGGAGGCCGCCACCGCCTGGACCCCGGCCACCGGCCGCAGCGAGGGCGTCACCGTGGCCGTGCTCACCGGGAACGACCCGCGCCGCTCCGCCGCCGTCCGCGACGCCGTGGTCGAGGGCCTGCGCGACGGCACCCTGGCCGCGCCCGGGCACCGGCACGGCCACCGCGGCACCCCCGGGGTGGCCCTGGTCGGCGGCGGGCCCGGCGACCCGGACCTGATCACCGTGCGGGGCCGCCGGCTGCTCGCCCAGGCCGATGTGGTGATCGCCGACCGGCTGGGCCCCCGCGACCTGCTCGCGGAGCTTCCGCCGCACGTCGAGGTGATCGACGCGGCGAAGATCCCGTACGGCCGGTTCATGGCCCAGGAGGCCATCAACAACGCGCTGATCGAGCACGCCAAGGCCGGGAAGAACGTGGTCCGCCTCAAGGGCGGGGACCCGTACGTCTTCGGCCGGGGGATGGAGGAGCTCCAGGCCCTCGCCGAGGCCGGGATCCCCTGCACGGTGGTCCCCGGCATCTCCAGCTCCATCTCGGTGCCGGGCGCGGCCGGGATCCCGGTCACCCACCGGGGCGTGGCGCACGAGTTCACCGTGGTCAGCGGGCACGTCGGCCCGGAGGACCCGCGGTCGCTGGTCGACTGGGCCGCCCTGGCCCGGCTGACCGGCACCCTGGTGGTCCTGATGGGCGTGGACAAGATCGGCGCCATCGCCGAGGCCCTGGTCCGGCACGGCCGGTCCGCCGACACCCCGGTCGCCGTGGTCCAGGAGGGCACCACCGCCGCCCAGCGCCGGGTGGACGCCACCCTGGCCACGGTCGGCGAGCGGGTCCGCGCGGAGGACGTCCGTCCGCCCGCCGTGATCGTCATCGGCGAGGTCGTGGCGGTCCACACCACCGAGTCCGCCGGCTGACCGAGCCGTTGGCACCGAACCCAGGACAAGGCAGTATCACCCTGTGGCTGATCTCATCACCGTCGAGGATCCCGACGACCCGCGCCTGCGCGACTACACCGGCCTGACCGACGTCGAGCTGCGGCGCCGGCGCGAACCGGCCGAGGGCCTGTTCATCGCCGAGGGCGAGAAGGTCATCAGACGCGCCAAGGACGCCGGCTACGAGATGCGCTCGATGCTGCTCTCCGCCAAGTGGGTCGACGTGATGCGCGATGTCATCGACGAGCTCCCGGCACCCGTGTACGCGGTCAGCCCGGACCTCGCCGAGCGGGTCACCGGCTACCACGTGCACCGCGGGGCGCTGGCCTCGATGCAGCGCAAGCCGCTGCCCACGGCGCAGGAGCTGCTGTCCACCGCCCGCCGGGTGGTGGTGATGGAGGCGGTCAACGACCACACCAACATCGGTGCCATCTTCCGCAGCGCCGCCGCCCTCGGGATGGACGCCGTGCTGCTCTCCCCGGACTGCGCCGACCCGCTGTACCGGCGGTCGGTGAAGGTGTCCATGGGCGCCGTGTTCTCGGTGCCGTACGCCCGTCTGGACGCCTGGCCCAAGGGGCTGGACTCGGTCCGCGAGGCGGGTTTCAAACTCCTCGCGCTGACCCCGCACGAGAAGGCCTCGGCGATCGACGAGGCCGCCCCGCAGTCGCTGGAGCGGGTGGCCCTGATGCTGGGCGCGGAGGGCGACGGACTGTCCACCCAGGCGCTGGTCGCGGCCGACGAGTGGGTGCGGATCCCGATGGCCCACGGGGTGGACTCGCTGAACGTGGGCGCGGCGGCGGCCGTGGCCTTCTACGCGGTGGCCGGCGCCGGCCGCTGACCCGCGCGCCCCCGAGGCGGCGCCGCCCGGCGGCTCCTCAGAGCTGCTGGGCGGCCGCGATGCCCAGGGCGACGATCAGGGTCACCACCACGAACACGATCAGCCGCTGCCGCAGCAGCCGGGGGTCCGGCCGGCCGGGCCGGCGCCCGGTCCCGGTGGTGCGGGGCGCCGGACGGCCCCCGGTACGGCCCGCGGTGGGCCGGGAGGAGGGTCCCGGTCCGCGGCCCGGGTGACGCGGCGAGGACGGCCTGGACGGCGGTCCCTCGGCGGGGGCCCGGCCGTTCGTCCCCTGCGGACGCGGGGCCGGGGTGCCGGCCGTACGCCGTTCGGTGCGCTGCCCGGTGAACTCGGTGGGCAGGTCGGGCCGGCCGGCCCGTTCGGCCCGCTCCGGCTGCCGGGCCCGCTGGGCCGGCGGCCGCCCGTCCGTCATCCCCTGGGCCTCGCGGGCCGCGATCTCCTTGAGCCGCATGGACAGCTGGAGGGTGCTGGGCCGGTCCTCGGGATCCTTGGCCAGACAGGCCCGGACCAGCGGCGCCAGGGCGTCCGGGACCCCGTGCAGCTGCGGTTCCTCGTGCACCACCCGGTACAGCATCACCTCGGAACTGCCGTGTCCGAAGGGGGAGTCGGCGGTGGCCGCGTACGCCAAGGTGGCGCCCAGCGCGAACACGTCGGTGGCCGGGGTGACGGCGGCCCCGCGGACCTGCTCGGGGGCCAGGAAGCCGGGCGAGCCCACGGCCGTCCCCACATGGGTGAGGGTGCTCGCCCCGGTCGCCCAGGCGATGCCGAAGTCGATGATGCGGGGTCCCTTGGGGGACAGCAGGATGTTGGAGGGCTTGAGGTCACGGTGGACCACCCCGGCCTCGTGCACGGCCACCAGGCCCTCGGAGAGCGCGGCGCCCACGGCGGCGATCTGCGCGGCCGTCAGCGGGCCGTCCTCGGCCACCCGGTCGTGCAGCGAGGGCCCGGGCACGTACTGGGTGGCGAACCAGGGGCGCTCGGCCTCCAGATCGGCGGCCACCAGCCGGGCGGTGCAGCCGCCGCGGATCCGCCGGGCCGCCGACACCTCGCGGGCGAACCGCGAACGGAACTCCTGGTCCTCGGCGAGGTCCGGCCGGATCACCTTGAGCGCCACCCGCTGGCCGCGCCGGTCAGAGCCCAGGTAGACCACACCCATGCCGCCCGCGCCGAGCCGCCGGTGCAGCCTGAAGGAGCCGACGACACGCGGGTCCTCGCGCCGGAGCCGCATCATCGCCATGTCCACCCCGCTGACTGACCGGTCGTCCTGTTGACGTGGCACAGCTTACGGACCATCCGCCATGTCCGCTCAGAGGCCGCGCCCTCGTCAGGAGATTCGATTGTCAGTGCGGACTGGGACACTTGAGGGGTGCTCAGAACTCCTGCCCCGGTGGCTCGTTCGGGGCGGGTGGGCGCTCAAGAGTCCATCGCGTAAGGGGGATTGGCGATGAAGGGCGACAGGGTCGAGATCGTCGTGGACGCCGGGGACACCACCCGGACGTATGAGGTGGTGGCCACCCGGGCGGGCCGCCGGGTGGAGACCGCGGTGCGCAGGGGAGTGGTGGAAGTGAGCGAAGTCACCCGGAGCGGTCAGCCCGTGCGGACCGCCCGGTTCATGGCCAACCGGGTGCTCGCGCTGGTGGAGCAGCCGGTTCCGGGGGGACCCCTCCGGGAAGACCCTCAGACGGAGTGATCGGTCTCCAACCAGGGGAGTACGCGGGAGGGGGACCGTCATCCTCCCGGAGGCCCGGCAAAGGGTTCGCAGGCATGAGGACCCGCGGCTCCAGCGCTCCTAAGGTTGAACACAAGCGGCGGGTGACTAACTCGTCCCCCGAGGTCATACACCCGCCGCTGCCAACCACAGGGAGAGGACCATGTCGGACCGCGCAGAGCAGGGACGCAAGACCTTCGCGTTCAACGCGCACCAGTCCGCGTCCGGTACGCGCCATCCACTGGTGGCCGCGGCCATGGTCCTTCCCCTGGCCACCCTCCTGGTCGTGCTCTTCGGCGGCTGGGAGCAGGTGGTGACCCAAGCGTCGTCCGTGAGCGCGTTGCTGGGGCGCTGAGCGGCGCCCCAGGTCCGGGAGAGCGGCCCGGACCAAGGACATCGCCCACCACCCCGTGGGGACGGGGGAGCGGCGGACGGCAGTGAAAAGGGTGCTGTTCCCACGACTGGGGAGTCGCGGGAACAGCACCCTTTTTGTCCGCGCCCGCTCGTCCCCGCCCCGCGGGCGGGCCGCGTACGATCCGAGGGGGCGCGCGCCCGAACGACCCGGGGGGCCAGACCATGACCGCAGCCGTGACCGCAGCCGTGACCGAGGCCCTGGCCGCCGCTCTGGCAGCCGCCGTCCCGGCCCCCCGCGAACCCTCCGCCGCGCCGCCGTCCCCGGAACCGGCCCCGGCCCCCACCCCGGCCGCGGTGGTGCTCGCGGACCGGGCGGACGGCACCGTACTGCGCCGCGGGGAGACCGTGGCCAAGGCCCACGCGCCGGACACCGACCGGGCCGGGCTGGCGGTACGGCTGCGGGTGGCAGCCGCCCCGGAGCTGGCCGGGGTGCTGCTGCCCCCGCTGCGGCCCGCCGCCGAGGAACGGGCGGGCCGCGCGGTGACCCTCTGGCCGTACGGGACCCCGGTGGACCCCGAACGCCCCGAGGACGCCCCCTGGGCGGCCGCGGCCCGGCTGCTGGCCGCTCTGCACTCGGTCCCGACCGGCCGGCTGCCCGGACCGGTCCCCCCGATGCGCGGACCGGCCAAACTGGCCCGGGCGCTGCGCCGGATGGACACCGCCCTGGCCGCCGCCGGATCCGCGTCCGGCACCGGCGCCGGGATCCCCGCCGAGGTCGCCGAGGACGCGGCGGCCGTCCGGGCCGCCGCCGCCACCCTGCCGGCCTGGGCCCGGGGCGAGGCGCCCGCCCCGGCCGCCGCCGGGGACGCCCTCTGCCACGGGGACCTGCACCTGGGCCAGCTTGTCCGGGTCCGGGCCGGCTGGCGGCTGATCGACGTGGACGACCTCGGCATCGGTCCGCCGGCCTGGGACCTGGCCCGCCCCGCCGCCTGGTACGCGGCCGGACTGCTGGCCCCCGAGGACTGGCTGTGCTTCCTCGACGCCTACCGGGCCGCCGGGGGCCCGGCGGCCGGCCCGCCCGGCAGCGACCCCTGGCCGGAACTCGATCTGGCCGCACGCGCGTTGACGGTGCAGACCGGCGCACTGGCCGTGGCCAGGGCTTTGACCGAGGAACGCCGACTCGACGAGGTGGAGCGGGCGGTGACCGGTTCCTGTGGCCGAATAGGAACAATCCCGGCCCAGTTGGAGCCGCCGCCTCCGTCGTAAGGTGAGTCCGTGCCACCGCGCCTGCCGCGCGGGGGCGAGGTCCGACGGCGAGGAGTGAGCCGATCATGCAGTGTCCGAAGTGTCACGCGATGATGCATACGTACAACCGCAGCGGTGTCCAGATCGAGCAGTGCAGCGGCTGCCGGGGCATCTTCCTGGACTACGGAGAGCTGGAGGCCCTGACCCGCATGGAGGGCCAGTACGGTCAGGTCCCGCCGCCGCCGGCCCCGCCGGCCTACCCCGCCCAGCACGGCGCCCCGGCCCCCGCCTGGGGAGCCCCGCAGCACCACGGCGGCCACCACGGTCACGGCCACGGGCACAACCGCGGCTTCGGCCGGATGCTCTTCTCCTCCTGACCGGGGGAACGCGGAAGCCCCGGCCGGGGAACGGCCGGGGCTTCCGGTGATGGTGCGCGATACTGGGATTGAACCAGTGACCTCTTCCGTGTCAGGGAAGCGCTCTCCCGCTGAGCTAATCGCGCGGGTGTGCTGCGGAGTTACTGCGTGCGCGATACTGGGATTGAACCAGTGACCTCTTCCGTGTCAGGGAAGCGCTCTCCCGCTGAGCTAATCGCGCGGGGGATCCGTGGATCCGGGATCCGAAGATCCAGTGGACGATACTGGGATTGAACCAGTGACCTCTTCCGTGTCAGGGAAGCGCTCTCCCGCTGAGCTAATCGTCCTTGGAGGTGGAGACGGGATTTGAACCCGTGTAGACGGCTTTGCAGGCCGTTGCCTCGCCTCTCGGCCACTCCACCAGGAGTGTGAAACAGGGGTTCGGGAAGATCCCCCACATCGAGCGGACGACGAGACTCGAACTCGCGACATCCACCTTGGCAAGGTGGTGCTCTACCAACTGAGCTACGTCCGCATGTCGCCGTCCTGCTCGGGGTTTCTCCCGCGCTCCCCGGCGACGTGTTGAACTCTAGCGGATTCCCGGGCCAGCTCAAAAACGCGTTTCCGCAGCGTGCTGCCCTCCGATCACCGGGGGTCACCTCTCCGTCACCTCTCCGGCGCCGCGCGGCCGCCGGTCATAGACTCACAGCCGTGCAAGACCTGCAGCCCATGGCCCGCTTCGGCGGCCTCCTCGCCACCGATCTCCGGGACGTGACCGGTGATGTCTCCGCCCTCGACTCCACCGGGTTCTGGGCGGTCTCGGCCGATTTCGAGGGGCGGGTCACCTGTGCCCGCTTCGGCGACGTCCGTCCCGATCCCGTGCCCGAACCCGCCCCGGGCGCCTGGCACGGCCCCGCCGCCGACCGCTGGACCAGCTCGCTGGACCGGGAGGCCTACGTGTCCGGCGTCCGCCGGATCCGCGAGCACATCGCCACCGGAGGGGTCTATCAGGCCAACCTCTGCCGGGTGATGTCCGCGCCGCTGCCCGACCCGGACCGCGCCGATGTGGACGCGCTGACCGCCCTGCTGGCGCGCGGCAACCCCGCGCCGTACGCAGGAACGATTCGGCTTCCGGCCCACGGGGTGGAGATCGCCACCGCCTCGCCCGAGCTGTACCTGAGCCGCTCCGGACGGCACATCGAGTCCGGGCCGATCAAGGGCACCGGCCGGACCGCCGCCGACCTCCTGGAGAAGGACCACGCCGAGAACGTGATGATCGTGGACCTGGTCCGCAACGACCTGGGCCGGGTCTGCGCCACCGGATCCGTCGCGGTCCCCGAACTCTGCGCCGTGGAGGAGCACCCCGGTCTGGTGCACCTGGTCTCCACGGTCAGCGGGGAACTCGCCGAAGGGGCCGGCTGGCCCGAACTGCTGGCCGCCACCTTCCCGCCCGGCTCCGTCACCGGCGCCCCCAAGTCCTCCGCCCTGCGGATCATCGCGGAGCTGGAGACCGCCCCGCGCGGCCCCTACTGCGGGGGCATCGGCTGGGTGGACGCCGACCGCGGCACCGCACAGCTCGCGGTGGGCATCCGGACCTTCTGGATCGACCGGCAGGCCCCCGCCGGGCCGCGGCTGTGCTTCGGCACCGGGGCCGGCATCACCTGGGGCTCGGACCCGGACCGGGAGTGGGCGGAGACCGAGCTCAAGGCCTCCCGGCTGCTCGCGGTAGCGTCGGGCACGTACCAGCACAGCGGAAGGACCGTACGGTGAAGATCTGGCTCGACGGAGCGCTGCACGACGCGGACGGGGCGCGGGTGTCGGTGTTCGACCACGGGCTGACCGTGGGAGACGGGGTCTTCGAGACCCTGGTCGCCCGGCACGGCCGGCCCTTCGCGCTCACCCGCCATCTGGACCGGCTGGCCCGCTCCGCCCGCGGCATGGGCCTGCCCGAACCCGACCTGGACGAGGTCCGGCACGCCTGCGCGGCCGTCCTCGCGGCCCAGCCGCTGCCGCTCGGCCGGCTGCGGATCACCTACACCGGCGGACTGTCCCCGCTCGGCTCCGACCGCGGGCAGGAGGGCCCGACCCTGGTGGTCGCCCTCGGCGACGCGGCCCGCCGGCCCGACACCACCGCCGTGATCACCGTCCCCTGGGTGCGGAACGAGCGCAGCGCCATCGCGGGCCTGAAGTCCACCTCGTACGCCGAGAACGTGGTCGCCCTCGCCCAGGCGCACCGCTCGGCCGCCTCCGAGGCGCTGTTCGCCAACACCGTGGGCCGGCTCTGCGAGGGCACCGGCAGCAATGTGTTCGTGGTCCTCGGCGGCGAGCTCCACACCCCGCCGGTGAGCTCCGGCGCGCTGGCCGGGATCACCCGCGCCCTGGTCGTGGAGTGGGCCGGAGCCAAGGAGACCGACCTGCCCTTCGAGGCCCTCGACGAGGCCGAGGAGGTGTTCCTGACCTCCACCCTGCGCGATGTGCAGGCGGTCCACCGGATCGACGGCCGGGAGCTCCCGGGCGCCCCGGGGCCGGTCACCGCGGAGGCCATGCGGATCTTCGCCGAGCGGTCCGGGGCGGATCTGGACCCGTAAACGGGCTGACGGGCGGCGTCCCGGCGGGTAGAACCGAAGCGATGACCACCACCCTGCGGCCGAGCGGGCCGCTTCAGCAGACCAGCGGGGGCGCGCGTTCCCGTCCGTACGAGGTCCGGGTCAACAGTCGGCGGGTCGGCTCGCTGCTGCTCGCCTCGGACACCCCCTTCGGGCCCACCGTCGGCGAGATCCGCGACCTGGGCATCGAGGAGGGCGACCGGCGGCGCGGCCGGGCCACCGTGGCGGCCCTGGCCGCCGAGGAGGTGCTGCGGTCCTGGGGCTGCCGGCGGGTGCGGGTCTCGGTGCCCGCCGGATCGGCGGCCGGCCTGCGGATGGCCGGCGCGCTCGGCTACACCGAGTACAGCCGCAACATGGCCCTCGGCCTGCCGGCCGGACCGCCGCCACAACTGCCCGCCGGGCTGCTGGACCGCCCCATGACGGACGCCGAGTACGGGCCCTGGCTGGAGCGGGCGGTCGAGGGGTACGCACGGGACTGGACCAGCCGGGGCATGTCCGAGGAGGCGGCCCGGACCAAGTCCGACCACGACCACCGCGAGGCCCTGCCCCAGGGCCCGGCCACCCCGGGGATCCGGCTGTCCGTGCTGGAGGCGGCCGGGGAGCCGGTGGGCCATCTGTGGCTGGCCCTCCCGGACCGCACCGGCTCCGGTCCGGCCGCGACGGCGGGCCAGGCGTACGTGTTCGACGTGGCGGTGGACGCGGCCCACCGCGGCCGGGGCCACGGCCGGGGCCTGATGCTGCTGGCCGAACGGCAGGCCCGGGAGGCCGGCGCGGACCGGCTGGGCCTCCAGGTCTTCGCGGGCAACACCCCGGCCCGGGCCCTCTACGACTCCCTCGGCTACCGCACCACGTACGTCAACTGCGCCAAGGACCTGCTCTAGGCCGTCTCTTCGAGGAGGCGGTCGGCGACGGCCTCGATCCTGGCGCGCAGGCCCTCCTGGGACTTCCCGCCGTCCAGCCGCTCGCCGCCGATCACATAGGTGGGGGTGCCGGTGACCCCGATGGCCTTGGCCTCGGCCTGGTCCGCGTCCACGATCAGGATGTGCCGGCCGTCGATCAGCGCGGTGTCGAACTCCTCCGCGTCCAGGGACAGCTCACGGGCCACGTCCAGCAGCAGGGCCTCGCCGCGTTCGCCCAGCTCCGCGGTGCGGGCCAGGACGGCCTCGGCGTAGTCCCAGCCGCGGCCCTGCTCCGCCGCCTCCTCGGCGGCCTGGGCGGCCGCGAAGGAGTGCTTGTGCTTCTCCAGCGGGAAATGGCGCAGGACGATGTCCAGCCGGTCCCCGTAACGGGCGCGGAGCGCGCGCACGTCGTCGAGGGCGGTGTGGCAGTCCGGGCACTGGAGTTCGCACCAGACTTCGAGAACGACGGAAGAGGTCATGGGGGACAGTCTCCCAGCCCGCCGGCCGGACCGGGCCGGGGGAGTCCGCCGGGGGAGCCCCACCTGGGGAGGAGGCCCGACCCGGAGATCTCCCGGAGATCCGCCGGTCAGGCCGCCGGACCGTGGCCGCACCGGGGCCCGGCGGTGCAGGATGGACGGTGACACACCCCACGGCACTGGAGGACGGCATGCTGGCCGAGACCATCTGTTCGGCGGTGTCCGCGGCGGGCCTGGGCTTGGCCGCGGTGACCGCCTACCGCAGGCGTTTCCTCGCCGCGACCCGGATCGCCGCCTACTCGCTGGTGCCGGTGGGGCTGGTGATGACCGGAGTGGTGGGCTGGGTCTCCGGGATCGTCTTCAAACCCTCCGTGTGGGCGGGCTTCGGGGTGCTCGGCCTGGCCTGGCTGCTGTTCACCGGCACCCGGGCCGTGGAGCGCCGCCGGGCCGGCCGCCAGGAAGCCGTCGCCCCGGGGGCCTCTGCGCCCTCGCTCGGTTCCGCGCCCGCCGCCGCCCCCGGCATCCCGAAGGCCGCACCGACCCGCACCCCGGCTCCGGCCGGCGAGGACTTCTCGGACATCGAAGCGATCCTCAAGAAGCACGGGATCTGACGAACTCCCGCGCCTCCGCTGGCGTGTTGAGGGACTGAGCGGGCCGTGCTGCGCCATCATCGCCCGACATGCTCGACATGCCCGACACCACACAGGGCGAGCCGCCGGGACGCGTCCCCGCCGCCGCCGAGGAGCCGCGCGGCTGTCTCTTCGCGCTCTCCCAGCCGCCGCTGATGATCTTCCTGACCGTGATCGGGGTGCTGCTCCTGCTGGCCTCGGTGCACGATCTGTTCCTGCGCTGAGCCCTACTCGGCGGCTTCCTTGCGGCGGGCCCGGTAGGCCGCCACATGGAGGCGGTTCCCGCAGGTCCGGCTGTCGCAGTAGCGGCGGGAGCGGTTCCGGGACAGGTCCACGAAGGCGCGCCGGCAGTCCGGGGCCTCGCAGCGGCGCAGCCGCTCCTGCTCCCCGGAGACCACGATGAAGGCCAGGGCCATGCCGCCGTCCGCCGCCAGGTGGTCGCCGACCGAGGCGCCCGGGGCGAAGTAGTGCACGTGCCAGTCGTAGCCGTCGTGGTCGGTCAGCTGCGGGGTGGTGCCGGCGGTGGCCACCAGCTCGTTGATCAGCACCGAGGCGGCCCGGGCGCCCGGCGCGGCGAACACCTGGGCGAACTTCCCGCGGACGGCGCGCACCCCGGCGAGATCGCGGGCGCCCAGCTGGCCGACGTCGCTGATCGAGAACTCTTCGACGAAGGTCCGCAGCGCGCCGACGTCCGCCAGCCCGTCCGGTCCCTGACCGTCGGGCGCGGTGTTCACCAGGGCGACGACGACATCGAGGGCGCGGCGGGTGTCGTGGGGAATCTGCACGTGGGTGACTCTAGCGGTTCACCGGAAAAGCGCACCGGCGCTGCTCCCGCGGACGGATTCCGTGGGAACAGCGCCGGTCATGCCGTGTGTGGCTGCCCGCCTCACACCGTCGCCCCGAGTTCGGACGGTGTGGGTGGCGGGTCGGGCTGGCTCGTGTGTCTGACGGTCCTGGGAACCCGTCCCGTCAGCTTTCGGCCAGGATGTGGGACAGCTCCTTGTCGAGGTCGAAGTGCCGATGCTCGGTTCCTGGTGGAACCGCGGCGTCGGTCCGCTTCAGGAACGACTCCAGTGCTCGGGCGGGTGCTTCGAGCAGCGCTTCTCCCTCCGGTGAGCTCAGGGCGATGCAGACGACGCCCTGGCCGTGGCTACGGGACGGCCAGACCCGGACGTCTCCGGTACCGGTGGGCCGGTGCAGGCCCTCGGCGAGGAGGTCGCGGGCGAATACCCATTCGACCGTCTCCTCGGCGCCGGTGTGGAAGGTGGCGTGCACGGCGTAGGGGTCGGCCGTGTCATACCGCAGGCCCGCGGGAACAGGCAGAGATGACTCGCTCGACACAACGAGGCGCAGGTGCAGCTCGCAGCTGACCGTGGTGTTCATAAGCGCCAGGGCCTTTCGCTCAGTGTGCGCTCGGGGATTCGCACGTCGGCGAAATCGACATGCCACCTACGGTGCCGTTGTAAACCCCTCTGACCGTTTTGCGGACCTTCGGGTCCCTCGGACGGCGGATCGAAACGCCCATTCACGTGTGCTTTCGGCTCCGGTAGATTCAGGAGCATGAATACGGGGAGTGACGAAATCAAGGCCACTGGGGAAGCCGGGGAAGCGGAGGAGACCGCCGCCGAGCCGCCGCTCGGCTCGCGGGCGCCGGAGTTCATCAAGGCCCGCCGGACCCTGCACCTCAGCTGGCAGGTCGGCGTCTTCATCGTCGGCCTGGCCGTGGTGATCACGGGCATCATCATGCTGCCGCTGCCCGGACCGGGCTGGGTGGTCATCTTCGGCGGCATGGCGATCTGGGCGACCGAGTTCGTCTGGGCCCAGCTGGTGCTGCGCTGGACCAAGCGCAAGGTCACCGAGGCGGCCAAGCGGGCCCTGGACCCCAAGGTCCGCCGCCGCAACATCATCCTGACCACCGCCGGCCTGCTGATCGCCGGCGCGCTGACGGCTGTCTACCTGTGGCAGTGGGGCCTGGTCATGCCCTGGAACGCCATGAACCAGTGAGCCGGGCGGCTGGTCGGGAGCACCGCTGACATGCGGTAATGTTTGCGGTGCGCCGGGGCGATTAGCTCAGCGGGAGAGCACTTCGTTCACACCGAAGGGGTCACTGGTTCGATCCCAGTATCGCCCACCCGGATGAAGGGCCCGGAGACTTCCTCGAAGTCTCCGGGCCCTTCGCGTTCACCGCAGCCGGCCGAGACCGGCCCGCAGCCGGCGGGCGTCCGCCAGCCGCTTCTCGTAGGTCGCGCCGACCACCAGCAGCAGCAGGCCCGCCAGGGCCGGCACAACCCAGCGCGGCAGCGCGTCCGCCACCTGCACCACGTACGGGGCCAGCTCGTGCAGCGCCACCAGGGCCAGCGCCCCGCCGCCCAGCAGCAGCGGGGCCCGCAGCCGGAACCGCGCCCCCGCCAGGGTCAGGGCCAGCGCCGACAGGCCCAGCAGCAGCGGCCGCGCCCAGTGGCCGTCGCCCCACACCGCCAGCAGGGAGGGCAGCAGGGTCGCCGCCAGACCCGGACCGTACGCCGTCCAGGACGAGGCCTCCGGATCCCGGCGCCGCCGCAGCAGGCCGACCAGCAGCGCCGGAACCGTCACCGGCAGCGTGTACGCCTCCGGCAGCGACACCCCCGAGGCCGCCAGCCGCACCCAGGCGGCCGCGAGGAACAGCGCCCCCGCCGCGTACCCGACCCGGCGCCGGTCCGCCCGTACCGCCGCGCCCGCGCACACCACCCCGGACAGCGCCAGCAGCAGCGCCAGCCAGGCCGACTCGCCGGCCGCCAGCAGCACCGCCAGGGCCGTCGAACCGGCGGCCGCGACCTCCACCGGCACCCGGGGGCCCGGAACCCCGTCCCGTCCCGGCGGCCGGACGGCCACCACGGCGGGCACCACCAGCACCAGCAGCCCCCAGAGGTGCACCGGAAGCTCCAGCAGCCCGCCCAGCGCCACGGCGAGCCCGGTCGCGTACCCGACGGCCAGCACCCCCGCCCCGGCCCTCAGCACCCCCGGAGCGGGCCGGTACGCCGCCCCCGCGACCGCGGCCGGCACCAGCACCCCGAACACCGCGAAGGTCGCCGCCCGCCCGTCCAGCGAGGCCAGCGCCACGTCCGCCGTGCCCACCGCGGCACACACCGCCGCCACCGCACCCGCCACCGGGCCCCGGAGCCCGCCCAGGGCCACCGCCCCCGCCGCCAGGCTCACCGCCAGCTGGACCGCCGGCACCACCGGGCCCGGCAGCCCGGCCGCCGGCGGCGCCAGGAACAGCCCCGCCCACCCCAGCCCCACCGCGACCGCCCCGGCCGCCGCCCGGACCCCCGCGGGGGACGCCGACCGGTCCAGCACGGCCGCCGCGCCCGCCACCAGCAGCAGCACCACCGGGGCCGCCGCCCCCGGCCAGAGCAGCTCCGGCGCCCGCGCCGAGGACTCCCACACCCGGTCCAGCACGCCCAGCCGACCCACCAGCGCCGACACCAGGGCCGGCAGCACCGTCAGCACCGCGAGCAGCCACACCGCCGCCCCGGCCCCCGCCAGCCCCCGCCGCACCGGCCGCGGCAGCCGGCCCGCCCGCAGCCCGGCCGGCAGCGGCAGCGCCGGCACCAGGAAGGCGAGCACCAGCCACTCCGAGTCCAGCGGCGGCCGCACCAGCCCCCCGACCGCCCCCACGGCCGCCAGCCCCGCGACCGCCGCCAGACCGTACGCCGCCACCGATGCCACCGCCGAGCCCGCCGACCCCGCCGCGAGGACCGAGGACCGCCAGGACACCGCCGCACAACCGGCCGCCGCCGAGGCCAGCAGCAGCGACGGGGCCACCGCACCCGTCGCCGCCGACTCCGCCGCCCCGGTCAGCAGCGCCGCCGCACCCAGCACCGCCCCCGACACCCCGGCACACCAGCCGACCACCGCACCCCGGCGCCCCCACAGCACCGGCAGCGCGTCCAGACCCGCCGTCACCAGCAGCGCCCAGGCCACCCCGGACGGACCGGCGGAAGAAGCCAACGCGGCCAGCGGCAGCGGCAGTTGCGCCACCAGCACGGCCGCCGGCAGCGGCAGCCGCGCCCCGCGCAGCAGCAGCCCGTACCCCGCCCAGACCGCCGCCAGCACCGCCGAGGCCCCCGACGCGTACGCGACACCGTCCACGCCGGACAGGCCCACCGCGTACACCGCGTACACGTCCAGCACCGTCAGCAGCAGCCCCAGCCCGGCCACCGCCTCCGCCGTGGACCCCAGACCCCGCCGCAGCAGCGCCACCGGAGCCGCCAGCGCGGCCGCCGTCAGCACCGCCAGCACCGCCGACCGGCCGCCGATCCCCATCGCACCCCAGCTCAGCAGCGTGAACGCCAGCGCCGCCACCCCCAGCAGCACCGCGCCCAGCACCAGCAGCACGCCCTGCGCACCCGGACCCGCCGCCGGGGCCGCGGGCACGGGCCCCCACACGGGGACCGGCGGACGCCCGGCGGCCTGCCGCAGCAGAGCGATCAACTGGGCCCGGCGCGCCAGCAAGTACCCGCGACGGGCGTCCAGTCCGGCCAGTTCGCGGTCGATGAGCGCCAGCTCCTCGGCCGGCGGCAGTGCGTTCTCCATGTTCCGCAGTGTGTCGCCGGTCACGGCCCCCGCACATGGGTACGGATACTCAGCCCGGCCACCCCGCTACTCACCCGCTCACCCCGGAGGACCGCCCGTGGACTGGACCCACTACCGCTTCCACAGCGTCTGGGAGCTCCCCGCCCCGCCCGACCGCGTCTACGCCGTCCTCGAACGCCCCGGCGACTACCCCCGGTGGTGGCCGCAGATCCGCCGGGTGCTCCCCGACCCCGCCGACGAACGCTCCGGCAGCGCCGTCTTCCGCTCCGTCCTGCCCTACGAACTCCGGGTGGCCGCCACCGGCCGACCGGCCGACCCGGCCCGCCGGACCCTCGCCGTCGACCTCACCGGAGACCTCGAAGGCTGGGTCCGCTGGACCCTGGAACCCCTCGGCACCACCGCCACCCGCGCCGTCTACGACCAGGAGGTCCGGGTCACCAAACCCCTGATGCGGATCCTCGCCGTCCCCGGCAGGCCCTTCTTCCGGCTCAACCACGCCCTGATGATGCGCTCCGGACGGCGCGGACTGACCCGCAGGCTGGAGGCGGTTTGAACGAACCCCCGGACGCGTTGTATCGTTCAACCCGTTCCCGGGCGATTAGCTCAGCGGGAGAGCACTTCGTTCACACCGAAGGGGTCACTGGTTCGATCCCAGTATCGCCCACCACCGGGACAAGCCGGTCCGTCACCGACGGACCGGCTTTCTCATGCCCGGGACACCCCGAGCACCCCGAGCACCCCGTGTCCCCGCTCAGGCGGCCGTGGACAGCTCCGGACGCACCGGCCAGTGCGGATCCACCGCCTCCTCCGAACCGTTGCGCGCGAACCACGCCTGCAGCCCGCGCGCCTGGGCCGCGTGCCACACCGCCTGCAGGGTGTGCAGCTCCGCCGGACTCAACCGCTCCAGCCGGGCCGAGAACCGCCGCCCCACCGCCCGCACCAGCTCCAGCGAGGCCAGCGCGTCCGCCGCCGCGTCATGCGCCTCGGCCAGCTCCACCCCGTAGTGCCCGCACAGGTCCGTCAGGGTCCGCCGCCCCTTGCGGTAGCGGTCCAGATGCTTGTCCAGCACCCGCGGATCCAGCACCGTCAACGGCCTGTTGTCCAGATAGCGGGTCAGACTCGACGCCCGGTGCCGGCGCAACTCCCGGTCCAGCAGCGTCAGATCGAACGGCGCGTTCATCACCACCACCGGCCGCCCGGCCGTCTGCTGCTCCGCCAGCGACCGGGCTATCTCCTCCACCACCGGCGCCGGCCAGCGCCCGTTCCGCTGGAGGTGGTCATCGGTCAGCCCGTGCACCTCGGTCGCCCCCGGCGGAACCGGGATACCGGGGTTGACCAGCCAGCGGGTGACCCGGGCGCGCCCGCCCGCACACTCCTGGACGACGAGAGCGGCGGACACGATGCGGTCCTGCTCGACGTCCACCCCGGTGGTCTCCGTGTCGAATGCGGCCAATGGCCCCTCATACCAGCGCGTCATGGCGAACTCCTCGTCCCCGAACGGCAGGCGAGGCCTGCCCGGAACGGTGATACCCGCGCGGTTTGCCCCGTACGCCGTTTGCGGCCCCCCGGGTGCGGCAACAACAACCTTGACGGACCGCACACATGATCGGCCGTCAGAATCCGGCCAGTCGAGCCGTCGAGCCTGGAAGGCGTGGGGGAGCCATGGCGCTCGCGCATCCCGAGCCGGGTGAGGTACTGCGGGGCAGCCTCGCCACCACCGCCTGCATGGAGACCCTCCAGGTGGGCTACCTGCACGCCGTCGCGGCCGCCGCCGGCTGCTCCCTGTCCCAGCCCTTCCCCGACAACGGCATCGACTGGCACGTCAGCCACGGCTCCGCCGAACACTCCGTGGACGACGAGGTCACCATCAAGGTCCAGCTGAAGGCCACCTACCAGACCGCGCCCCGGCCGCCCGGCCCCACCTTCGCCTTCACCCTGGACAACGACCACCTCGTCAAGCTCGCCCGGAGCCCGGTCGCGGTGCACAAGATCCTCGTGGTGATGCTCGTACCGCGGGAGCGCCGGGACTGGCTGGACGCCGGACACGACCTGCTCGGCCTGCGGCACTGCTGCTACTGGACCAACCTGGCCGGGCACCAGGTCACCGGCCGGCGCCGGACCACCGTCCGGATCCCCACCGCGCGGATCTTCGACGACCGGGCGCTGTGCGAGATCATGACCCGGGTCGGGTCGGGAGGGACACCCTGATGCACTGGCAGCCCACGCACCCGGAGCCGTACGGAGACCCGCACCCCTCACCGCCACCGCACCCCGACCCGGCCCAGGTCGACCCGGCGGTGCTCGCCGCCCTGCTGCGGCGGCACGGCTGGCAGCGCCGCGGCGGCGCCACCGGACGCTACGGGCGGTGGACCCCGCCCGGCGGCCGCTCCGGAACCAGCCTGCTGGTCCCCGAACACCGAGGCTTCCCGGACTGCGCGGACCTCCTGGAGGAGGCCCTCACCGCCCTCGGCCACAGCGGACTGCCCTCCGCCCGGGAAGTGCTGTACGGGCTGACCGTGCCCAGCGACGAGATCCGCTGGGACCGCGACATCGCCCCCCGCGCCGAAGCCGACTGGACCGCCCAGGAACAACTGCGGACGGCCGCCCGGCAACTGCTGCTCGCCGGGGCGCTGGCCGACCGGGCCCGGGCCGGCTACTACGGGGCCCGCCACCGCGGCCAGGCCGAACGCGCCCTGGACGGAGTCCTGGTGGGCCCGGCCCCCGGCGGCCGCCGGCTGACCGCCTACGTGCCGGTGGCCGGCGGCCGCGGCACCGTCACCCGGCTCCACCACGCCCTGCACGCCGCCCGCGAGGCGGTGGACTACCAGCGGGCCACCGGCGGCATGGAGGCCTTCGACGCGGCGGTCGGCGCCGGGGTCAGCCGGGAACTCACCCAGGCCCTGATCGCCCTGGTGCACGGCTCCGAGGGCGCCGCCGTCGCCCTGGCCTGGGCCCCGGCCGCCGGGGTCCCGGCCGGCTGCGCCGCCCGCCCCGAACCGGTGGAGTTCTCCCCGGGAGACCTGCCGGCCCTGCGCGAGGCCGCCGACCGCTACACCCGGCGGGAACCCGCCGTCCCGGTCCGGCTGGCCGGGGCCGTGGTCCGGATGCGCCGCTCCGCCCCCGGCGGCGGGGGCACCGTCCGGCTGCGGGTGCTGTCCGGGGCCGAGGTCCCCTTCGTCCGGGTGGTCCTCGACGAGGAGGCGTACCGGGTGGCCGGGCACGCGCACCTGGTCGGCCTGCCGATCCGGGTCAGCGGCCGGCTCCAGCGGCGCGGAGGCTTCCGCCGGCTCACCGACGCCGCGGACGTCGCCCCGGTCCCGCTCGACGAGGTCGAACGCGACCGGCTGCTGAAGTCCCTGGAGGACGGCCTGGCCGACCCGTCCGCCGACCTTCCCGACGCCTGACCCCGGCGGCCCGCCCGGGCGCCGGGGCTACGCCGCCGGCCGCCGCAGCGCGGCCATCAGCAGCCCCGGCTCCGGCGAGAAGTCCGTGCCGCGGACGAAACCCAGCCCCTCGTACAGCGCGAGGGCCGGGGCGTTCGCCGCCCCCGTGGTCACCTCCACCGGCCGGCCGGCCGCCACCTCCGCCAGGAACCAGCGCACCAGCCGCCCGCCGACACCCTGGCGGAACCCGGCCGGGTCCACGCACAGCCGGTCGATCCGGGCCGGGGCGCCCGCCCCGCCGGGCACCGGCTCCTCCCAGGCGACGAACCCGGCGAGGGAGCCGTCCGCCCGCACGGCCCCGGCCCACCGCAGCGGCCGGGCCCGGAGCTCGGCCGGGCTCTCCCGGAGTGCCGGGATCCCGTCGAAGCCGATCAGCTCCGCCTCGACGGCGTACGCGGCCCGGCCGACCCGGTGCAGCGCCTCGGCGACCCCGTCCGCCGCCGGATCGAGCGGGCGCACCAGCGGTTCGGTCATGTCCGGGTCTCCTCCATGGGCGGGTGGCGCCGGGTCCCCGGCCTCTGCACCACCCCACTCTGACCGGGGCCGGGCCCCGGCGGTAACCGTTTCGCGGACGGGCCGCCCCGCTCGGTACGATTCAGGCGCGACCGGTGTCCACCGGCCCGCCCCCGAGATTTCAGGAGAGACCGGTGTCAGACGTCCGTGTGGTCATCCAACGCGATTCCGAGCGGGACGAGCGCGTGGTGACCACGGGCACCACGGCGGCGGAACTCTTCTCCGGCGAACGCACCGTCATCGCCGTCCGCGTCGCGGGCGAGCTGAAGGACCTGGCGTACGAGCCGAAGGACGGCGAGAGCGTCGAACCCGTCGAGATCTCCTCCCCGGACGGCCTCGACATCCTCCGCCACTCCACCGCCCACGTCATGGCCCAGGCCGTGCAGGAGCTCTTCCCCGAGGCCAAGCTGGGCATCGGCCCGCCGGTCCGGGACGGCTTCTACTACGACTTCGACGTCGCCCGCCCCTTCACCCCCGATGACCTCAAGGCCATCGAGAAGAAGATGCAGGAGATCCAGAAGCGCGGCCAGAAGTTCGCCCGCCGCGTCGTCACCGACGAGGCGGCCCGCGAGGAGCTCGCCAACGAGCCCTACAAGCTGGAGCTCATCGGCATCAAGGGCTCGGCCTCCACCGACGACGGCGCGAACGTCGAGGTGGGCGGCGGCGAGCTGACCATCTACGACAACCTGGACGCCAAGACCGGCGACCTGTGCTGGAAGGACCTCTGCCGGGGCCCGCACCTGCCCAGCACCCGGAACATCCCGGCCTTCAAGCTGATGCGCAACGCGGCCGCCTACTGGCGCGGCAGCGAGAAGAACCCGATGCTCCAGCGCATCTACGGCACCGCCTGGCCCTCCAAGGAGGAGCTGAAGGCGCACCTCGACTTCCTCGCCGAGGCCGAGAAGCGCGACCACCGCCGCCTCGGCAACGAGCTCGACCTCTTCTCCGTCCCGGACGAGATCGGCTCCGGCCTCGCCGTCTTCCACCCCAAGGGCGGCATCATCCGCCGCACCATGGAGGACTACTCGCGCCGCCGGCACGAGGAGGAGGGCTACGAGTTCGTCTACTCCCCGCACGCCACCAAGGGCGCCCTCTTCGAGAAGAGCGGCCACCTGGACTGGTACGCGGAGGGCATGTACCCCCCCATGCAGCTCGACGGTGGTACCGACTACTACCTCAAGCCCATGAACTGCCCGATGCACAACCTGATCTTCGACGCGCGCGGCCGCTCCTACCGCGAACTGCCCCTGCGCCTCTTCGAGTTCGGCACCGTGTACCGGTACGAGAAGTCCGGCGTGGTGCACGGCCTGACCCGCGCCCGCGGCTTCACCCAGGACGACGCGCACATCTACTGCACCCGTGAGCAGATGGCGGACGAGCTCGACCGCACCCTCACCTTCGTGCTGAACCTGCTCCGCGACTACGGTCTGAACGACTTCTACCTGGAGCTGTCCACCAAGGACCCGGAGAAGTTCGTCGGCTCCGACGAGGTGTGGGAGGAGGCCACCGCCGTCCTCCAGCAGGTCGCCGAGAAGCAGGGCCTCCCGCTGACCCCCGACCCGGGCGGCGCCGCCTTCTACGGCCCGAAGATCTCCGTCCAGGCGCGGGACGCCATCGGCCGGACCTGGCAGATGTCCACCGTCCAGCTGGACTTCAACCTGCCGGAGCGCTTCGACCTGGAGTACACCGGCCCGGACGGCTCCCGCCAGCGCCCGGTCATGATCCACCGCGCCCTGTTCGGCTCCATCGAGCGGTTCTTCGCGGTCCTGCTGGAGCACTACGCGGGCGCCATGCCGCCGTGGCTCGCCCCGGTCCAGGCCGTCGGCATCCCGATCGGCGACGCGCACGTGGAGTACCTCCGGGAGTTCGCCGCCGAGGCGAAGAAGAAGGGCCTGCGGGTGGAGGTGGACGCCTCCTCCGACCGGATGCAGAAGAAGATCCGCAACCAGCAGAAGCAGAAGGTCCCCTTCATGGTGATCGTCGGCGACGAGGACATGGCCGCGGGCACCGTCTCCTTCCGCTACCGCGACGGCTCGCAGGAGAACGGCATCCCCAAGGACGAGGCCCTCGCCAAGCTGGCGAAGGTCGTCGAGGACCGCGTCCAGGTCTGATCCGGCGGACAACGGCTCCGCGGGCGCGCGCACGCACGGGCCGGGACCCCCGGGAGGTGGCTCACCTCCCGGGGGTCCTCTCGTCCTCCCGGGAGAACACCGACAGCAGCCAGGAGGAGAAGCTGCCGGTCACCGCGCCCAGCAGGGCCAGACCGCAGGCCATCATCAGCGCGGCCACCAGCCGGCCCATCGGGGTCACCGGGGCCACGTCCCCGTACCCGACCGTGGTCAGCGTCTCGCAGACCCACCAGCAGGCGTCGCCGAAGGTCCGGATGGTCGCCCCGGGGGCGTCCCGCTCGTAGCTGTAGACGGTCAGGGCCCCGCAGAAGCCGAGCAGCACCGCGGTCATCCCGGCGTAGACGATCACCCGGGCGTACAGGCTCCACCGGGGCTGCTCGTGCCGGGCCTGGAAGGCCTGGTAGATGCGGACCATCCGCAGTGGGCGCAGCAGCGGGAGGACCACGACCACGGTGTCCAGGACGTGGGTGCGGACGAAGCGGACCGGGTTGTGGCCGCTGATCAGCATTCTGGCCAGGTAGTCGAGGACGAACAGCAGCCAGGTCACGAGGGTCACCAGCAGGGCGGTGTCGCGGAGCTCCCGGAGGTCGGGGCCGGCCAGTACGCGGACCGCGTACGCGGCCGTGAAGAGCAGCGAGGCGGCGAACAGCGGGACCTCGGTGCGCCGCTCCCACAGCAGCAGGCGGGGGTTGTCCTTGTCGTCCATCGGGCCAGCATCCCCGGACCCCGGGGCATCTCAGCCCCGGCGACACGCCGTGCTCGGGCGAGGTCATATGCTGCATCCCATGACGACTGAGCCGGAGCAGCAGATCGGTGTGGGCACGCAGGACGCGTTCCAGCGGCTGTGGACGCCTCACCGGATGGCGTACATCCAGGGGGAGAACAAGCCGACCGGCCCCGAGGCCGGGGACGGCTGTCCCTTCTGCGGGATCCCCCGGCTGTCGGACGAGGACGGGCTGGTCGTGGCCCGCGGCGAGCACGTCTACGCGGTGCTGAACCTCTACCCGTACAACGGCGGGCACCTGATGGTCGTCCCCTACCGGCACGTCGCCGACTACACGGAGCTGGACGGGCCGGAGACGGCCGAGCTGGCGGACCTGACGAAGCGGGCGATGGCCGCGCTGCGGAAGGCCTCCGGGGCGCACGGGTTCAACATCGGCATCAACCAGGGGGCGGCGGCCGGTGCCGGTATCGCCGCGCACCTGCACCAGCACATCGTGCCCCGCTGGGGCGGGGACACGAACTTCATGCCGGTGGTCGGCCACACCAAGGTGCTGCCGCAACTGCTCGCGGACACCCGGAAGATGCTGGCCGACGCCTGGCCGCAGGACTGACGGCCGGGCGGCGTACGGCGGGGCCGGCGGCTACTCGTAGACGTCGGCCTTGCGCGGCGAGGCGTCCTGGACGAGCCCGCTGACCACCGAGGCGCGGTTGCCGAACTTGTCGGTGTCGCAGCCGTTCTCCTCCAGTACCCGCAGGGCCGCCGCGTGCACCACCCGGAGCACGGGGGTGGCGGCCCGGAGGGCGTCGTCGGCCATGAAGCGGTGCCGCCACATCGAGCCGGCCCAGACGTGGCGGACGCCGAAGGGCTCGGGGAGCACCAGCTTGCCGCCGAGCCATTCCAGCAGTGGCGGGTACCAGGTGAGGGGGGCCCGGACCATCAGCCGGACCACCTCGCTGGTGTCGATCACCGGCAGGACCCGTTCGGTGTTCTCCCAGAACCTGACGGTCTTGGCCACCTCGACGGTCTCGTTCTCGGACTTGCTGGTGAACAGCCCGTGCACGGGTCCCAGGGCGTGCCCGGTGACCTCGACCCGGAGGGTCTGGTGCAGCACGGTGACGGTGACCATCATGGTGATCACCAGCTGGCCGTCCCAGAGCGGCCACTGGATCCCCAGGTAGTGCCGGTTGCCGGCGCCGAACTGCTGCTCGTTGCAGATGCGGGTTATCTCGTGGGCCTTGACCTGGAAGGCGTCGACGTTCTCGCCGCTGGGCCGGGCGACCTCCTTGGCGCCCTCGCCGACCGGGGTGACGATCCAGTGCCGGACGTCGGGGGTGGGGAAGCCGCCGGTGTGCAGCGGGCCGCGTTCGATCAGCCGGAGCTGGTCGTGGATGGCGCGGATGACGTCCCAGCTGCGGAACGGGTGGATCTCGGGGGTGCCCTCGCGGGGGAGGAGGTCCTCGGCCATCTGCCAGCTGCCCCAGCGGGTGCCCATGCCGAGGATGCCCTTGGGTCCGGCGTAGAAGACGGAGTTGCTGCGGTCCTCGGCGGTCAGTTTGGCGAGCTGGTGGCGCAGGTCCTCGGCGGACTTCTCGCCGGGGTTGCCGGGGACGGCCTCGGGGATCTTGGCGGCCACCCCGCCGCCGGAGAGCAGTCCGTCCCAGCGGGACCGCAGGTCCACGGCGGTACTGAGGCAGAGGCGGCGGGCCAGCAGCCAGCCGACGGCCGGGGCGATGATCATGGCGCGGAGGTAGAGGGCCCAGAAGCCGGTGTAGGGCAGCCGGAACATCAGGACGGCCACGCCGAGGGCGATCAGCACCAGCAGGGCGGTGCCCGCCCAGGAGGCGTGCCGGGTGCCGGCGATCATCTTGCGGAGCTGGAAGAGGCCCATCCACAGGAGCATTCCGGGGAGGAACAGCACCCCGCAGACCAGGGTGATCACGCGGAGCCGGGTGTCGCGCTCCTTGCGGATGCGGTTGGCGGACAGGCAGTGCTCGACGACGGTCTGCGGGTCGGCGCCGAAGGCCTGGATCAGCGGCTTGCGCCCGGCGCCCAGCATCCGGGTCTCCACGGCCCGGCTGTAGGCCTCGCCCAGGCTGGGCTTGAAGAGGGTGGCCCAGGAGCGGCCGGCCTTGAAGACGGGCTCGTAGTGCTCGTTCTTGGTGTCGAGGATCTGTTCGATCTTGGTCTTGGCGCCCTCCCGGTAGGCGACCGAGGCGAGCGCGTTGGTCGCCGCGGTCTGGCCGCCCGAGCCCTGGAGCGGGACCTGCGCTCCGGGCCTGAAGTCGAAACCGTCGTCCGCCACCGCTTACCGCCCCCATCGTCGTACCTGTCTCCCCGGCCTTATGGGACAGGGAAATGCCGCCCACCGCAAGCGCGTTGGGTGGGCGGCCGGTCACACGCTATGACAACTAGGTTCCCCTCTCCGCCTGTTCGCGAATCTTGTCCGCCAGCTGGGCGGGCATGGGTTCGTGCCGGGCGTACGCCCGCTCGAAGCGGCCGGTGCCGTGCGTCAGGGAGCGCAGGTCCACGGCGTACCGGTCGATCTCGATCTCCGGGATCTCGGCGCGCACCCGGGTGCGGTCGGCGCCGGACTGCTCGGTTCCGAGGACCCGGCCGCGGCGGCCGGCGAGGTCGCCGAGCACCGGTCCCACATAGGCGTCCGGGACCAGTACGGTCAGTTCGGCCACCGGTTCCAGGAGCTGGATCCGGGCCCCGGCGGCGGCCTCCCGCAGGGCCAGGGCGGCGGCGGTCTGGAAGGCGGCGTCGGAGGAGTCCACCGAGTGGGCCTTGCCGTCGCGGAGGGTGATCCGTACGTCGACCAGCGGGTGCCCGGCGGCGACGCCCTTGGCGGCCTGGCTTCGGACCCCCTTCTCCACGGACGGCACGAAGGCGCGCGGGACGGCTCCGCCGACCACCTTGTCGACGAACTCGATGCCGCTGCCGGCCGGGAGCGGCTCCACCTCGATCTCGCAGACGGCGTACTGGCCGTGGCCGCCGGACTGCTTGACGTGCCGGCCGCGGCCGGTGGCCGGTCCGCCGAAGGTCTCGCGCAGGCCGACCCGGTGGGGTTCGGGGTCCACCCGGACCCCGTGCCGGGTGCGCAGCCGTTCCAGGGCCACCTCCTGGTGGGCCTCGCCGAGCGCCCAGAGGACCAGTTGCCGGGTCTGCGGGTTCTGCTCCAGGCGCAGGGTGGGGTCCTCGGCGACCAGTCGGGCCAGGGCCTGGGAGAGCTTGTCCTCGTCGGCCTTGCCGTGGGCATGGACGGCCAGCGGGAGCAGCGGTTCGGGTATCTCCCAGGGGGCCGCCAGCAGGGGGTCCTCCTTGGCGGAGAGGGTGTCCCCGGTCTCGGCCCGGGTGAGCCGGGCCACACAGGCGAGGTCTCCGGCGATGACCCGGGGGAGGGCCCGCTGCTGCCGGCCGAACGGGGAGGTGAGGGCGCCCACCCGTTCGTCCGCCTCGTGGAGTTCCTCCTCCGGGTCCCGGTCCGGGTCCGGGGTGTGGTCCCGGGGGGTGCGGTCGGGGTGTGCGTGGCCGCAGACGTGCACGGTCCGGTCGGGGTGCAGGGTGCCGGAGAACATCCGCACCAGCGAGATCCGGCCGGCATAGGGGTCGGAGGAGGTCTTCACCACCTCGGCGAGCAGCGGGCCGTCGGGGTCGCAGACGACCGCCGGGCGGGGCTGCCCGTCGGGGGTGGTGACGGGCGGGGCGGGGCGCTCCAGGGGGGTGGGGAAGCCGCGGGTGACGAGTTCGAGGAGTTCCACGGTGCCCAGGCCCTGGCGGGCCCCGTCGGCGGCGGGGGCGGCGAGCAGGACGGGGTGGAAGGTGCCGCGGGCCACCGCCCGCTCCAGGTCCCGGACCAGGGTGGCGGGGTCGATGTCCTCGCCGCCGAGGTAGCGGTCCATCAGGGTCTCGTCCTCGCTCTCGGCGATGATCCCCTCGATGAGCCGGTCACGGGCGGCGGAGATCCGCTCCAGTTCGGCCGGATCCGGGTCGCGCTCCACGCGCTCGCCGGAGGTGTAGTCGTACGCCCGGCGGGAGAGGAGGCCGAGCAGTCCGGTGACGGGGGCGTGGCCGTCCGGTCCGGCGGGTCCGTGCAGCGGGAGGTGGAGGGGGAGGACGGCGTCGGGGTCCTCGCCGCCGAAGGCGTCGGCGCAGACGGCGGTGATCCGTTCGTGGTCGGCGCGGGGGGTCTCCAGATGGGTCACCACGATGGCCCGGGGCATGCCCACGGCCCGGCACTCCTCCCAGAGCGCCCGGGTGGGGCCGCTCAGTCCCTCGGCGCCGTCGGCGGCGGAGACGAGGAAGAGGGCGGCGTCCGCGGCGCGCAGACCGGCCCGGAGGTCTCCGGCGAAGTCGGCGTATCCGGGGGTGTCCAGGAGGTTGATCTTGATGCCGTCCCAGCTGACCGGTACCAGGGAGAGCTGGACCGAGCGCTGCTGCCGGTGCTCGATCTCGTCGTGGTCGGAGACGGTCCCGCCGTCCTCGACCCGCCCGGCCCGCTGCACCGCCCCGGCGGTCAGTGCCAGGGCCTCGACCAGGGTGGTCTTGCCCGATCCGCTGGGGCCGACCAGCACCACGTTCCGCAGGTCCCCGGGCCGGTCGGCCGTCGGTGCCCGGCCCGCGGCTCCGGGCGGTCGCGCGCGTGACTTGTCGCCCATGGTGCTCGTGCCTCCCGGTGCGACGGTACGGAGGATGGAGTCCTTGAAGCTTTGCACCGTCGGCACCGGCCGTCCATCCGCGGGGCCCGCGGCCGGACGGGCCGTGCGGGGTGCGCACGTGACACAACGGCGGGTGCGCGGCGTCGGCGGCCCCGGGTGCTGGCTACGATGGGCCAGCCGGTGGCCGTGGTGGCCGTGCGGCCCAGCGACCCCCTGGGAAGGCCATGCTGAACAAGTACGCGCGTGCATTCTTCACGCGTGTTCTCACACCGTTCGCCACGTTCCTGCTGCGGCGGGGGGTGAGCCCGGACGCGGTCACGCTGATCGGCACCGCCGGAGTGGTCGCGGGCGCGCTGATCTTCTTCCCCCGGGGCGAGTTCTTCTGGGGCACCATCACCATCACCGCCTTCGTCTTCTCGGACCTGGTGGACGGGAACATGGCCCGGCAGGCCGGTGTCTCCAGCCGCTGGGGCGCCTTCCTGGACTCCACCCTGGACCGGGTGGCGGACGCGGCGATCTTCGGCGGGCTCGCCCTCTGGTACGCGGGCGGCGGCCACGACAACGTGCTGTGCGCGGTGGCGATCTTCTGCCTGGCCAGCGGCCAGGTGGTCTCCTACACCAAGGCCCGCGGCGAGTCCATCGGTCTGCCGGTGGCGGTCAACGGGCTCATCGAGCGGGCCGAGCGGCTGGTGATCTCGCTGGTCGCGGCCGGCCTGTCCGGGCTCCAGACCTTCGGCGTGCCCTCGTGGATCGGCGTGCTGCTGCCGATCGCCCTGTGGGTGGTCGCGGTCGGTTCGCTGGTGACCCTGGTCCAGCGGGTGGTGACCGTACGCCGCGAGTCCGCGGAGGCGGACGCCGCTGCCGCCGCGGAGGCCTCCGGCGCGGGCGCCTCCCCGGAGAGCGGCACCGTCTGATGGGCCGGGTGCGGGAGGGGCTCCCGCTGAAGGACCGGCTGGTCGACGGGCTCTACGGGGCCGGCTGGGCCGGGGTGAAGAAGCTTCCCGAACCGGCCGCCGCGGCCCTGGGCCGGAAGATCGCCGACATCGCCTGGAAGCGGCGCGGGGCCGGGGTGCTCCGGCTGGAGTCCAATCTGGCCCGGGTGGTGCCCGAGGCCTCCCCGGAGCGGCTGCGCGAGCTCTCCCGGGCGGGCATGCGCTCCTACCTGCGCTACTGGATGGAGTCGTTCCGGCTGCCGACGGTGCCCCGGGAGCGGTTCGGCCGGGACGTCCGGATCGAGGGCGAGGACATCCTCCGGGAGCACATGGCGGCCGGCCGCGGGGTGATCGTGGCCCTGCCGCACCTGGCCAACTGGGACCTGGCCGGCGCCTGGGCCACCGCGCACGCCGGGTTCCCGTTCACCACGGTCGCCGAGCGCCTCAAGCCGGAGACCCTGTTCGACCGGTTCGTCGCCTACCGGGAGAGCCTGGGCATGGAGGTGCTGCCGCACACCGGCGGCGCCGCGTTCGGGCTGCTCGCCCGCCGGCTGCGGGCCGGCGGACTGGTCTGCCTGGTGGCCGACCGGGACCTGTCGGCCACCGGGGTCGAGGTGGACTTCTTCGGAGCCACCGCCCGGATGCCCGCCGGTCCTGCCCTGCTGGCCCAGCAGACCGGGGCCGCCCTGCTGCCGGTCACCCTCTGGTACGAGGAGGGCGCCCGGATGTCCGGCCGGATCCACCCGCCGGTCCCGGTGCCCGGGACCGGCACCCGGCCCGAGAAGACCGCCGCGATGACCCAGGCGGTGGCCGATGTCTTCGCGGCCGGCATCGCCGCGCACCCCGAGGACTGGCACATGCTCCAGCGGCTCTGGCTCGACGACCTGGAACCGCGCCCGGCGCAGGCCGCGGCGGAGGCCGGCGCGTGAGGATCGGCATCGTCTGCCCCTACTCCTGGGACGTCCCCGGCGGGGTCCAGTTCCACATCCGCGACCTGGCCGAGCACCTGATCGGGCTGGGCCACCAGGTGTCCGTGCTGGCCCCGGCCGACGACGAGACCCCGCTGCCGCCCTACGTGGTCTCGGCCGGCCGCGCCGTCCCCGTCCCGTACAACGGCTCGGTGGCCCGCCTCAACTTCGGGTTCCTGTCCGCCGCCCGGGTGCGCCGCTGGCTGCACGAGGGCACCTTCGACGTGATCCACATCCACGAGCCGGCCTCGCCCTCGCTGGGACTGCTGTCCTGCTGGGCGGCCCAGGGCCCGATCGTCGCCACCTTCCACACCTCCAACCCGCGGTCCCGGGCGATGATCGCCGCCTATCCGATCCTGCAGCCCGCGCTGGAGAAGATCAGCGCCCGGATCGCGGTCAGCGAGTACGCCCGCCGCACCCTGGTCGAGCACCTGGGCGGGGACGCCGTGGTCATCCCCAACGGGGTGGACGTGGACTTCTTCGCCAAGGCCGAACCCAACCCGGACTGGGAGGGCACCACCCTCGGCTTCATCGGCCGGATCGACGAGCCCCGCAAGGGCCTCCCGGTGCTGATGGCCGCCTTCCCGAAGATCGCCGAGGCCTGCCCCGACGTCCGCCTGCTGGTGGCCGGCCGCGGTGACGAGGAGGAGGCGGTGGCCACCCTGCCGCCCGAACTGCGCGCCAGGGTCACCTTCCTCGGGATGGTCTCGGACGAGGACAAGGCGCGGCTGCTGCGCAGCGTGGACGTGTACGTGGCCCCCAACACCGGCGGCGAGAGCTTCGGCATCATCCTGGTCGAGGCCCTGTCGGCGGGGGCCGCGGTGCTCGCCTCCGACCTGGACGCCTTCGCCCAGGTGCTGGACCAGGGCGCGGCCGGCGAACTGTTCGCCAACGAGGACGCCGGGTCGCTGGCCGACTCCGCGATCGCCCTGCTCCGCGACCCGGACCGGCGCGCGGCCCTGTCCGAGCACGGCTCGGCGCACGTCCGGCGGTTCGACTGGTCCACGGTCGGCGCCGACATCCTGGCCGTCTACGAGACGGTCACCCTGGGCGCGGCGGCGGTCGCCGCCGACGAACGGGTCCCGCTGCGCACCCGGCTGGGCCTCACCAGGGATCCGGGGGCCTGACCGGGGCACGGCTCAGGGGACGGAGACGGTTCGGTCGGGGCGCCCGGAGGGGCCGACCCCGACCAGGTAGGTCTCACCGCCGACGGTCTCCAGCCGGACCCGGTCGGGCCCGTCCCAGACCACCGCGGACGGCTCGTGGGCCGTGGCGTCGCCGTGGAAGGTGCCGAGCAGCCAGCGCCGTTCCAGGGGCCGTTCGCCCTGCTGAACGTAGACCCGCCAGACCGGGTCCACGAAGGACCGCGCCTCGTACACGAGGAGCTGCCGGTCGGTCCGCCCCGGGGCCGCGGTCCGTGCCGACTCCGTCTCCCCGCCGGAGAGGAACTCGCCCAGCACCAGGGCCGGCAGGGCGGCCAGGCTCAGGCACAGGTAGCCGGCCGCCCGGAGCGAGCTCCGCCGCACCCCGAGGGCGAGGGCCCCGAACAGCGAGCCGAGGACCAGCCAGACGGCAGGTACCAGGTGCTGCCGGGCCGAGGCCAGGATCACCAGCCCGCCGTCACCGCCCCAGAGCCGTCCGGCCGCCGTCCAGCCGGTCACGGCGAGCGCCGCCAGGGCGAGGGCGAGCGCGAGCGGCCGGCAGCGCGCGGAGTCCCCGCGGCCGGCCGTGCGATGGCTCGTCATGGTCATGGCCAACCACGAGATCACGGGCCCGGTAGGCGGCCGGTAAGGCCCGCTCCGGACCCGCGCCGTCCGGACCCCCGCCGTCCGGGCCGGTCCCGGACCGGTAGTGTCACCCGGCGTGATCGAAACCCTTGTGTGGATCGCCCTGGCGCTCGGCGTCACCGGGGTCTACCTCAGCTGGACCGCCGGCCGCCTGGACCGGCTGCACTCCCGGATGGACGCGGCCCGGGCCGCCCTGGACGCCCAACTGCTGCGCCGGGCCTCCGTGGTGGTCGAGGTGGCCACCTCCGGGGTCCTCGACCCGGCCTCCTCGCTGGTGCTCTACGAGGCCGCGCACGCGGCCCGGCAGGCCGAGGAGGAGCACCGCGAGGTCGCCGAGAGCGAGCTCAGCCAGGCGCTGCGCGCGGTCTTCGGGGACGCGGCGCAGGTGGAGGCGCTCAAGGAGGCCCCGGGCGGCGAGCAGGCCGCCGAGGAGCTGGCCGCGGCGGTCCGCCGGGTGCCGATGGCCCGCCGGTTCCACAACGACGCGGTGCGCGCCGCCCGCGCGCTGCGCAGGCACCGCAAGGTCCGCTGGTTCAGACTGGCGGGGCACGCACCGTTCCCGCTCGCGTTCGAGATGGACGACGAGCCCCCGGCCGACCTGGCCGACCGCCCCTGATCCCGGCGCGGCCCCGACTTGTACCCGGCGGCCAAATCGGAAGAGGCCACCGGCTCCTTATTGGCCCTTGCAGTGGACTGGTCGGGGGAGGTTTGCTCGGGTCGAGTAGAACCCTTCCTTCGAGTGAGGTCACCCCGTGAGCACGCTTTCCCCCACCCCGCAGTCCGCCGAGTCCGCGATCGGCACCTCCCGCGTCAAGCGGGGCATGGCCGAGCAGCTCAAGGGCGGCGTGATCATGGACGTGGTCAACGCCGAGCAGGCGAAGATCGCCGAGGACGCCGGCGCCGTGGCCGTCATGGCCCTGGAGCGGGTCCCCGCCGACATCCGCAAGGACGGCGGCGTCGCGCGGATGTCCGACCCGAACATGATCGAGGAGATCATCGGCGCGGTCTCCATCCCGGTGATGGCCAAGTCCCGCATCGGCCACTTCGTCGAGGCCCAGGTCCTCCAGTCGCTCGGCGTGGACTACATCGACGAGTCCGAGGTCCTCACCCCGGCCGACGAGGTCAACCACTCCGACAAGTGGGCGTTCACCACCCCCTTCGTCTGCGGTGCCACCAACCTGGGCGAGGCCCTGCGCCGCATCGCCGAGGGCGCGGCCATGATCCGCTCCAAGGGCGAGGCCGGCACCGGCAACGTGGTCGAGGCCGTCCGCCACCTGCGCCAGATCAAGAACGAGATCGCCAGGCTGCGCGGCTTCGACAACAACGAGCTGTTCGCCGCCGCCAAGGACCTGCGCGCCCCGTACGAGCTGGTCAAGGAGGTCGCCGAGCTCGGCAAGCTCCCCGTGGTGCTGTTCTCCGCCGGCGGTGTGGCCACCCCGGCCGACGCCGCGCTGATGCGCCAGCTCGGTGCCGAGGGCGTCTTCGTGGGCTCCGGCATCTTCAAGTCCGGCGACCCGGCCAAGCGCGCCGCCGCCATCGTGAAGGCCACCACCTTCTACGACGACCCGAAGATCATCGCGGACGCCTCCCGCAACCTGGGCGAGGCCATGGTCGGCATCAACTGCGACACCCTTCCCGAGTCCGAGCGCTACGCCAACCGCGGCTGGTAACCACTCATGACGAACACCCCCGCGACCCCCGTCATCGGGGTGCTCGCCCTCCAGGGCGACGTCCGGGAGCACCTGATCGCCCTGGCCGCGGCGGACGCCGTGGCCAGGCCGGTCCGGCGCCCCGAGGAGCTCGCCGAGATCGACGCCCTGGTGATCCCCGGCGGCGAATCCACCACCATGTCCAAGCTCGCCGTGCTGTTCGGCATGCTGGAGCCGCTGCGCGAGCGGGTGGCCGCCGGCATGCCCGTGTACGGCACCTGCGCCGGCATGATCATGCTGGCCGACAAGCTGCTGGACGGCCGGGAGGACCAGGAGACCCTGGGCGGCATCGACATGATCGTCCGCCGCAACGCGTTCGGCCGGCAGAACGAGTCCTTCGAGGCGAAGATCGACTTCGCGGGCGTCGAAGGCGGCCCGGTCGAGGGCGTGTTCATCCGCGCGCCCTGGGTGGAGTCCGTCGGCGCGGCCGTCGAGGTGCTCGCCTCGTACGAGGGCCACACCGTCGCCGTCCGCCAGGGCAACGTCCTCGCCACCTCCTTCCACCCCGAGCTGACCGGGGACGACCGCGTCCACGCGTACTTCGTCGAGATGGTGCGCGCCGGGCTGTAACGGTGTCCCGGTAGGATCTGAGGCGAACATTGTTGGTGACGCGAAGGAGACAGGCAGATGTCCGGCCACTCTAAATGGGCTACGACGAAGCACAAGAAGGCCGTGGTTGACGCCAAGCGCGGCAAGCTCTTCGCGAAGCTGATCAAGAACATCGAGGTCGCGGCCCGCATGGGCGGCGCCGACATCGACGGCAACCCGACCCTCTTCGACGCCATCCAGAAGGCCAAGAAGAGCTCGGTCCCGAACAAGAACATCGACTCCGCGGTCAAGCGCGGCGGCGGCCTGGAGGCCGGCGGCGCCGACTACGAGACGATCATGTACGAGGGCTACGGCCCCAACGGTGTCGCGGTGCTCATCGAGTGCCTCACCGACAACCGCAACCGCGCCGCCTCGGACGTGCGCGTGGCGATGACCCGCAACGGCGGCTCGATGGCCGACCCGGGCTCGGTCTCGTACCTGTTCAACCGCAAGGGCGTCGTCCTGCTGCCCAAGGGCTCGCTCTCCGAGGACGACGTGCTGGAGACGGTGCTCGACGCCGGCGCCGAGGAGGTCAACGACCTCGGCGAGAGCTTCGAGATCATCAGCGAGGCCACCGACATGGTCGCGGTCCGCACCGCGCTCCAGGAAGCCGGCATCGACTACGACTCGGCCGACTCCAACTTCCTGCCGACCATGCAGGTCGAGCTGGACGAGGAGGGCGCCCGCAAGATCTTCAAGCTGATCGACGCGCTGGAGGACAGCGACGACGTGCAGAACGTCTTCGCCAACTTCGACGTCTCGGACGAGGTCATGGAGAAGGTCGACGCGTAGCGTTCGCGCACACGCTCTGACGGCGGGCCGACGGGGACACATCCCGTCGGCCCGCCGTGTTGTCCGCGGCTGTCGGCGGCAGCCGATAGCCTGCACAAACAGGTGAGCGAAGAAGGGGGCGGGGTGCGCGTACTGGGTGTGGACCCGGGACTGACCCGGTGCGGTGTCGGCGTGGTCGAGGGAGTCGCCGGCCGCCCCCTGACCATGCTCGGGGTCGGGGTGGTCCGCACCCCGGCCGACGCCGAGATCGGCCACCGGCTGGTGGCCATCGAAGCCGGCCTGGAAGCCTGGCTCGACGAGCACCGCCCCGAACTCGTCGCGGTGGAGCGGGTGTTCAGCCAGCACAACGTCAGCACCGTGATGGGCACCGCCCAGGCCAGCGCGGTCGCCATGCTCTGCGCGGCCCGCCGCGGCATCCCGGTGGCCCTGCACACCCCCAGCGAGGTCAAGGCCGCCGTCACCGGCAGCGGACGGGCCGACAAGGCTCAGGTCGGCGCCATGGTCACCCGGCTGCTGCGACTGGACGCCCCGCCCAAGCCGGCCGACGCCGCCGACGCCCTCGCCCTCGCCATCTGCCACATCTGGCGGGCCCCCGCCCAGAACCGCCTCCAGCAGGCGGTCGCGCAGCACACCCAGCAAGCCCAGCAGGCGCGGTCCGCCCGGCGGCCCGCCCCCGCAGCGAAAGGCCGGACCCGATGATCGCCTTTGTGAGCGGCCCGGTGGCCGCACTCGCCCCCACCACCGCCGTGATCGAGGTCGGCGGCATCGGCATGGCCGTGCACTGCACCCCGAACACCATCGCCGGGCTGCGCACCGGCGAGCCGGCCCGGCTGGCCACCTCCCTGGTGGTCCGGGAGGACTCGCTCACCCTCTACGGCTTCGCCGACGAGGACGAGCGCCAGGTCTTCGAGCTCCTCCAGACCGCCAGCGGGGTCGGCCCCCGGCTCGCCCAGGCCATGCTCGGGGTGCACAGCCCCGACGCCCTGCGGACCGCCGTGGCCACCGGGGACGAGAAGGCCCTCACCGCCGTGCCCGGAATCGGCAAGAAGGGCGCCCAGAAGCTCCTGCTGGACCTCAAGGACAAGCTGGGCGCCCCGCTGGGCAGCAGCGGCCTGGTGGGCGCCCAGCGGGCCGGCCTGCACAGCGGTCCGGCCCCCTGGACTGACCAGCTGACCGCCGCCCTGATCGGCCTCGGCTACGCCGCCCGCGAGGCCGAGGAGGCCGTCGGCGCGGTCACCCCGCAGGCCGAGGCCGCCCTCGCCGAGACCGGCTCCGCCCCGGTCCCGCAACTGCTCCGGGCCGCCCTCCAGACCCTGAACCGCACCCGCTGACCCGGTCCGCCGCGCAGCCACCGTACGAACCGAGAAGGCAGACAACCGTGAACTGGGACGACGAGACGGACCCCGACACCGCCGCAGCCGCCGACCGCCTGGTGGGCGGGTCGGCGGACGGCGAGGACACCGCCGTCGAGGCCGCCCTGCGCCCCAAGGACCTCGGCGAGTTCGTCGGCCAGGAGAAGGTCCGCCAGCAGCTCGACCTGGTCCTCAAGGCGGCCCGGCAGCGCGGCGCCACCGCCGACCACGTGCTGCTCTCCGGCGCCCCAGGCCTGGGCAAGACCACCCTCTCCATGATCATCGCGGCCGAGATGGGCGCCCCGATCCGGATCACCTCCGGCCCGGCCATCCAGCACGCCGGGGACCTTGCCGCGATCCTCTCCTCCCTCCAGGAGGGCGAGGTGCTCTTCCTCGACGAGATCCACCGGATGTCCCGGCCCGCCGAGGAGATGCTCTACATGGCCATGGAGGACTTCCGGGTCGATGTGATCGTCGGCAAGGGCCCGGGAGCCACCGCCATCCCCCTGGAACTGCCCCCGTTCACCCTGGTCGGCGCCACCACCCGGGCCGGTCTGCTGCCCCCGCCGCTGCGGGACCGCTTCGGCTTCACCGGGCACATGGAGTTCTACGCCCCCGAGGAACTGGAACGGGTGGTGCACCGCTCCGCCCGGCTCCTCGATGTGGAAATCGACACAGCGGGCGCCGCCGAGATCGCCGGCCGGTCCCGCGGCACCCCCCGGATCGCCAACCGGCTGCTCCGCCGGGTCCGCGACTACGCCCAGGTCAGGGCCGACGGTGTGATCACCAAGGAGGTGGCCGGCACCGCCCTGGCCGTCTACGAGGTGGACGCGCGCGGCCTGGACCGGCTGGACCGCGCCGTCCTGGAGGCCCTGCTGAAGCTCTTCGGCGGCGGCCCGGTGGGCCTGTCCACCCTGGCCGTCGCGGTGGGGGAGGAGCGCGAGACCGTCGAGGAGGTCGCCGAACCCTTCCTGGTCAGAGAGGGTCTGCTGGCCCGGACCCCGCGGGGCAGGGTCGCCACCCCGGCGGCCTGGGCCCACCTGGGACTGGTCCCGCCGGTGGCACAGACCGGACAACAAGGGCTCTTCGGGGCCTGACGGCGCGGAGGTTCGACCCCCGTGGAACTGCGGTGAGATGCTGGGCGTTGTTCCATCGGTGCGGACTCGCCTAGACTCCGCCGATGCCGACCGTGCAGGTCGGCATGCCCACCCCCGTAGAAAAGGCCGCCTTCCGCGCGGTCGTGCGAAGGATCTTCGTCTCGTGAACCTCGTGACCTTCCTCCCGTTCATCGTGCTCATCGGGGCGATGTTCCTGATGACCCGCTCTGCCAAGAAGAAGCAGCAGGCTGCCGCGCAGATGCGCGACCAGATGACGCCCGGCACCGGAGTCCGCACCATCGGTGGCATGTACGCCACGGTCAAGGAGATCGGCGAGGACACCGTCACCCTTGAGGTGGCTCCCGGTGTCCACGCGGTCTACGCGAAGAACGCCATCGGCGCGGTCCTCGACGACGAGGAGTACAACCGCATCGTCCACGGCGCCACCGATGATCTGACCATCGACACGCCGGTGGTCCCGGACGACGCGTCCTCGCTGCTCGACTCCGAGGACAAGGCCGCCGGCCAGGCCCCGAAGCTGGACCTGGGCAAGAAGGACGAGCCCGCCGACGAGGAGCCGAAGAACGACGGCAAGACCGACGGCGAGACCGGCGCGAAGTAGCGCACACGACGGGGGGCCGTGTGCGCCTGACCGGCGCCCGCAGCGGTCCCCGTCAGTGACCCGTTTTCTGCGGGGGGCAGGGGTCCCCACACACATTTCGTGGCCGTCCGCGCGCTGACCCGGCGCGGGACGGTTGGACAGGGAGATACGACAAGGTGGCAGCACCGAAGAAGGGCCGGCGGCCCACGGGGGCTCAGGGGAGGCCGGGGCGTGCCCTGGCGATCATCCTGATCGCGATGGTGGCGCTCACCGCGGGGATGTTCCTCACCAAGCAGACGACGCCCAGGCTGGGCATCGACCTCGCCGGCGGTACGAGCATCACGCTGAAGGCGAAGAACGAGCCCGGCAAGCCGAACGCCATCAACGAGACCAACATGAACACGGCGGTCGGGATCATCGAGCGCCGCGTCAACGGTCTCGGCGTCTCCGAGGCCGAGGTCCAGACGCAGGGCCGCGACCACATCATCGTGAACATCCCCAAGGGATCGAACGAGAAGCAGGCGCGCGAGCAGGTCGGCACCACCGCCCAGCTCTACTTCCGCCCGGTCCTGGCCTACCAGGACAGCGCGATGGCCCCCGAGCCCACGCCCTCGGCGAACCCCTCGGGCGCCCCCAGCGGCTCCCCGAGCCCCAAGGCGAGCGCCTCGGGCTCCCCGAAGGCCGAGGACGGCAAGGGCGGCAAGTCCAGCCCGCCGGCCAGCCCGTCGTCCAGCGCCACTTCGCAGGGCCGTGCCGTCGGTGAGGCCCTCAAGGCCACCGGCAGCCCTTCGCCGAACCCCTCGGCGAGCCAGTCGAAGAAGGCAGACGACAAGGCCACCACCCCGGCGCCGACGCCGTCGACCGACCCCGCCGTCGCCGACATCCAGGCGAAGTTCGCCGCGCTCGACTGCACCAAGGAAGACCAGCGCGCCACCGCCGGCAAGAACGCCAAGCCCACCGACACCATCGTCGCCTGCGGCAAGCGCGGCGAGAGCTGGGGCAAGTGGATCCTGGGCCCGGCCGGCGTCGAGGGCAAGGACGTCAAGAGCGCCAAGGGCACCATCGACCCGCAGTCCGGCATGTGGATCGTGACCATGGAGTTCAACGGCCGCGGCTCCGACGCCTTCGCCAAGACCACCGGTCAGCTGGCCACCCAGCAGTCGCCGATGAACCAGTTCGCCATCGTGCTCGACGGCGAGGTCATCTCCGACCCGTCCGTCAGCTCCGCGATCACCGGCGGCAACGCCCAGATCTCCGGCGGCTTCAACCAGCAGTCCGCCCAGGACCTGGGCAACATGCTCTCCTACGGCGCCCTGCCGCTCTCCTTCCAGGAGGACAGCGTCACCACGGTGACCGCGGCGCTCGGCGGCGAGCAGCTGAAGGCCGGTCTGATCTCCGGCGCCATCGGCCTCGCCCTCGTGGTGATCTACCTGCTGGTCTACTACCGCGGTCTGGCGTTCCTCGCGATCGTCTCGCTGCTGGTCTCCGCGATCCTCACGTACACGATCATGGCGCTGCTCGGAAAGGGCATCGGCTTCGCGCTGAACCTGCCCGCCGTCTGCGGTGCGATCGTGGCCATCGGCATCACCGCGGACTCGTTCATCGTGTACTTCGAACGCATCCGTGACGAGATCCGCGAGGGCCGCACCATCAAGCCCGCGGTGGAGCGTGCCTGGCCGCGTGCCCGGCGCACCATCCTGGTGTCCGACTTCGTGTCCTTCCTGGCCGCCGCGGTGCTGTTCATCGTGACCGTCGGCAAGGTGCAGGGCTTCGCCTTCACCCTGGGTCTGACCACCCTGCTCGACGTGGTCGTGGTGTTCCTGTTCACCAAGCCGGTCATGACCCTGCTGGCCCGGACGAACTTCTTCGCGAGCGGCCACCCGTGGTCCGGTCTGGACCCGAAGCGGCTCGGCGCCAAGCCGCCGCTGCGCCGGTCCCGCCGCACCACCGCCTCGGCCGCCCCCCTCGAAGCAAAGGAGGCGTGAGATGTCGAAGCTGGGAGATCTCGGCGCCAAGCTGTACCGCGGTGAGGTCGGGTACGACTTCGTCGGCAAGCGTTTCCTCTGGTACGGCGTTTCCATCCTGATCACCATCGTGGCGATCGTGGCCCTGGCCGTACAGGGCCTCAACATGGGCATCGAGTTCAAGGGCGGTGCCGTCTTCACCACCCCGAAGACGGACGTCTCGGTGGCACAGGCCGCGGAGAGCGCGGAGAAGGCCTCCGGGCACGACGCGATCGTCCAGGAGCTCGGCACCGGCGGTCTGCGGATCCAGATCACCCAGCTGGACACCAACGCCGCCGCCGACGTGAAGAAGACCCTCGCCGCCGACCTCAAGGTGCCCGAGAAGGACATCAACGCGGACCTGGTCGGCCCCAGCTGGGGCGAGCAGATCGCGAACAAGGCCTGGACCGGCCTCGGCGTGTTCATGGTCCTCGTGGTGATCTACCTGGCGATCGCCTTCGAGTGGCGGATGGCCGTCGCGGCCCTGGTCGCGCTGATCCACGACCTCACCATCACCGTCGGCATCTACGCGCTGGTCGGCTTCGAGGTCACCCCGGGCACGGTCATCGGTCTGCTGACCATCCTCGGTTACTCCCTCTACGACACCGTCGTCGTCTTCGACGGTCTGAAGGAGTCCACCAAGGACATCACCAAGCAGACCCGCTCCACCTACAGCGAGCTGGCCAACAAGTCGGTCAACGGCACCCTGGTCCGCTCGATCAACACCACCGTGGTGGCGCTCCTGCCGGTCGCCGCGCTGCTGTTCATCGGCGGCGGCTTCCTGGGCGCCGGCATGCTGAACGACATCTCGCTGTCGCTGTTCGTCGGCCTCGCCGCCGGTGCGTACTCCTCGATCTTCATCGCGACCCCGCTGGTCGTGGACCTCAAGGAGCGCGAGCCGGCCATGAAGGCCCTGAAGAAGCGGGTGCTGGCCAAGCGGGCGGCGGCCGCCGCCCGGGGCGAGGACGTCACCGACACCGGTGCCGACGAGGACGAGGACTCCGCCGAGGTCGTGCCGCAGGCCCGTCCCGGCCGGGCGAGCGGCCACCGCCGGTGACCGCCCTCCCCGAGGGGGTCCGCGAGCTGTTGCTCGGCCGGATCACCGACGTCCCGGACTACCCCAAGCCGGGGGTGATGTTCAAGGACATCACCCCGCTGCTGGCGGACCCGGAGGCCTTCACGGCCTTGACGGAGGCGCTGGCGGCGCTGGCCGCCGAGCGCGGGGCCACGAAGATCGTGGGCCTGGAGGCCCGCGGGTTCATCCTGGCCGCCCCGGTGGCCGTCCGCGCGGGCCTGGGCTTCGTCCCGGTCCGCAAGGCCGGCAAGCTGCCCGGGGCCACCCTGGCCCAGTCGTACGAGCTGGAGTACGGCACCGCGGAGATCGAGATCCACGCCGAGGCGCTGGCCGCCGAGGACCGGGTCCTGGTCATCGACGACGTCCTGGCCACCGGCGGCACCGCCGGAGCCTCGCTGGAGCTGATCCGGCGGGCCGGCGCCCAGGTCGCCGGAGTGGCGGTACTGATGGAGCTGTCCTTCCTGCCCGGCCGGGCCCGGCTGGAGCCGGCCCTGGCCGGCGCACCACTGGACGCGCTGATCGTGGTCTGATTGGCCGGATTGCCTCTGGCGAAGCGGCGGGCCGCCCTTCCGGGATCATCTCCCGGGGGCGCCCGCCGCTTCGCCGTTCCGGCCCGCACCGGGCCCGGCCGGGGAGAACGCCATCCGGCGGGGCTCGCTACCATGGGTTGTCCGGACCTGACCGGGGCCCCGGATCCGCTTGAGGAGCACTCTTGCCAGACGAGGTCCAGCCCATCTCCGCCGCGCAGCCCGACCCCGCCGCCGGGCCGACCGGGCAGGCCGCCGCCGCGCCCGAGCCGACCGCCCCGCCGGCCCCCGCGCCCCCGGCCGCACCCCCGGTCCGACCGGCGCCGGTGAAGCCCGCCGGGTCCTCCAACCGGGTCCGGGCCCGCCTCGCCCGGCTCGGGGTGCAGCGCTCGAACCCGTACAACCCGGTGCTGGAACCGCTGCTGCGGATAGTCCGGAGCAACGACCCCAAGATCGAGACGGCCACCCTCCGGCAGATCGAGCAGGCCTACCAGGTCGCCGAGCGCTGGCACCGCGGCCAGAAGCGCAAGAGCGGGGACCCGTACATCACGCACCCGCTCGCGGTGACCACCATCCTCGCCGAGCTGGGGATGGATCCGGCCACCCTGATGGCGGGTCTGCTGCACGACACCGTCGAGGACACCGAGTACGGGCTGGAGCAGCTGAGACGGGACTTCGGCGACGCCGTCGCCCTGCTCGTCGACGGGGTCACCAAGCTCGACAAGGTCAAGTTCGGCGAGGCCGCCCAGGCCGAGACCGTCCGCAAGATGGTCGTCGCCATGGCCAAGGACCCCCGGGTCCTGGTCATCAAGCTCGCGGACCGCCTGCACAACATGCGCACCATGCGCTACCTCAAGCGGGAGAAGCAGGAGAAGAAGGCCCGCGAGACCCTGGAGATCTACGCTCCGCTGGCCCACCGGCTGGGCATGAACACCATCAAGTGGGAGCTGGAGGACCTCGCCTTCGCGATCCTCTACCCCAAGATGTACGACGAGATCGTCCGGCTGGTCGCCGAGCGCGCCCCCAAGCGGGACGAGTACCTCGCCGTGGTCACCGACGAGGTGCAGACCGACCTCCGGGCCGCCCGGATCAAGGCCACCGTCACCGGCCGCCCCAAGCACTACTACAGCGTCTACCAGAAGATGATCGTCCGCGGCCGTGACTTCGCGGAGATCTACGACCTGGTGGGCATCCGCGTCCTGGTGGACACCGTCCGCGACTGCTACGCGGCCCTCGGCACCGTCCACGCGCGATGGAACCCGGTCCCCGGCCGGTTCAAGGACTACATCGCGATGCCCAAGTTCAACATGTACCAGTCGCTGCACACCACGGTCATCGGGCCCAGCGGCAAGCCGGTCGAGCTCCAGATCCGCACCTTCGACATGCACCGCCGCGCCGAGTACGGCATCGCCGCGCACTGGAAGTACAAGCAGGAGACCGTCGCCGGGGCCTCCAAGATCCGCACCGACGTGCCGCGGGCCGGCAAGGGCACCGCCGGCCAGGACACCGTCAACGACATGGCCTGGCTGCGCCAGCTGCTGGACTGGCAGAAGGAGACCGAGGACCCGGGCGAGTTCCTGGAGTCCCTGCGCTTCGACCTGTCCCGCAACGAGGTGTTCGTCTTCACCCCCAAGGGCGATGTCATCGCCCTCCCGGCCGGCGCCACCCCGGTGGACTTCGCCTTCGCCGTCCACACCGAGGTCGGCTACCGGACCATAGGGGCACGGGTCAACGGCCGACTGGTCCCGCTGGAGTCCACCCTGGACAACGGGGACCTGGTCGAGGTCTTCACCTCCAAGGCGGAGGGCGCCGGACCCTCCCGGGACTGGCTCGGCTTCGTCAAGTCGCCCCGCGCCCGCAACAAGATCCGCGCCTGGTTCTCCAAGGAGCGCCGCGACGAGGCCATCGAGCAGGGCAAGGACGCCATCGCGCGGGCCATGCGCAAGCAGAACCTGCCGATCCAGCGGATCCTGACCGGGGACTCCCTGGTCACCCTCGCCCACGAGATGCGCTACCCGGACATCTCCTCCCTCTACGCGGCCATCGGCGAGGGCCATGTCTCCGCGCAGGCCGTGGTCCAGAAACTGGTCCAGGCCCTCGGCGGCGAGGAGGCCGCCAACGAGGACATCGAGGAGAGCGTCCCGCCATCCCGCGGCCGCTCCAAGCGGCGCGGCAGCGCCGACCCCGGCGTGGTGGTCAAGGGCGTCGAGGACGTCTGGGTCAAACTGGCCCGCTGCTGCACCCCGGTCCCCGGCGACCCGATCATCGGCTTCGTCACCCGCGGCAGCGGGGTCTCGGTGCACCGGGCGGACTGCGTGAACGTGGACTCGCTGTCCCAGCAGCCGGAACGGATCCTGGAGGTCGAGTGGGCCCCCACCCAGTCCTCCGTCTTCCTGGTCGCCATCCAGGTCGAGGCGCTGGACCGGTCCCGGCTGCTCTCCGACGTCACCCGGGTCCTGTCGGACCAGCACGTCAACATCCTGTCGGCGGCCGTCCAGACCTCCCGGGACCGGGTGGCCACCTCCCGCTTCACCTTCGAGATGGGCGACCCCAAGCACCTCGGGCACGTCCTGAAGGCCGTCCGCGGCGTGGAGGGCGTCTACGACGTCTACCGGGTCACCTCGGCCCGCAGGCCCTGACGCACCCGCGCCGGCACCCGCCGGCGCACCCGCACAGACGACCGGGCCCCGGTACGGAGATCCGTACCGGGGCCCGGTCGTGTGCCGCGGGGTCCGGGGCTCAGCCGCCGAACTCCTCCAGACCCTTCAGGGCCTGGTCCAGCAGCGCCTGCCGGCCCTCCAGCTCACGGGCGAGCTTGTCGGCCTTGGCGTTGTTGCCGGCCGCGCGCGCCGCGTCGATCTGGGTGCGCAGCTTGTCCACGGCCGCCTGCAGCTGACCCGTCAGACCGGCCGCACGGGCCCGCGCCTCCGGGTTGGTGCGCCGCCACTCGGTCTCCTCGGACTCCTGGATGGCACGCTCCACGGCGTGCATCCGGCCCTCCACCTTCGGCCGGGCGTCCCGCGGGACGTGCCCGATGGCCTCCCAGCGCTCGTTGAGGGACCGGAACGCGGCCCGGGCCGCCTTCAGGTCCGTCACCGGGACGAGCTTCTCGGCCTCGTCGGCCAGCTCCTCCTTCAGCTTCAGGTTCTCCACCTGCTCGGCGTCCCGCTCCGCGAAGACCTCGCCACGGGCCGCGAAGAACACGTCCTGGGCCCCGCGGAAGCGGTTCCACAGCTCGTCCTCGGCCTCCCGCTGGGCGCGGCCGGCCGCCTTCCAGTCCGCCATCAGCTCGCGGTAGCGGGCCGCCGTCGGACCCCAGTCGGTCGACTTCGACAGCGACTCGGCCTCGACCGCCAGCTTCTCCTTGACCTTGCGGGCGTCCTCGCGCTGCGCGTCCAGCGAGGCGAAGTGGGCCTTGCGGCGCTTGGAGAACGCGGAACGGGCGTGCGAGAAGCGGTGCCACAGTTCGTCGTCCGACTTGCGGTCCAGCCGCGGCAGACCCTTCCAGATGTCCACCAGGGCGCGCAGCCGCTCGCCGGCGCTGCGCCACTGGTCGCTCTGCGCCAGCTGCTCGGCCTCGGTGACGAGGTCGTCCTTGGCCTTGCGGGCCTCGTCGGTCTGCTTGGCCTTGGCGACCTTGCGCTCCTCGCGGCGCGAGTCCACGCTGGCGACGAGCTTGTCCAGCCGGGTCCGCAGCGCGTCGAGGTCGCCCACCGCGTGGTGCTCCTCGACCTGCGTCCGCAGGTGGTCGATCGCCGTCTGGGCGTCCTTGGCGGACAGGTCGGTGGTCCGCACCCGCCGTTCGAGGAGGCCGATCTCGACCACCAGCCCCTCGTACTTGCGCTCGAAGTAAGCCAGGGCCTCCTCGGGGGTCCCCGCCTGCCACGAACCGACGACCTGCTCGCCCTCGGCAGTACGCACGTACACGGTGCCCGTCTCATCGACACGGCCCCACGGGTCGCTGCTCACAGCGCCTCCTCCACCTGATGCCTGCGCGGGGGTCGCCCCCACGGCATCGTCCACAGTTCCTGGGGCGGGCCGCGCCCGCCCTGCACAACGCAAACATAGGCGACCGCCGGGCCGGCTGTCCGCATCCCGCACGACGGAATATCGGCGGGGACGCGCCACGGGCCGCCCGGCGGCCGGTCCTTCGTGACCGTACGGTCAGTTCTTCGTGACCGTGGCCTTCTTGATGGCGACTTCCTTCTTCGGGGCGATGCCGCCCGTCACGGTGCCCTCCTTGGCCACGTCCTGGACGATCTTCAGACCGGCCGCGTCCATGGTGCCGAAGGGGGTGTAGGTCGGGGCCAGCGGGCTGTCCTTGTACACCAGGAAGAACTGGCTGCCGCCGGAGCCGGGCTGGCCGGTGTTGGCCATCGCCACGGTGCCCGCCGGGTAGATCACCTGGCCCTGCGCGTCCGGCTTGCCGAGCGCGGTCAGGTTCTCGTCCGGGATGTTGTAGCCCGGGCCGCCCTGGCCGGTGCCCTCGGGGTCGCCGCACTGGAGCACGAAGATGCCCTCGGTGGTGAGGCGGTGGCACTTGGTGTTGTCGAAGTACCCCTGGTCGGCGAGCGACTTGAAGGAGTTCACCGTGTTCGGGGTCTTCGCCGCGTCCATGCTGATCTTGATGTCGCCCTGGTTGGTGCCCAGGGTGAAGGTGTACTTCGCCTTCTGGTCGATCGACATCGCGGGCGAGGCCGAGGTCTTGGGCGTCGGCGTGGGCTGGGCCGAGGGGGAGTTCTGCGCGCTCGGCTCACCGGAGGAGTCCCCGCCGCTGAACACCCCGCCCACGGCCAGGCCGATCAGGGTGGCGGCCACCACGGCCGCCGCGGCGCCGATCACCACCGTGCGCTGGCGCGTCTTGCGCCGGGCCTCGGCGCGGCGCTGCTGCTGACGCTCGAACTTCTCTCGGGCGAGCTGACGCCGCCGCTGATCGCTCGTGACCACCTGGGTCGTCTCCTTGTGCGTTTCTGGTACCGGTGTCCGGAGGGAAGGCTAGGCCGTACCGTATATGGGTTCGCTGTGCGATGAGTGGCGCCGGTACCCTCTGATCAGCAGCAATATCCGCGGCCGACGTGAGGACCATCGTGCTGATTGCCGGATTCCCCGCCGGGGCCTGGGGCACCAACTGCTATCTGGTCGCCCCCGCCGCAGGTGAGGAGTGCGTCATCATCGACCCGGGCCACCAGGCCGCCCAGGGAGTCGAGGAGACGCTGAGGAAGCACCGCCTCAAGCCCGTCGCCGTGATCCTCACCCACGGCCACATCGACCATGTGGCCTCCGTGGTCCCGGTCTGCGGAGCCCATGACGTCCCCGCCTGGATCCACCCCGAGGACCGCTACATGATGAGCGACCCGGAGAAGGCCCTCGGCCGTTCCATCGGCATGCCGCTCATGGGCGAGCTGACCGTCGGCGAACCGGACGACGTCCGCACCCTCACCGACGGCGCCGCGCTGGAGCTCGCCGGCATGCGGTTCTCGGTCGCCCACGCCCCCGGCCATACCAGGGGGTCGGTGACCTTCCGGATGCCCGAGGCCGCGGACGTCCCGCCGGTGTTCTTCTCGGGCGACCTCCTCTTCGCCGGCTCCATCGGACGCACCGACCTGCCCGGCGGCTCCCACGCCGAGATGCTCGAATCGCTGGCCCGCGTGTGCCTGCCGCTCGACGACTCGACCGTGGTGCTGTCCGGCCACGGTCCCCAGACCACCATCGGGCGGGAACGCGCGACCAACCCGTACCTCCGGGAAGTCGCCGCGGACCACCCGCAGCGCGGAGCCGGCAGCCCCGCTCCACGACGAGGAATGTGACGAGAGTTTCGTGAGCACCTTCAAGGCCCCCAAGGGCACCTACGACCTGATCCCGCCCTACTCCGCCAAGTACCTGGCGGTCCGCGAGGCCATCTCCGGGCCCCTGCGGAAGTCGGGCTACGGATACGTGGAGACCCCCGGCTTCGAGGACGTGGACCTCTTCGCCCGCGGCGTCGGCGAGTCCACCGACATCGTGACCAAGGAGATGTACACCCTCACCACCAAGGGCGGCGCCAACCTGGCCCTGCGCCCCGAGGGAACCGCCTCGGTGCTGCGCGCGGCCCTGGAGGCCAACCTCCACAAGGCCGGCGGCCTGCCGGTCAAGCTCTGGTACTCCGGGTCCTACTACCGCTACGAGCGCCCCCAGAAGGGCCGCTACCGGCACTTCTCCCAGGTGGGCGCCGAGGCGATCGGCGCCGAGGACCCGGCCCTGGACGCCGAGCTGATCATCCTGGCCGACCAGGCGTACCGCTCGCTGGGCCTGTCGAACTTCCGGATCCTGCTGAACTCGCTGGGCGACAAGGAGTGCCGCCCGGTGTACCGGGAGGCCCTCCAGTCCTTCCTGGCCGGCCTGGACCTGGACGAGGAGACCGTCCGCCGCGCCGCGATCAACCCGCTGCGGGTCCTCGACGACAAGCGGCCCGAGGTCCAGAAGCAGCTGGTCGGCGCCCCCATGCTGGCCGACTACCTGTGCGACGCCTGCAAGACGTACCACGAGGAGGTGCGCGCCCTGATCGGCGCCGCCGGCGTGGTCTTCGAGGACGACGCCAAGCTCGTCCGCGGCCTGGACTACTACACCCGCACCACCTTCGAGTTCGTCCACGACGGCCTGGGCTCCCAGTCCGCGGTCGGCGGCGGCGGCCGCTACGACGGCCTGTCCGAGATGATCGGCGGCCCCGCGCTGCCGTCGGTGGGCTGGGCGCTCGGCGTGGACCGCACCGTACTGGCCCTGGAGGCCGAGGGCATCGAACTGGACATCCCGCCCACCACCAGCGTGTTCGCGGTGGCCCTGGGCGAGGAGGCCCGCCGGGTGCTCTTCGGTGCGGTGGTGGAACTCCGCCGGGCCGGGATCGCGGCCGACTTCGCCTTCGGCGGCAAGGGCCTCAAGGGCGCCATGAAGGACGCCAACCGCTCGGGAGCCCGCTTCACCGTGGTCGCCGGCGAGCGGGACCTGGCCGAGGGCGTGGTCCAGCTCAAGGAGATGGAGACCGGCGAGCAGGGCGCCGTACCGGTGGCCGAGCTCGTGGAGACCCTCCGCACCCGGCTGGCCTGACCCCGCAGCGTGCCGGGTCCGGGGGGACCGCCTCCCCCCGGACCCGGCACGTTCGCGTTGCGGCAGAATGCTCCCCATGACGACTACCGCTGCACAGGCCGCCCCGGCCCCCCGGACCACCGGTGGCAGCCGGGTACTGGCCTGGCTGCTGGTGGTCACCGGCGCGATGGGCCTGCTGGCCGCCTGGGTGATCACCATCGACAAGTTCAAGCTGCTCGAAGACCCGGACTTCGTCCCCGGATGCAGCTTCAACCCCGTCGTGGCCTGCGGCAACATCATGAAGAGCGAGCAGGCGGAGGCCTTCGGCTTCCCCAACCCGATGCTCGGGCTGGTCGCCTACGGCATGGTGATCTGCGTGGGCATGAGCCTGCTGGCCGGGGCCCGGTTCCGCCGCTGGTACTGGCTCACCTTCAACGCCGGGACCCTGTTCGGCGTCGGGTTCTGCGCCTGGCTGACCTACCAGTCCCTCTACAACATCAACTCGCTGTGCCTGTGGTGCTGCCTGGCCTGGGTCGCCACCATCGTCATGTTCTGGTACGTCACCGCGCACAACGTCCGCGAGGGACTGCTGCCCGCCCCGGGCTGGCTGCGGCGCTTCCTCGACGAGTTCACCTGGGTGCTCCCGGTGCTGCACATCGGGATCATCGGGATGCTGATCCTCACCCGCTGGTGGGACTTCTGGACCTCCTGAGCCGGGACGGGCTGTCGGCGGGCTCGCTTAGGCTTCCGGTGTGGAACCAGATCTCTTCACCGCCGCAGCCGAGGAACGCCAGGAGAAGGACCCGTCCAGCTCCCCGCTCGCCGTCCGGATGCGCCCGCGCACCCTGGACGAGGTGGTCGGCCAGCAGCACCTGCTGAAGCCCGGATCCCCGCTGCGACGCCTGGTCGGCGACGGCGCGGGCGGTCCGGCCGGCGCCTCCTCGGTGATCCTCTGGGGCCCGCCCGGCATCGGCAAGACCACCCTCGCGTACGTGGTGAGCCAGGCGACCCGCAAGCGGTTCGTGGAGCTGTCGGCCATCACCGCCGGGGTCAAGGAGGTCCGGGCGGTCATCGAGGGCGCCAAGCGCGCGGCCGGGGGGTACGGCAAGGAGACCGTCCTCTTCCTGGACGAGATCCACCGCTTCAGCAAGGCCCAGCAGGACTCGCTGCTCCCGGCGGTGGAGAACCGCTGGGTGACGCTGGTCGCGGCCACCACCGAGAACCCCTACTTCTCGATCATCTCCCCGCTGCTGTCGCGCTCGCTGCTGCTGACCCTGGAACCGCTGACCGACGAGGACCTGAGCGCCCTGATGCGGCGGGCGCTGACCGAGGAGCGGGGGCTGGGCGGGGCGGTGACCCTGCCCGCCGACGCGGAGGCCCATCTGCTGCGGATCGCCGGCGGCGACGCCCGCCGGGCGCTGACGGCACTGGAGGCGGGGGCCGGGTCGGCGATCGCCAAGGGCGAGCGGGAGATCACCCTCGAAACCGTGGAGGAGGCCGTCGACCGGGCCGCCGTCCGCTACGACCGGGACGGCGACCAGCACTACGACGTGGCCTCGGCGCTGATCAAGTCCATCCGCGGCTCCGACGTGGACGCCGCCCTGCACTACCTGGCCCGCATGATCGACGCGGGGGAGGACCCCCGGTTCATCGCCCGGCGGCTGATGATCTCGGCGAGCGAGGACATCGGGCTGGCCGATCCGACGGCGCTGCCGATCGCGGTGGCCGCGGCCCAGGCGGTGGCCATGATCGGTTTCCCGGAGGCCGCGCTCACCCTCTCCCACGCCACCATCGCGCTGGCGCTCGCCCCCAAGTCGAACACCGCCACCACCGCGATCGGCGCGGCCCTGGCCGATGTCCGGGCCGGGCTGGCGGGCACGGTCCCGGCGCATCTGCGGGACGGGCACTACAAGGGGGCCGCCAAGCTGGGGCACGCCCAGGGGTACGTCTATCCGCACGACGTGCCGGGGGGCATCGCCGCCCAGCAGTACGCACCGGACGCTATCCACGGCAAGCGCTACTACGAGCCCACCCGCTACGGCGCGGAGGCCCGCTACGCGGACATCGCCGAACGGGTCCGCGCCCGCCTCCGCGGCGAGACCTGATCCGGAGCCTAGGCTCCGCCCCATGGGTCACCGACGCGAAGCCGTCCCGGCAGCCGCCGTGCTCGCCGCGGTCCTGCTGCTCTGCGGCTGCCATCACGGGGACGGGCGGGACCCGGTCCGGGGGACCGCGCCGCTGGTGGGGGAGGGGAGGGTGCCGCTCGCGAGCCCCGGCTTCCCGCCCTCGGCGGAGACCGCCCGGCGGGAGCTGGCCGGGCTGGCGGTGGAGTGGGGCCGCAACTGGCAGACGTACAGGCGGGAGGAGTTCGGCCGCTACTGGTCGGACGACACCGACGCGGTCGGCGGCCGGAACGGCTGCGACACCCGGGACGACGTGCTCCGCCGGGACCTCTCCGAGCTCCGGGAGGGGGACCGCAACCCCTGTGTGGTGGTCTCCGGGGTGCTGCACGACCCGTACACCGGCAAGGAACTGCCCTACACCTACCGCAGGGCCTCGCAGATCCAGACCGATCACGTGGTGGCGCTGGGCGCGGCCTGGCGCGGCGGGGCGTACGCCTGGACCCCGGAGCGGCGGCTGGCCTACGCCAACGACCTCGACGTGCTGCTGGCCGTGGACAAGCAGACCAACCAGGACAAGGGCAGCAGGACGGCCGACAAGTGGCGGCCGCCGCGGCGGGCCTACTGGTGCGAGTACGGGCGGCGCTACGTCGGCATCAAGGCCAAGTACCGGCTGAGCGTGACCCCGCCCGAGAAGACGGCGCTGGGGGAGCTGCTGGCCGGCTGCCCCTGAGCCGGTCGGGCGGCCCGGGGCTCAGGCGGTGTCCGGGGCGGCGGCCGCGGCGAAGAGGTGGTGCATCGCGCGGCGCATCCCGCACACGTCCGTGACCGGCTCGGGGAAGTCGAAGCGCGCGTCGAAGGAGGCGCCCGGGTCCTCACCGGGTCCGGCGACGAACCGGACCCGCAGCCCGAGCCGGTCCAGGGCGAGCGGGACGGGCCGCAGGGTCCGGCCGGCGCCGGCCCGCGGTCCCAGCAGTCCGCGCAGATCGGCGATCCGGTTGCCGTGGGCCGCGTGCAGGTGCTGGAGCAGTTCGGTCTCGTGGGCCATCAGCGGGTCGGGGAGGGCTCCGGCGAGGGCCTCGGGGTCCACCCGTTCGGCTCCCCACAGGTCGTCGAGCGTGATCTCGTCGATCTCCAGCCGCAGCAGCATCCAGGCGGGCCGGCCGTACTGGCCGGGCGCCGGGTCGGGGTGCAGCGGGTCGCCCATGCCGAGGAGTTCGCCCACCGGGTGGCGTTCCGCGAGCAGGGTGGTGCAGGCGGTCCGGTCGGCCGCGCCGCGGACCGGGGTCAGCCAGCCGGACAGCCGGGCGCGGCCCCGGATACGATGGGGCACGGACACGGGCGCCACATCAGTGATCTCGATCACCGCGGGCAGGTCGTCGTCCTGGGCGTGAGCGGCTGCCCTGGCGGCCGCGGATTCCCCTGAGACAAGGAGAAGCACGTCCCCGTCCGGGGTGACGGTCCGCGCGGCCGGAATCCCCGTCCCGTACTCGCCGGAGTCCTGAGGGACCTGTGGCAGCAGCCGTGTGTCACGAGCACCCGGCAGAGTGAGGGATACTGAGGCGTTGGACTCTACGAGGGTTCGTACGCGCTCGGCTCCGGTGAGCTGTCGAGCGCCTTCCCTGGGACGCGGCTGACCTTGCCTACCGTCGTCGTAAGCGGACGTGGATTGTTTCTCGTCCGGACTGCGATGCGCACTGGGCAGGGGGATCCCATGCGGTCGAGACATTACGTCCTCCTCGAAATAAGGTAAGCCTCACCTAACTTACATGGAGGTAGGTTCCCCGTGAACCAGAAGCGACCCAAGGTCAAGAAGTCGCGTGCTCTCGGCATCGCGCTGACCCCGAAGGCCGTCAAGTACTTCGAGGCCCGCCCCTACCCGCCGGGCGAGCACGGCCGTGGCCGCAAGCAGAACTCGGACTACAAGGTCCGCCTGCTGGAGAAGCAGCGTCTGCGCGCTCAGTACGACATCTCTGAGCGTCAGATGGCCCGCGCGTACGACCGCGCCAAGAAGGCCGAGGGCAAGACGGGCGAGGCGCTGGTCGTCGAGCTTGAGCGTCGTCTCGACGCCCTGGTGCTGCGTTCGGGCATCGCCCGGACCATCTACCAGGCCCGCCAGATGGTCGTCCACGGCCACATCGAGGTCAACGGTGGCAAGGTCGACAAGCCGTCGTTCCGTGTCCGCCCGGACGACGTCATCACCGTGCGCGAGCGCTCCCGCGAGAAGCACCCCTTCCAGGTGGCTCGCGAGGGTGGCTACGCCGGCGAGGGCGAGGCCCCGCGCTACCTTCAGATCAACCTGAAGGCGCTCGCGTTCCGTCTGGACCGCGACCCGCAGCGCAAGGAGATCCCCGTGATCTGCGACGAGCAGCTCGTCGTCGAGTACTACGCCCGCTGATCCGGTCGTAGCCTCACAGGCTGTTCGTTCCGAAGCCCGTCGCACTCCCTCCATGGGGTGCGGCGGGCTTCGGGCCTTCCCGGCGCGATCCGGCCACGGCCCCGGGGCGCACCGCGTTGCCGGCCGGACCGCCCGCCGCCGCCGTCCCCGCCCCCGCCGCCGGACGCAGCTCCGGACCGCGCACCGCGCGCTCCGCCAGCGCGTCCACCCCCAGGCTCCGGCCCTCCGCGGCCCGTGCCGCGTACCGCACCGGACCCAGCCGCTCCCGGGACCGCTCCTCGCACATCAGCCGGGGCGCGTTGAAGTACCCCGAGCCGAACAGCTGGAGCCCCACCGAGTCCCACACCGGCTCCACCGCGCCCTGGAGCAGCGCCGCCTCCGCCGGATGCCCCTCCGTCACCGTCACCAGGGCCAGCAGCTCCACCGCCAGCACCAGTCCCAGCAGGTCGCGGAACCCGTGGCTGATGGTCACGCACTCGGACAGCAGGGCCCGCGCGGCCGGCGGATCGCCCGCCTCCAGCGCCGCGTACGCCAGCACGTACAGGGCGTACGTCTTCGCCCAGCGCTCCCCGCGCTCCTCGCAGATCTCCCGGACCTCGGCGCACAGTTCCAGGGCCCGCTCCCGCTCGCCCTGGAACGCGAGTGACATCGCCAGCTCCACCTGGCACATCAGCACGTTGCTGTTCAGCTCCCCGGCCTCCCGGTAGCGCTCCAGTCCCGCCCCCAGCAGCTCCGAGGCCCGCGCCATGTCGTCCGAGACCAGTGCCAGACAGCCCATCCGGTGCACCGCGTACGCCGCGGCCAGGGGGTTCTCCGCCTCCGCGGCGCCCTCCCCGCACTCGTGCAGGGCGCTCAGCGAGGCCACCCCGTCGCCCTGGAGCGCCGCCACGTACCCCAGCACCCACAGGGCCTTCAGCCGGGAGCTGTCCGCGTCCGTGCCGCAGGCCGGCTCCTGTTCCAGGGCCCGGTCCAGCCAGTGCCGGCCCTCGGTGAGCCGGCCGCAGCCCGCCCAGTAGAACCACAGGGTGCCCGCCAGGTACTGGCCGAGGTGCACCTCCTCCGGATCCTCCAGGGAGAACTCCATGGCCAGCCGCAGGTTCGGCAACTCCGCCCCCACCAGCAGGGCCACCTCCCGCTGCCGCGGACTGAACCAGTCCAGCTCGCACCAGGTCGCCAGCCCCAGGTACCAGTCCCGGTGCCGCCGGCGCAGCCGGTCCGCGTCACCCAGAGACTCCAGCCAGCCCGCCCCGTACTCCCGTACGGTCTCCAGCATCCGGTAGCGCACCCCGGCCCCGGACCGGCCGGGCTCCTCCCGCACCAGCAGCGACTGCGCCAGCAGCTCGCCCAGTACGTCCAGCACCTCCTCGGCCGGCAGGTCCGGGCCCGCGCACACGTACTCCGCCGCGTCCAGGTCGAAGACCCCGCCGAACACCGACAGCCGCGCCCACAGCAGCCGCTCCCGGGCCGTGCACAGCTCGTGGCTCCAGCCGATCGCGGTCCGCAGCGCCCGGTGCCGGGGCAGCGCCCCCCGGGTCCCGCCGGTCAGCAGCCGGAACCGGTCCTCCAGCCGGGCCAGCACCTGCTCGGCGGAGAGCGTGCGCAGCCGGCCCGCGGCCAGCTCCAGCGACAGCGGGATGCCGTCCAGCCGCAGGCACAGCTCCCGCAGCACGTCCGGATCCGCCGCGAACCCCGGATCGGCCGCGGCCGCCCGCCCGCCCAGCAGCCGCACCGCGTCCTCGGTGCCCAGCGGGGACAGCGGGAACACCTGCTCGCCGTCCAGGGCCAGCGGCCGCCGCCCGGCGGCCAGCACCCGCAGTCCGGGGGCCCGCAGCAGCAGCTCCCGCACCAGCTCGGCGCACCCGTCCACCACCTGCTCGAACCCGTCCAGCACCAGCAGCAGCTCCCGGCCGGCCAGCCGCTCGGCCAGCACCGCACGCGGCGGCCGGGCGGTGTGGTCGGTCAGTCCGAGGGCGTCGGTCAGCGCCAGCGCCAGCAGCGCCGGATCGCGTACGGCCGACAGCTCGGCCAGCCACACCCCGTCGGGGAAGCGTTCCTGCACGTTCCTGGCGGCCGCCACCGCGAGCCGGGACTTCCCCACCCCGCCCACCCCGGTCACCGTCACCAGCCGGGAGGACCCCAGCGACCGCCCCAGCCCGGCGAGTTCGCCACCCCGGCCGACGAGACCGTTCAGCTCCGAGGGAAGATTGCCGTACGTCCTGGATCGCATGGGACACGGAGGGTACTGCTCCGCGTGCACTGCGTACAAGGCGGGCCCCCCACCGGCGAATTCCGGTACGGCGGCCGGGCCCCGGCGCGATAGGGTCGGGGGACGACTTTTCTTTGACTTCAGGGAGCGGTGCGACGTGTCGGGTGGAGAGGTGGCCGGGATCCTCGTGGCCGTCTTCTGGGCGATCCTCGTCTCCTTCCTCGCGGTGGCCCTGACGAGACTGGCCCAGACCCTGAAGGCCACCACCCGGATGGTCGCCGAGGTCACGGAGCAGGCCGTCCCGCTGCTGGCGGACGCCGCCGGCACCGTCCGCTCCGCCCGCACCCAGCTCGACCGGGTCGACGCCATCGCCAGCGACGTCCAGGAGGTCACCTCCAACGCCTCCGCGCTCTCCTCCACGGTGGCCTCCACCTTCGGCGGCCCGCTGGTGAAGATCGCCGCCTTCGGGTACGGGGTGCGCCGGGCGCTGGGCCGCACGGATGACGTGCCGCCCCGCCCGGATCGACGTAACGTGATCGCCGGACGGACCGTGCCGGCCGCCCGGCGCCGGAAGCAGAAGGGCTAGACGCGATGTTCCGCCGCACCTTCTGGTTCACCGCGGGCGCAGCCGCCGGCGTGTGGGCCACCACCAAGGTCAACCGCAAGCTCAAGCAGCTCACCCCGGAGAGCCTGGCCGCACAGGCCGCCGACAAGGCCGTCGAGGCCGGACACCGGCTCAAGGACTTCGCCCTCGACGTCCGGTCGGGAATGTCCCAGCGCGAGGAACAGCTGAACGACGCACTGGGCCTCACCCAGGACCCCGACCGCCCGGCACCGGCCGAGAACCTGCGCGTCCTACCCGGTCCGCGCCGGCTGCGGGCCGTCCAGAATGACCACGGCACCACCCGAACCAACCCTTCCTACGATTCGTACAACCGGAATGAGGACCACTGATGGAGTCGGCTGAGATCCGCCGCCGCTGGCTGAGCTTCTTCGAGGAGCGCGGTCACGCCGTCGTCCCTTCGGCGTCGCTGATCGCGGACGACCCGACTCTGCTGCTGGTGCCCGCGGGCATGGTGCCCTTCAAGCCGTACTTCCTCGGCGAGGTCAAGCCGCCCGCCCCCACGCTCACCAGCGTCCAGAAGTGCGTCCGCACCCCGGACATCGAAGAGGTCGGCAAGACCACCCGGCACGGCACCTTCTTCCAGATGTGCGGCAACTTCTCCTTCGGGGACTACTTCAAGGAAGGCGCCATCAAGTACGCCTGGGAGCTGCTCACCAGCTCCGTGGCGGACGGCGGCTACGGCCTGGAGCCCGAGAAGCTCTGGATCACCGTCTACCTCGACGACGACGAGGCCGAGCAGATCTGGCGCGACGTCATCGGCGTCCCCGCCGAGCGCATCCAGCGCCTGGGCAAGAAGGACAACTTCTGGTCCATGGGCGTCCCGGGTCCGTGCGGCCCCTGCTCGGAGATCAACTACGACCGGGGCCCCGAGTTCGGCGTCGAGGGCGGCCCGGCCGTCAACGACGAGCGCTACGTGGAGATCTGGAACCTGGTCTTCATGCAGTACGAGCGCGGCGCCGGCGACGGCAAGGAGGACTTCCCGATCCTCGGGGACCTGCCCTCCAAGAACATCGACACCGGCCTCGGCCTGGAACGCCTCGCGATGATCCTCCAGGGCGTCCAGAACATGTACGAGACCGATACCCTCCGCGTGGTCATGGACAAGGCCACCGAGCTGACCGGGGTCGCCTACGGCGCCGCCCAGGGCACCGACGTCTCGCTGCGCGTGGTCGCCGACCACATCCGCACCTCCACCATGCTCATCGGCGACGGGGTCACCCCCGGCAACGAGGGCCGCGGCTACGTGCTGCGCCGCATCATGCGCCGCGCCATCCGCAACATGCGCCTGATGGGCGCCACCGGCCCGGTGGTCCAGGACCTGATCAACGTGGTCATCGAGACGATGGGGCAGCAGTACCCGGAGCTCGTCACCGACCGCAAGCGCATCGAGACCGTCGCCCTCGCCGAAGAGGCCGCCTTCCTGAAGGCCATCAAGGGCGGCACCAACATCCTCGACACCGCCGTGTCCGAGACCAAGGCCGCCGGCGGCACCGTCCTCGGCGGCGACAAGGCGTTCCTGCTCCACGACACCTGGGGCTTCCCGATCGACCTCACCCTGGAGATGGCCGCCGAACAGGGCCTCTCCGTGGACGAGCCCGGGTTCCGCCGGCTGATGCAGGAGCAGCGGGACCGGGCCAAGGCCGACGCCAAGGCCAAGAAGACCGGCCACGCGGACATGTCCGCCTACCGGGAGATCGCCGACGGCTCCGGCGCCACCGAGTTCACCGGCTACGCCACCAACCAGGGCGAGTCCACCATCGTCGGCCTCCTGGTCAACGGCGTCTCCGCGCCCGCCGCCTCCGAGGGCGACGAGGTCGAGGTCGTCCTCGACCGCACCCCCTTCTACGCCGAGGGCGGCGGCCAGCTCGCCGACCAGGGACGCATCCGGCTCGACTCCGGCGCCGTCATCGAAATCCGCGACGTCCAGCAGCCGGTCCCCGGCGTCTCCGTGCACAAGGGATCCGTCCAGGTCGGCGAGGTGACGGTGGGCGCCTCCGCGTACGCCGCCATCGACGTCAACCGCCGCCGGGCCATCGCCCGCGCCCACTCGGCCACCCACCTGACCCACCAGGCGCTGCGCGACGCGCTCGGCCCCACGGCCGCCCAGGCCGGTTCCGAGAACTCGCCCGGCCGTTTCCGCTTCGACTTCGGCTCCCCGAACGCCGTGCCCGGCTCGGTGCTCACCGACGTGGAGCAGAAGATCAACGACGTGCTCTCCCGGGAGCTCGACGTCACCGCCGAGATCATGAGCATCGACGAGGCGAAGAAGCAGGGCGCCATCGCCGAGTTCGGCGAGAAGTACGGCGAGCGGGTCCGCGTGGTCACCATCGGCGACTTCTCCAAGGAGCTGTGCGGCGGCACCCACGTCGGCAACACCGCCCAGCTGGGCCTGGTGAAGCTGCTCGGCGAGTCCTCCATCGGCTCCGGCGTCCGCCGGGTCGAGGCCCTCGTCGGCGTGGACGCCTACAACTTCCTCGCCAAGGAGCACACGGTCGTCGCCCAGCTCCAGGAGCTGGTCAAGGGCCGTCCGGAGGAGCTCCCCGAGAAGATCGCCTCCATGCTCGGCAAGCTGAAGGACGCCGAGAAGGAGATCGAGAAGTTCCGCGCCGAGAAGGTCCTCCAGGCCGCCGCCGGCCTGGCCGCCGGCGCCCAGGACATCCGCGGCACCGCCCTGGTGGTCGGCCAGGTGCCGGACGGCACCGGCGCCGACGACCTGCGCAAGCTGGTCCTCGACGTGCGCGGCCGGATCCAGGGCGACCGCCCGGTCGTGGTGGCCCTGTTCACCGTCTCGGGCGGCCGTCCGCTGACCGTGATCGCCACCAACGAGGCCGCCCGCGAGCGCGGCCTCAAGGCCGGCGACCTGGTGCGCACCGCCGCCAAGACCCTGGGCGGCGGGGGCGGCGGCAAGCCGGACCTGGCCCAGGGCGGCGGCCAGGACCCGGCCGCCGTGCCGCAGGCCATCGCCGCGGTCGAGCGCCTCGTCGTCGAGACGGTCTGACCGCCGTGACGCTGCGCCGTGGCCGACGCCTCGCGATCGATGTCGGTGACGCCCGGATCGGGGTCGCCTCGTGCGACCCCGATGGGGTGTTGGCCACACCGGTGGAAACCGTGCCCGGACGGGACATCCCGTTCGCGCACCGCCGGCTGCGCCAGCTGGTCGCGGAGTACGAGCCCCTCGAAGTGGTGGTCGGCCTTCCGCGCTCGCTCAGCGGGCGGGAGGGGCCGGCCGCGGCCAAGGTCCGCGCGTTCGCCAACGAACTCGCCAAGGGCGTCAAACCGGTGACGGTGCGTCTGGTGGACGAGCGGATGACCACGGTGACCGCGGCCCAGGGGTTGCGGGCCGCCGGGAAGAACGCGAAGAAGGGCCGCTCGGTCATCGACCAGGCCGCCGCTGTGATCATCCTTCAGAACGCTCTTGAGACCGAACGGGTATCGGGAAATCCGCCCGGCGAGTGCGTCGAAGTGGTCATCTGATCGCGATACGGTAACGTTCCGCGCCAGATGGCGGCATTCGAACAGCCGTCGGCTCTCCGACGCGGCTCCTAGGGGATCGATGACTGAGTATGGGCGGGGCCCGGCCCCCGAACCGTGGCACCCCAGTGACCCCCTGTACGGCGACCAGGGCTGGGCCGAGCAGCAGCAGGCCCCCCAGCAGTACGCCCAGGAGCAGCAGCAGTACGTTCCCCAGGAGCAGCAGTACGCCCAGCAGCAATACCCGCAGCAGCCGCAGTACCCCCAGGAACAGCAGTACCAGCAGCAGTTCCAGCAGCAACCCCAGTACCAGCAGCAACAGCAGCAGCAGTACTACGCGCAGCAACAACAGCAGCAGGCGTACCAGGTCCAGGCCGTCGACCCCTATGCGACGGCCCCCGACCCGTACGCCCAGCAGCCCGCGGGCTACCCGGGGGAGGCCCCCGACCTCTACAGCACCGAGGAGGCCTACCCGCCGCCGCGGCCCCCGGGCCGCCGGCTGGTCCCCGAACCGGCCACCGAGGTGGACACCGAGGAGCCGGAGGACCGCCGGGGCGGCGGTGACGACGGCGACGGGGGAGACGACGACGGGCGCGGCGGAGGCGGCGGAGGCCGCCGTTCCGGCCGTGGCAAAGGCAAAGGCAAGAAGGGCCGCAACGGGGTCGCCTGCCTGTTCGTGGCGATGGTCCTGCTCGGCGGGGTCGGCGGCATCGGCTACTACGGCTACTCCTTCCTGTCGGAGCGGTTCGGCGAGCCGGCCGACTTCACCGGCGAGGGCTCGGAACCGGTGGACGTGGAGATCGCGGCCGGCTCCAGCCTGGGGCAGATGGGCCGTGCCCTGAAGGACGCCGGTGTGGTCGCCAGCGTCGAGGCCTTCACCGAGGCCGCCCAGGCGGACAAGCAGGGCACCTCGATCCAGCCGGGTGTCTACCCGCTGCGCAAGGGCATGTCGGCGAAGGCCGTGGTCGAGGTCATGACCGACCCGAGCAAGCTGAACGTGCTCACCATCCCCGAGGGGAAGCGTGCCGTCGAGGTCTTCGCGGCCATCGACAAGAAGCTCCAGCTGAAGCCCGGCACCACCCGGACGGTCGCCAAACGGGACCTCAACAAGCTCGGCCTGCCGTCCTGGGCCCCGACCGGTGCGCCGATCATGGAGCCGCTGGAAGGCTTCCTCTACCCGGCCCGGTACGACCTCCGCAAGGACATGGCGCCCGAGGAACTCCTCAAGCAGATGGTCACGAGGGCGAAGTCCAAGTACGACGAGCTCGGCATCGAGGGCAAGGCCAAGGACCTCGGTCTGAAGTCCCCGCTCGACGTGGTCACCGTGGCCAGCCTGGTCCAGGCCGAGGGCATGACCCACGACGACTACCGGAAGATGGCCGCGGTGGTCTACAACCGCCTCAAGCCGGACAACGACGTGACCAACCGCAAGCTGGAGTTCGACTCCACGATCAACTACCTCAAGGGCACCAGTAACATCCACGTGAGCCGTGCGGAGGCGAAGGGGATCACCCACGCCTACAACACCTACGTCCACGAGGGTCTGCCGCCCGGCCCGATCGGCAACCCGGGCGACGAGGCGCTGACCGCGACCCTCGACCCGGACGACGGGGACTGGATGTTCTTCGTCTCGGTGGACAGCAAGAAGACCACGTTCACCACGAACTACGCCGACCACATGAGGCTGGTCGCCGAGTTCAACGAACGGCAGAAGAACAAGAACGGCGGGTAGGAACGACATGGCAGGCAGCAGGGCCGCGGTGCTGGGCTCGCCCATCGAGCACTCCCTCTCACCGGTGCTGCACCGCGCCGCCTACCGGGAGCTCGGCCTCGACGACTGGTCCTACGACCGGTTCGAGATCGACGAGGCCGCGCTCCCGGGCTTCCTGGCCGGCCTCGGCCCCGAATGGGCCGGGCTGTCCCTGACCATGCCGCTCAAGCGGGCGGTGATCCCGCTGCTCGACAAGATCACCGACACCGCCGCCTCGGTGGAGGCCGTCAACACGGTGGTGTTCACCGAGGACGGACGCCGGGTCGGCGACAACACCGACATCCCCGGCCTGATCTCCGCCCTCCGCGAACGGGGGGTGGAGAAGGTGGACAGCGCGGCCGTCCTCGGCGCCGGTGCCACCGCCTCCTCCGCCCTCGCCGCCCTCTCCCGGATATGCACCGGCGAGGTCACCGCCTACGTCCGCTCGTCGGCCCGGGCCGACGAGATGAAGCAGTGGGGAGACCGCCTCGGAGTCGCGGTCCGCACCGCCGACTGGGCGGACGCCCCCGAGGCGCTCGGCGCCCCGCTGGTGATCGCCACCACCCCGGCCGGCAGCACCGACGCGCTCGCCGACGCGGTCCCCGACCGCCCCGGCACCCTCTTCGACGTGCTCTACGAGCCCTGGCCCACCCCCCTCGCCGCCGCCTGGTCGGCCCGTGCGGGCGCCGTGCTCGGGGGCCTCGACCTCCTCGTCCACCAGGCCGTCCTCCAGGTGGAACAGATGACCGGCCGCGGCCCGGCCCCCCTCGCCGCCATGCGCGTCGCGGGGGAGAGGGCCCTCTCGGCCCGCTGACGTGATGGATTCCCCGGGCCCGTCGGCGCCCCGGACCGCCGCCGGAGGGCCCGTAGCCCGGTGGTCAGCGGGGCGGACCGCGTCCACCGGGAGCGCTCCCGGCGTCCGATAGCTGGACCGCGGCCCGGCGAACCCTTCCGGACATGGCAGGATCGGGGTACGGCGGGCCCGGGCCGCGCACCCGGCCGCGCCATCGCTGGATCAGGCGCGAGCATGAGGAGCATCGTTGAGCAGGTTGCGTTGGCTGACCGCCGGGGAATCTCACGGACCGGCGCTGGTCGCGACGCTGGAGGGTCTTCCCGCCGGCGTCCCGATCACCACCGAGCTGGTGGCCGACCACCTGGCCCGGCGGCGGCTCGGCTACGGCCGCGGTGCCCGGATGAAGTTCGAGCAGGACGAGATCACCTTCATCGGCGGCGTCCGTCACGGCCTGTCCCTGGGCTCCCCGGTCGCCGTGATGGTCGGCAACAGCGAATGGCCCAAGTGGCAGACCGTGATGTCGGCCGACCCGGTCGACCCCTCGCTGCTCAAGGACACCGGCCGCAACGCGCCGCTGACCCGGCCCCGGCCCGGTCACGCCGACCTCGCCGGCATGCAGAAGTACGGCTTCGACGAGGCCCGGCCGATCCTGGAGCGCGCCAGCGCCCGTGAGACGGCGGCCCGGGTGGCCCTGGGCGCCATCGCCCGCTCCTTCATCAAGGAGGTCGCCGGGATCGAGATCGTCTCCCACGTGGTGGAGCTGGCCGCGGCCAAGGCCCCCTACGGGCTCTACCCGACCCCCGCCGACGTCGAGAAGCTCGACGCCGACCCGGTGCGCTGCCTGGACGAGGCCGCCTCGGAGGCGATGGTCGCCGAGATCGACCAGGCCCACAAGGACGGCGACACCCTCGGCGGCGTGGTCGAGGTCCTGGCCTACGGCGTGCCCGTCGGCCTCGGCTCCCACGTGCACTGGGACCGCCGCCTCGACGCCCGGCTGGCCGGCGCCCTGATGGGCATCCAGGCCATCAAGGGCGTGGAGGTCGGCGACGGCTTCGAGCTCGCCCGGGTCCCAGGATCCCAGGCCCACGACGAGATCGTCTCCACCCCCGAGGGCATCCGGCGCACCTCCGGCCGGGCCGGCGGCACCGAGGGCGGACTCACCACCGGCGAGCTGCTGCGGGTACGGGCCGCGATGAAGCCCATCGCGACGGTGCCCCGGGCGCTCGCCACCGTGGACGTGGCGACCGGTGAGGCCACCGTCGCCCACCACCAGCGCTCCGACGTCTGTGCGGTGCCCGCCGCGGGCATCGTCGCCGAGGCCATGGTCGCCCTGGTCCTCGCCGACGCCGTGGTGGAGAAGTTCGGCGGGGACTCGGTCCCCGAGACCCGCCGCAACGTCCGCGCCTACCTCGACAACCTGCAGATCCGGTGACCGGCGGACCCCTGGTCGTCCTGGTCGGGCCCCCCGGGTCCGGCAAGTCCACGGTCGGCTCGCTGCTCGCCGAGCGGCTCGGAGCCGGCTACCGGGACACCGACGCCGACATCGTCGCCGCCCAGGGCCGGGAGATCGCCGACATCTTCGTCGACGAGGGCGAGGCCCACTTCCGGCAGCTGGAACGGCAGGCCGTGGCCGACGCCCTCCGGGACCACACCGGAGTCCTCGCCCTCGGCGGCGGCGCGGTGCTCGACCCGGGCACCCGGGCCGAGCTCGCCGGCCGGCCGGTGGCCTACCTGTCCATGGACGTGGACGAGGCCGTCCGCCGGGTCGGCCTCAACACCGCCCGGCCGCTGCTGGCCATCAACCCGCGCCGGCAGTGGCGCGAGCTGATGGAGGCCCGCCGGCCGCTGTACACCGAAGTCGCGCGGATCGTCGTACCCACCGACGACCGCACCCCCGAAGAGGTCGCCCAGGCGGTCCTCGACGCACTGGAGTTGAAGGACGTATGACGGACCAGGTGACGCGGATCCAGGTCGGCGCCAGCGCCGGACACGACGCGTACGAGGTGCTGGTCGGCCGGCAGCTGCTCGGCGAGCTCGGCAACCTGATCGGGAACCGGGCCCAGCGGGTCGCCGTGATCCACCCGGAGGCCCTCGCCGAGACCGGCGAGGCGCTCCGCGCCGACCTCGCCGAGCAGGGCTACGAGGCGGTCGCCATCCAGGTGCCGAACGCCGAGGAGGCCAAGACCGCCGAGGTCGCCGCCTACTGCTGGAAGGCGCTCGGCCAGTCCGGGTTCACCCGCACCGACGTGGTCGTCGGCGTCGGCGGCGGCGCCACCACCGACCTGGCGGGCTTCGTCGCGGCCTCCTGGCTGCGCGGGGTCCGCTGGATCGCCGTGCCGACCACCGTCCTGGCCATGGTGGACGCGGCCGTGGGCGGCAAGACCGGCATCAACACCGCCGAGGGCAAGAACCTGGTCGGCGCCTTCCACCCGCCCGCCGGAGTGCTCTGCGACCTGGCCGCGCTGGACTCGCTGCCCGTCCACGACTACGTCAGCGGGCTCGCCGAGATCATCAAGGCCGGGTTCATCTCCGACCCGGTGATCCTGGACCTGATCGAGGCCGACCCGGCGGCCGCGCGGACCCCCGAGGGCCCGCACACCGCCGAGCTGATCGTCCGGTCCATCCAGGTCAAGGCCGACGTGGTCTCCAGCGACCTCAAGGAGTCCGGCCTGCGGGAGATCCTCAACTACGGCCACACGCTGGCGCACGCCATCGAGAAGAACGAGCGCTACAAGTGGCGGCACGGCGCCGCCGTGTCCGTGGGCATGGTCTTCGCCGCCGAACTGGGCCGGCTGGCCGGCCGGCTGGACGACGCCACCGCCGACCGGCACCGGGCCGTCCTCGGCTCGGTCGGACTGCCGCTCAGCTACCGCGGCGACCAGTGGCCGCAGCTGCTCCAGACCATGCAGCTGGACAAGAAGTCCCGCGGCAACCTGCTGCGGTTCATCGTCCTGGACGGCCTGGGCAAGCCCTCCGTACTGGAGGGACCGGACCCGGCCCACCTGGTGGCGGCCTACGGCGAGGTGTCGGCGTGAGCCGCCCGGTGCTGGTGCTGAACGGCCCCAACCTGGGCCGGCTCGGCTCCCGCGAACCCGACGTCTACGGGGCCACCTCGTACGCCGGGCTGGTGGCGAGCTGCACCGAGCTCGGCAAGGAGCTGGGCTTCGAGGTCGAGGTCCGCGAGACCAACGACGAGGGCGAGCTGGTCCGTTGGCTCCACGAGGCGGCGGACGGGCGGATCCCGGTGGTCATCAACCCCGGTGCCTTCACCCACTACTCCTACGCCATGCGGGACGCGGCCGCCCAGCGCACCGCCCCGCTGATCGAGGTGCACATCTCCAACCCGTACGCACGGGAGGAGTTCCGGCACACCTCGGTCATCGCCGCGGTCGCCACCGGCACCGTCGCGGGCTTCGGACTGGGCTCCTACCGGCTGGCGCTCCGGGCGCTGGCGGAGGAACTCGACGCCTGAGATAACGTTCTCGCATCAGTCGTCGCCGAGACGAGACGCCGATACGAGACGGATGGCAGCGGATGCAGCAAGGAGTGGGCGGCTGGGGCGCCCCGGGACAGCACCCGGCGGCGCCCCCGCAGCCGCCCATACCGCCCCCGCACGGCTGGCCTGCGGGCCCCGTGCCCGAGGCCACCGGGCACGTGCCGCTGCCCCCGGCGGCCCCGGCCCCGGTGGCCGCCCCCGGGCCGGGCACCGGGACCACCACCCTGGCCGTACTGCTGATCGGCCCGGCCGGTGCCGGGAAGACCACGGTGGCCCGGCACTGGGCCGCCGCCCGCAAGGTGGCCACCGCCCACATCAGCCTGGACGACGTCCGCGAATGGGTCTGCGCCGGATTCGCCGACCCCCAGGCCGGCTGGAACGAGCACTCCGAGGCCCAGTACCGGCTGGCCCGCCGCACCTGCGGGTTCGCCGCCCGGAACTTCCTGGCCAACGGCATCTCCTGCATCCTGGACGACGCCGTCTTCCCGGACCGGCCGGTGGTGGGCCTCGGCGGCTGGAAGCGGCACGTGGGACCGCACCTGCTGCCCGTGGTCCTGCTGCCGGGACTGGAAGTGGTCCTGGAGCGCAACGCGGCCCGCTCCGGGAACCGCCGGCTCTCCGACGAGGAGGTCGCCCGGATCCACGGCCGGATGGCCGGCTGGTACGGCTCCGGCCTCCCCATCATCGACAACTCCCACCTGGACGTGGAGGGCACCGCCCGCGCCCTGGACGAGGCGCTGGCCCGAGCCCTCACCGCTCCGCCCCGCTGGTAGCCGGGGCCCGGGCACCAGGGGCCGGACACCTGGGGCCGGATGCAGGGGCCCGACCCCCGGTGCCGGGCGCGGCCACGGGCGGCGGCGCTCAACGCGCCGACCGCGCGGGCCGCAAATACGCTCAAGTCATGTCAGACGTGTACGCCTCCCGCCGGGCCACGCTTCGCGACCGCTGTGCCGCCGCCGGAAACTCGGCCGCTCTGGTCACGCGTCCGGCCAACGTCCGCTACCTCACCGGGGGCAGCCCCCGCGGGGCCGTGCTGCTGGTCGGCCCGTCCGAGGACGTGCTGTTCAGCGCCGACGCACCCACCGGGGAACCGGACGAGGGCCGGCTGGACGAACGGCTGCGGATCTCGGTGCTGACCGGCCCCGGCGGCGATCCCGCGGTGGCCGCCGCCGACTGCGCGGGCTCCGCCCGGGCCGAGACCCTCGCCGTGGAGGAGCACCACCTCACCGTCGCCCGGCACCGGGCCCTGCTCTCGGTGGCCCCCGGGCTGCGCCTCACCGACCTCGGCGGGGCCGTGGAGCAGCAGCGGCTGGTCAAGGACGAGGAGGAGATCGCCTGTCTGCGGATCGCCGCCGAGATCGCCGACCAGGCCCTGGGCGAGCTGCTGGAATCCATCCTGGTCGGCCGGACCGAACGCCATCTGGCCCTGGAGCTGGAGCGCCGGCTGGTGGACCACGGGGCCGACGGGCCGGCCTTCCCCACCTCGGTGGGCACCGGCCCGCACTCCGGCCGCTCCCGGCACCGGCCGTCCGATCGCCGGGTGGAGGAGGGCGACTTCCTGTCCGTCTGCCTGGGCGCCAACTACCGGGGGTACCGCTGCGAGATCGGCCGGACCTTCGTGATCGGCACCACTCCCGCCGACTGGCAGATCGACCTGTACGACCTGGTGTTCGCCGCCCAGCGGGCCGGCCGGGAGGCCCTGCTGCCGGGGGCCGCGTACCGGGACGTGGACCACGCGGCGCGCTCCGTGCTGGACTCCGCCGGCCACGGCGAGGCCCTCGCCCCGTGGACCGGACACGGGGTGGGGCTCGAAATCGACGAGGACCCGCAGCTTGCACCTACAGCCATGGGTAAACTGGACGCTTGCGTGCCGGTCACCGTCGAACCGGGGGTTCACCTCCCGGGACGGGGCGGAGTCCGGATCGATGACACGCTCGTCGTACGCCCCGAGGCGGACGGCGGACCCGAGCTACTCACCATTACGACCAAGGAGCTGCTCGCGCTCTAGCTCTGCTGTGCGCGCCATCCGTGGTCCACCAGTCCAGGAGATTTCGCAACCGTGGCTTCCACGAACGACCTCAAGAACGGCATGGTGCTCAAGCTCGACGGGGGCCAGCTCTGGTCCGTCGTCGAGTTCCAGCACGTCAAGCCCGGCAAGGGCCCGGCCTTCGTGCGCACCAAGCTCAAGAGCGTGCTGTCCGGCAAGGTCGTCGACAAGACGTTCAACGCCGGCACCAAGGTCGAGACGGCCACCATCGACCGCCGTGACATGCAGTTCTCGTACATGGACGGCGACTACTTCGTCTTCATGGACATGCAGACCTACGACCAGCTGATGGTCGACCGCAAGGCCGTCGGCGACGCCGCCCACTTCCTGATCGAGGGCTTCACCGCCTCGGTCGCCCAGCACGAGGGCGAGGTGCTCTACGTCGAGCTGCCGGCCGCCGTCGAGCTGACCATCGAGCACACCGACCCGGGCGTCCAGGGCGACCGCTCCACCGGCGGCACCAAGCCGGCGAAGCTGGAGACCGGTCACGAGATCCAGGTCCCGCTCTTCGTCACCACCGGCGAGAAGGTCAAGGTCGACACCCGCACCAGCGACTACCTCGGCCGGGTGAACAGCTAACCGTGGCCGCCCGGAGCAACGCGCGCAAGCGCGCCTTCCAGATCCTCTTCGAGGCCGACCAGCGCGACGTGCCCGTGCGCGAGGTCCTCGCGGACTGGGTCCGCCACTCCCGGAACGACCCCCGGCAGCCCGCGGTGAACGAGTTCACGATGAACCTCGTCGAGGGCTACGCCGATCGGGTGAACCGGATCGATGATCTGATCGCCACCTACGCGGTGGACTGGGACCTCGACCGGATGCCCGTCGCCGACCGCAACATCGTGCGGCTCGGCGCCTACGAGCTGATCTGGGTCGACGAGACCCCGGACGCCGTGGCGATCGACGAGGCCGTGCAGCTCGCCAAGGAGTTCTCCACCGACGACTCCCCGGCGTTCGTGAACGGCCTGCTGGGCCGTTTCAAGGACCTCAAGCCGAGCCTGCGGCGCAGCGAGGGCTGAGCCGGACGGAAAAGGGCCCGCAGCGCGCGAGCGCTGCGGGCCCTTTCTCGTGGCTATACGTTTCTGCTGGGCCGGTCGGGCTCAGTGGAAACGGCTCAGATCTCCTCGTGGGCCACGGCCCGGCGGGCGTCCGCGTCCAGCACGCCCCAGCTGATCAGCTGCTCGGTCAGCACCGAGGGGGACTGGTCGTAGATGACCGCGAGGGTGCGCAGGTCGTCCTGGCGGATCGACAGCACCTTGCCGTTGTAGTCGCCGCGCTGGCTCTGGATGGTCGCCGCGTACCGCTGCAGGGGACCGGCCTTCTCGGCGGGCACGTGGGCCAGCCGCTCCAGGTCCAGACGCAGCTTCGGCGGCGGCTCGGCGGCCCCGCCGGGGGTGGTGCCCGGCAGCAGTTCCTGCACCGGCACCCCGTAGAAGTCCGCCAGCTCGGCGAGACGCTGGACGGTCACGGCGCGGTCCCCGCGCTCGTACGAACCGACCACGACGGCCTTCCACCGGCCCTGGGACTTCTCCTCGACACCGTGGAGGGAAAGGCCCTGCTGGGTGCGGATGGCGCGGAGCTTGGCCCCGAGCTGCTTGGCGTATTCGCTGGACATAACGCTCCCGGACGCTGTGACGACATGGGCAACATGCGGCTCCGCCGCGAGGCTGGTAACTCACTGTGAGGTTACGCAGCGTTACTTGCCTGCGTCAAGCCGAATGGGACGCCCCCTGTGCGGGCCCCGGAATCCCCCTGGTAACGTTGCTCCCGTACATCAGACGTCCTTTAAGAGCCGTCCCGTGAGGCGGAGAAGGAGGTCCTTTCCATGGACGCTCAGAACGACCGGGTCCCCGCCGGCGACACCGCACGCCCCGTACTGGAGGCGCAGGACATCGCCCGGGTGCTGACCCGCATCGCCCACGAGATCGTCGAACGCGCCAAGGGCGCCGACGACGTGGTGCTCCTCGGCATCCCGACCCGCGGTGTGTTCCTGGCCCGCCGGCTGGCCGCCAAGCTCGAAGAGATCACCGGGACCAAGATCCCGGTCGGCTCCCTCGACATCACCATGTACCGCGACGACCTGCGGATGAAGCCCGCCCGCGCGATCGGCCGCACCGAGATCCCCGGCGACGACATCGACGGCCGGCTCGTGGTCCTCGTCGACGACGTGCTCTTCTCCGGCCGCACCATCCGCGCCGCCCTGGACGCCCTCGGCGACCTGGGCCGCCCCCGCGCCGTGCAGCTCGCCGTCCTGGTCGACCGCGGCCACCGCGAACTCCCGATCCGCGCCGACTACGTCGGGAAGAACCTCCCCACCTCGCTGCGGGAGACCGTCAAGGTCCAGCTCCAGGAGGAGGACGGCCGCGACGCCGTGCTGCTCGGGCAGGGCCCCGACCGCGCCGGAGACCGGCGCTAGCCGGTCACGCCCCCCGGCCCACCGCCCGACCCGCCCCCGGCACGTCCCGGAGGCGGAACCCCGGCAAGCCCCCGGCCGCGCGCCCCGACCCGCCCAGCCGGGAGAGGCATGCCCGGGCCCCGGGCCCGCCCGTACCGCCCGCCGCACCCTCCCTCGCCCGCCCCGAAAAAACGGAGCACCCAGATGAAGCGCCACCTCATCTCGGCCGCCGACCTCACCCGCGACGACGCCGTCCTCATCCTCGACACCGCCGAGGAGATGGCCCGGGTCGCGGACCGGCCGATCAAGAAGCTGCCCACCCTGCGCGGCCGCACGATCTGCAACCTGTTCTTCGAGGACTCCACCCGCACCCGGATCTCCTTCGAAGCCGCCGAGAAGCGCCTCTCCGCCGACGTCATCAACTTCGCCGCCAAGGGCTCCAGCGTCTCCAAGGGCGAGTCCCTCAAGGACACCGCGCAGACCCTGGAGGCCATGGGCGTGGACGCCGTGGTCATCCGGCACGGCGCCTCCGGCGCCCCCTACCGGCTGGCCACCTCCGGCTGGATCGACGCCCCGGTGATCAACGCCGGCGACGGCACCCACCAGCACCCCACCCAGGCCCTGCTGGACGCCTTCACCATGCGCCGCCGGCTGGTCGGCCGGGACGCCGGCCTCGGCAAGGGCCTGGACGGCCGCCGCATCACCATCGTCGGCGACGTGCTGCACAGCCGGGTGGCCCGCTCCAACGTGGACCTGCTGCACACCCTGGGCGCCGAGGTCACCCTGGTGGCCCCGCCCACCCTGGTGCCGGTCGGCGTCGAGACTTGGCCCTGCGAGATCTCGTACAGCCTCGACGAGGTGCTGCCGAAGTCCGACGCGGTGATGATGCTGCGTGTGCAGCGCGAACGCATGAACGCGGCCTTCTTCCCCACCGAGCGCGAGTACTCCCGCCGCTACGGCCTGGACTCCGAGCGGATGGCCCGGATGCCGGAGCACGCCATCGTCATGCACCCCGGCCCGATGGTCCGCGGCATGGAGATCACCGCCGCGGTCGCCGACTCCGACCGCTGCACGGTCGTCGAGCAGGTCGCCAACGGGGTCTCCGTCCGGATGGCCGTCCTCTACCTGCTGCTCGGCGGCTCCGAGCCCGCAGTCACCACCAGCACCGCCGCCCCCGCCACGCGTACCGAGGAGAGCAAGTAGCCATGAGCAAGATCCTGATCCGAGGCGCGAAGGTACTGGGCGGCGAGCCGCAGGACGTCCTGATCGACGGCGAGACCATCGCCGCCGTCGGCACCGGCCTGGACGCCGGCGACGCCACCGTCATCGAGGCCGAGGGCCAGACCCTCCTCCCCGGCCTGGTCGACCTCCACACCCATCTGCGCGAGCCCGGCCGCGAGGACTCCGAGACCGTCCTCACCGGCACCCGCGCCGCCGCCTCCGGCGGCTACACCGCCGTCTTCGCCATGGCGAACACCTTCCCCGTCGCCGACACCGCCGGCGTGGTCGAGCAGGTCTGGCGGCTCGGCAAGGAGTCCGGCTACTGCGACGTGCAGCCCATCGGAGCCGTCACCGTCGGCCTCGAAGGCCGCCAGCTCTCCGAGCTCGGCGCCATGCACGAGTCCGCCGCCCAGGTCACCGTCTTCTCCGACGACGGCAAGTGCGTGGACGACGCCGTGATCATGCGCCGGGCCCTGGAGTACGTGAAGGCCTTCGGCGGGGTCGTCGCCCAGCACGCCCAGGAGCCCCGGCTCACCGAGGGCGCCCAGATGAACGAGGGCGTGGTCTCCGCCGAGCTGGGCCTCGGCGGCTGGCCCGCCGTCGCCGAGGAGTCGATCATCGCCCGCGACGTGCTCCTCGCCGAGCACGTCGGCTCCCGCGTGCACATCTGCCACCTCTCCACGGCCGGCTCCGTCGAGATCGTCCGCTGGGCCAAGTCCCGCGGCATCGACGTCACCGCCGAGGTCACCCCGCACCACCTGCTGCTCACCGACGAGCTGGTCCGCTCCTACGACCCGGTCTACAAGGTGAACCCGCCGCTGCGCACCGAGGCCGACGTGCTGGCCCTGCGCGAGGCGCTGGCCGACGGCACGATCGACATCGTCGCCACCGACCACGCCCCGCACCCGCACGAGGACAAGGACTGCGAGTGGGCCGCCGCCGCCATGGGCATGGTCGGTCTGGAGACCGCCCTGTCGGTGGTCCAGCAGACCATGGTGGAGACCGGACTGCTGGACTGGGCGGGGGTCGCGGACCGGATGTCCTTCGCTCCCGCGCGCATCGGCAGCCTCTCGAACCACGGACGTCCCGTCTCGGCAGGTGAACCCGCGAACCTGACGCTGGTCGATACCTCGTACCGTGGTGTCGTGGACCCCGCACACTTCGCTTCCCGCAGCCGCAACACGCCTTACGAGGGCCGTGAGCTGCCGGGTCGCGTCACTCACACTTTCCTGCGGGGCCGGGCAACGGTCGTGGACGGGAAACTGGCGTGACACCTGCAGTAATCCAGCTGGCCTCCGAGGCCGGCCTGGCCGCCGAACGGAAGTCGGCGGAGGTGACGGACTGGGACGCGCGGATCGCGTGGATCATCGGTCTGCTCGTCTTCATCGCATTCGTGTACTGGCTGATGCGCCAGGGCTGGAAATGGCGGGGGGCCCTGCAGAACGATCTGCCGGAGCTGCCCGCCGCCCCCGGCGGGCTCCCCGAACACCGGCTGGCACTGACCGGCCGGTACCACGGGTCCACGACGGCCGGGCAGTGGCTCGACCGGATCGTGGCCCACGGTCTGGGCGTCCGCAGCCGGGTCGAGCTCACCCTCACCGACGAGGGCCTCGACGTGGTCCGTCCGGGGGCCACCGATTTCTTCGTACCGGCCGCGCAGCTGCGCGGCGCCCGCCTCGACAAGGGAATCGCGGGCAAGGTACTGACCGAGGGCGGTCTGCTCGTCGTCACCTGGGCGCACGGTGACAAGCTGATCGACTCCGGATTCCGCTCCGACCGCGCGGCCGAGCACGCCGCCTGGGTCGAGGCGATCAACCTCATGAACCAATCCATCACGACGGAAGGCGCCGAACGATGACGACCTCCACCAGGGGAGCTGTGAAAGCTCCCGCCGTACTCGTCCTGGAGGACGGCCGGATCTTCCGCGGCCGTGCCTACGGGGCCGTG